>UQOH01000023.1 GCA_900542625.1 uncultured Fusobacterium sp.
AATAAAAGACAGAAACCTTGTGGAAAAAAACGACAGAATAGTTCTTGGGTGTTCCGGAGGACCTGATTCTATATTTTTACTGGAAGTTTTTTTGAAAATAAAAGAAGAATTTAATCTTACTCTGGCTCTTGTTCATATTAATCATCTTTTCAGAGGAAGTGAATCTGACAGAGATGAAAATTTTGTAAGAGAGCTTGGAGAAAAACTTAGAATACAGGTTTTTGTAAAAAGAAAAAGTATGGAAAATATGGCAAAAGAAGAAAAAATTACTCTTGAAGAGGCTGGAAGAGAGATAAGATATTCTTTTTTTGATGAAGTTCTTGAAAAAATAAACGGGAATAAAGTGGCTTTGGCTCACAATTTAGATGATCAGATAGAAACTTTTCTTTTCAGAATGATAAGAGGTTCATCTCTTGAAGGGCTGGAAGGGATAAGCGAGAAGAGAGATAAATACATAAGACCTATAAATGAAGTTTATAAACAAGAGATTATGAATTATCTGAATGAAAACAGCATTCCTTATATGGTAGATTCTACAAATCTGGAAAATGATTATACAAGAAATAGTATAAGGCTTGATTTGATTCCATTTATTGAGGAAAGATATAATCCCAAGTTTAAAGAAAAAATAGGAAATCTTATGAAAGAGATTAGAGAAGTAAACGAAATTTTAGAACCTGATTATTCTAAATATATTCATGAGAATACTCTTTCAGCATCAGAGCTTAACGAGGAAAAAAGTTCTTACTTAAAAGGAAAAATAATCAATTATTATTTGAACAGCAACAGAGTTTCTGTTTCAAGAAGAAAGATTGAAAATATATTGAGTATACTTTATTCAGGTGGAAGTAAAAAAATAAAATTAGATAAAGACTGTACTCTAATAAAAGAGTATGATAAAATATTTGTGGTAAATAGCAAAAGTGCTAAAAAAGAAGTCAAAGAAGTAAGAATGGTCATACCAGGAGAAATTGAATTTGGCAGCTATATAATTAGTGCTTTCAAAGAAAATAAGAAAAGAGATAATGACAGCAGTGAATTTGTAACAAATCTTAAAGAGGGAAACGAGCTTTTTATAAGAAAAAGAATGCAGGGAGATGTAATGATTCCCATTGGGATGAATAATTATAAAAAAGTAAAAGAGATAATGATAAATTCTAAAGTACCTAAAGATAAAAGAGATGAAATTCCTGTTATTTTACTTGAAAATGAAATAATATGGTTAGCAGGTATTAAAAAAAGTAAAAAATTTATTTCTGAAAATGAGAGCGAAAATATAGTACTAAAATTAAGGAGGAAATAGAGTGCCTAACAATATGGAAAAAGAAAACGAAAAATTAAATGAAAAAGACACAAATCTTAATGTTTCTGACGAGAAAAGCAACGAAGAGAGACAGGAAGGAAAAGAAATAAAAGAGGGAGATAAAAAAGAAGAGAAAAAACCTGAAAACCCTCAAGAAGAAAAACAAGAAGAAAAGAAAGCAGAAAAAGTTCAGGAAGAAAAAAATCAGGAAGAAGAAACTAAAAAAATGATAGAAGAAAAGAAAGCAGAATTAAGAGCTAAACTTTCTTCTGGAATGAAAATGCCGTTTAAAAAAGAGGGAAAAGGAAAATTCAGTTTTAAAGGTTTTGTAATGCTTATATTTGTTCTTACATTACTTCTTTCTCTGCCTACAATGCTTTCAGACATGGAAAAAACTCTTGCTAAAGAAGTTTCATATACTCAGTTTATTCAGATGTCAGAAAATAAAGAGATTGCAAGAGTAGAAGAAAAAGAGGGATATGTTTACGGATATATTGGCGAAGGAGAAAACTTTAAAAGTTTCAGAACAAGAATGATTACAGATAGATTGGGAAGTGATCCTAATCTTCTAAAAGTTATTGAAAGCAATAATATTTCTCTGAAATCAGTACCTCCTCAAGAGCTGCCATTCCTTGTAAGCATTTTAGTATCGTGGTTCCCTATGTTATTATTAATAGGTATCTGGTTCTTTATGCTTAACAGAATGAATAAAGGAAGCGGCGGAGGACCTCAAATATTTAATATGGGAAAATCTAAAGCTAAAGAAAACGGAGATGAAATTTCTAACACAACATTTAAAGATGTTGCAGGTATAGATGAAGCAAAACAAGAACTTCAGGAAGTAGTTGAATTTTTAAGAGAACCTGAAAAGTTCAGAAAACTTGGGGCAAAAATTCCTAAAGGAGTTTTATTGCTTGGAAGTCCTGGAACAGGTAAAACACTTCTTGCAAAAGCAGTAGCCGGAGAGGCAAAAGTTCCTTTCTTCAGTATGTCTGGTTCTGAATTTGTGGAAATGTTCGTTGGAGTTGGAGCATCAAGAGTAAGAGATTTGTTTGCAAAAGCAAGAAAGAATGCACCATGTATTGTATTTATAGATGAGATTGATGCTGTTGGTAGAAAAAGAGGTTCTGGACAAGGTGGAGGAAACGATGAAAGAGAACAGACTCTTAACCAGCTGCTTGTTGAAATGGATGGATTTGGAAACGAAGAAACAATAATAGTTATAGCTGCAACAAACAGACCAGATGTTCTTGATAAGGCTTTAAGAAGACCTGGAAGATTTGACAGACAAGTATTTGTTGACAGACCTGATATAAAAGGAAGAAAAGAGATACTTGAAGTTCATGCAAGAGGAAAGAAATTTGCAAAAGATGTAAATTTTGAAACTGTTGCTAAAAAAACTGTTGGATTTGTGGGAGCAGATCTTGCAAATATTCTTAATGAAGCTGCTATCCTTGCTGCAAGAGCAGGAAGAGAAGAGATTACAATGGCAGACCTTGAAGAAGCATCAGAAAAAGTGCAGATGGGACCTGAAAAGAAATCAAAAGTTGTAACAGAAGATGAAAAATTAAAAACAGCTTATCATGAGGCTGGACATGCTGTTATTAACTATTTATATTTAAATGATACTGACCCTGTTCATAAGGTTACTATCATCCCTAGAGGAATGGCAGGAGGATATACAATGTCTCTGCCAACAGAGGATAGATATTATTATTCTAAAGAATGGTTTATAAACAGAATGAAAATGGCTTATGGTGGAAGAGCAGCTGATGAGCTTGTATCAGGAGAATTAAATACAGGAGCAAGCAGCGATATTCAGCATGCGACATCTATTGCTCACAGCATTGTAACAAGATATGGAATGAATGAAAAATTTGGTCCTATTCTTCTTGACGGTACAAATGAAGGGGATATGTTCCAAAGCAAATATTACAGTGACATAACAGGTAAAGAAGTTGACGAAGAGATAATAAAACTTGTAAAAACTACTTATGCTGAAACAATTCAAGCCCTTAAAGATAACAGAGATAAACTTGACAGACTTGCCAATGCACTTTGTGAAAGAGAAACAATAATGCAGGAAGAGTTTGAAATGATTATGGAAGGAAAAGAACTTCCTCCTTTAACATTGGATAAAAAAGAAGAAATTGTTGAAAAAGAAGTGAAACCAGCTGAAAATGCAGAAACAACAGAAGAAAAAACAGAATCAGCCGAAATAACAGCAGATACTGAAACAGAAACTGCAGAAAAAGAATAAAATTTAAAAAATAAAAGTATAAAATGCTTTACAAAGTTCAAAATAAATGATATACTAATTTGGAAATTTAATCTAGGTTACAGGAATAGCCGCCTGTTACTTGGACTAAATAATATAATAGGAGGAAAGGCTAAATGAAAACTAAACAAGAATTAATCGCTTTATACGGTAAAAACGAAAAAGATACTGGATCAACAGAAGTACAAATCGCAATCTTAACAGAGGAAATCAACCACTTAACAGAACACTTAAAAGTTCATAAAAAAGATTTCCACTCAAGATTAGGATTACTTAAAAAAGTAGGAAAAAGAAAAAGATTACTTAACTACTTAGCTGGAAGAGATATCGAAGGATACAGAGCTTTAATAGCTAAATTAGGAATCAGAAAATAGTTAAAAAATTAATCCCATAACTTCTTAATTGAGGTTATGGGATTTTTTAAATAAACTTGAAAGCAGAACTAAAATACAGTACAATATAATTTAGGGAAAGAAAAGACCGGAGGAACTAATGAAACTAAATTTTTTTAAAAAACTTTCTCTTTCAAGAAAACTGATAGTTGGGTTTATGGGAGCAATCTTTGCAGGAACATTTTTATTAATGCTGCCTGCTGCATCAGCAACTGGGAAAAGCATAGGATTTATTCCTGCATTGTTTACCATAACATCAGCAGTTTGTGTAACAGGACTTTCAGTAATAGATATCAGCAGAGAGCTTACTTTTACAGGGCAGATAATTGTTCTTATATTTATACAGCTTGGAGGTCTTGGGGTAATGACATTTTCCTCTCTTTTGCTTCTTTTAATTGGAAAAAAAATAACATATGAGGAAAAAGAACTGCTGAAAGAAGAAAGGAATGTTGAAAGCAGCGGAGGGATACTTAAGTTTTTAAGAAAAGTAATTTTTACAATAATTACAATAGAAGGAATAGGAGCTTTATTTCTTACACTTAGATTTTCAAAGGATATGAGTCTTGCAAAAGCAGTGTATTTTGGAACTTTCCACAGTATATCAGCTTTCTGTAACGCGGGATTCAGTCTTTTCAGTGATAATCTTGAAAAATATGCAGGAAGTTTTACAATTATTATGACAGTAGCATATCTTATCATAATAGGAGGAATAGGTTTTACAGTTATAGATTCTGTCCTTCTGGCAGCAAGAAAAAAAGTGAGAAGATTTGATCTTACTTCAAAAGTTGCTATATTAGTATCAATGTTTTTAACGGCATTGGGAACAGCTTTATTCTTTGTTTTAGAGTACAATAACAGTGGTACGATTGGAAATATGACATTTTTTGAAAAAATTCTGGCATCATTTTTCCAAAGTGTAACAGCAAGAACAGCAGGATATAACAGCGTTCCTATGGGAAATCTTACAGGAGGTTCAATCTTTTTAATCTGTATTCTTATGTATATAGGTGCTTCTCCCGGATCAACAGGAGGAGGAATTAAAACAACGACTTTTGGTATAATTATATTTTATATTATTGGTGTTGTAAAGAAACAGGAACATATAGTGATTTTTAACAGAAGAATAGGCTGGGAAGTGTTGAACAGAGCACTTGCAATTCTTGTATTGTCTCTTTTATATATAGGAGTTATAACGCTTGTGATTTTAAGTATTCAGCCTTTTACAATGGAGCAGGTTATTTTTGAAGTGATATCTGCTTTTGCAACAACAGGGCTGAGCCTTGGAATAACAGCAGATTTAAATACCCTGTCAAGAATTCTTATAATATGCACAATGTTTCTTGGAAGACTTGGACCTATGACGTTTGCTCTGGCACTTGGAGGTTCAAATAAAACAGAGAAAATACAATTTCCTAAAGAAAATATACTTGTCGGTTAATAGATGTAGAAATGAGGAGAAGAATGAAACAATACTTAGTTATAGGACTTGGAAGTTTTGGAATGAATGTTGCCAAAACGTTATATGAAGCAGGAGAAGAAGTAGTAGCTATAGACGTAAAAGATTACATTGTACAGGAAGTTATAAACGCAAACTATCTTGAAAACGGGTTAATTTTAGATGCAACTGATGATACACAACTCAGCAAATTGGATATATCAAATTTTGACACTGTTTTTGTGTGCATAGGAGCTGTTGAGCCGAGCATGATGGTTTGTCTTAATTTAAAAGAACTGGGAGTAAAAAAACTTATAGTTAAAGCATCTTCAACAAAACACAGAAAACTTTTAGAAAAAATAGGTGCAGATCAGGTGATATATCCTGAAGAACGTATGGGAAGAAGAGCAGCTCTCATTGCTATGGAACCTAATGTGGTGGAACATCTTAGATTTTCACAGAATTTCCTGATTGCAGAGCTGAAAGCACCAAAATCATTTTTTGGAAAAACTTTAATTGAGGCAGAAGTAAGAAAAAAACATAATGTTAACGTAGTTGGAATAAAAAGAGAGGGAAATGTTTTTATACCAAACCCTCTTCCAAACACAGTGATAGAAGAAAATGATATCCTTATAGTAACAACAGACTCAAAAACAGCAGCAAGACTGAAAGAAGAGTTTAAAGAGGATTAGGAGGAAAAAGAAAAATGCAAGAATTTGACGTAATTGTAGTAGGAGCAGGTCACGCAGGTTGTGAAGCAGCTTTAGCTCCTGCAAGAATGGGGCTGAAAACAGCAATATTTACAATCAGCCTTGACAAAATTGGATACCTTTCATGTAACCCCTCTATAGGAGGACCGGCAAAATCTCACCTTGCAAGAGAGATAGACGCTCTTGGAGGAGAAATAGGAAGAAATATAGATAAAACTTTTATACAGATAAGAGTTTTAAACACTAAAAAAGGTCCTGCTGTAAGATCTTTGAGAGCACAGGCAGACAAAGCAAAATATCATATAGAAATGAAAAAAACTCTTGAAAATACAGAAAATCTTGAAGTAATTCAAGGAATGGTAACAGAGATAATCACAGAGGGAAATAAAGCTGTTGGAATAAAAACAAAAGAGGGAGTTGAATATAGAGCAAAAGCAGTTATAATTGCCTCAGGAACTTTTATGAGAGGGCTTATCCATGTTGGAGAAACTCATTTCAGCGGTGGAAGAATGGGAGAACTTTCTTCTGAAGAGCTGCCTCTTTCTCTTCAAAAACTTGGAATAAAACTTGGAAGATTTAAAACAGGAACACCTCCAAGAATAGATGCAAGAACTATTGATTATTCTAAAACAGAGGAACAGCCCGGAGACACTGAACTTTTAAGATTTTCAAACAGAACTCCTGACGAAGAGATAAAAGACAGAGTACAGATTCCATGTCACATTTTATTTACAAATAAAACTGTACACGATATTATAAAAAGCAACAGAGAGAGATCACCTTTATTTAATGGAACAATTCAAGGTATAGGGCCTCGTTATTGTCCTTCAATAGAGGATAAAATTTTCAGATATCCAGACAAAGAAAGACATCACCTTTTCTTAGAAAAAGAAGGATATGATACAAATGAAGTTTATGTAAGCGGATTTTCTTCATCACTTCCAAGTGATGTTCAGTATAAAATGCTTAATGCAATAGAGGGTCTTGAAAATGCAAAAATTATGAGATATGCATATGCTATTGAGTATGATTATGTGTTAACAGAGGAACTTAGCTATTCAATGGAGAGCAAGAAAATAGAAAATCTTTTTACAGCAGGGCAGATAAACGGGACATCAGGATATGAAGAGGCAGCAGCACAGGGAATTATGGCAGGAATAAATGCTGCAAGAAAAATTCAGGGTAAAGAGCCTGTAATCTTAGACAGAGCAGATTCATATATTGGAACTCTTATAGACGATATTGTTTCTAAGGGAACAAACGAGCCATACAGAATGTTTACTGCAAGAAGTGAATACAGACTTATTTTAAGAGAGGACAATGCAGATTTAAGACTTTCAAAAATAGGTTATGATATAGGACTTCTTCCAAAAGAGGAATATGACAAAGTTCTTTATAAAGAAAAAGCAGTTAAAGAGATAATAGAAAAACTTAAAGGACAGCATGTGGGAAGCAGCAATCCGAGAGTAAATGAAGTTCTTGAAAAATACAATGAAGAGCCTGTTAAAAACGGAATTACTCTTTTTGAATTTTTAAGAAGACCGGCAGTTACTTATCAAGATGTAAAATATATAAGTGAAATAATAGAGGGATTTGAGCTTGGAGATTATATAGAGGATATTGAATATCAAATAGAGGTTCAGGTAAAATATTCAGGTTATATTGAAAGATCACTTAGAATGATAGAAAAACATAAAGGGCTTGAGGAAAAGAAAATACCGGCAGATATTGATTATGACAGCTTAGAGAATATTCCAAAAGAGGCTAAGGATAAATTAAAACTTATAAGACCTATGAATATAGGACAGGCATCAAGAATATCAGGTGTATCTCCTGCAGATATACAGGTACTTCTTATCTATTTAAAAATGAGAGGGCATAATTAATGAGAGAATATTTGAAAGAAGGAATAAAAAAAATAGGTGTTGAAATAAGTGAAGATAAAATAGATAAACTTATGGAATACTTAAGACTTTTAGTTGAATATAATTCACACACTAACCTTACAGCAATAAGAGATGAAGAGGGAATTATTGAAAAACATTTTCTTGATTCTATTCTTTTAATGAAACACATAAAATTAGAAGAGGGGAAAGCTCTTGACATAGGAACAGGAGCAGGATTTCCCGGAATGGTTCTTGCAATATGCAACCCAAGAATAAATTTTACTTTAATAGATTCCGTTGGAAAAAAAATAAATTTTTTAAAACAAGTCAGCGAAAAATTGAATCTAAGTAATGTAGAACCTGTAAACGCAAGAGCAGAAGAGTATATAAACGATGATAACAGAGAGTCTTACGACTTAGGTTTCTGCAGAGGAGTTTCAAAGCTTAACACAATTCTTGAATATGTAATTCCATTTTTAAAAGTTGAGGGAAGATTTCTTCCTCAGAAAATGGAAGGGACAAATGAAGAGAATGAGAGCAGTTCTGCTTTGAAAATATTAAAGTCAGAAATAGTAAAAATACATGAAGAGGAACTTCCATTCTGTAAGGATAAAAGAATAATTGTAGAGATTATAAAAAATGGAAAAACAGATAAAAAATATCCGAGAAGAGTAGGTATTCCTTTAAAAAAACCATTATAGAATACACAGAAATATAGAGAAACAAGAGGAGGGATTATGAAAAATATTTTTATAAAAAATAAAAAAATATTGTTTGTCCTTCCTCTTTTTTTTATTGTTTATTTGATATATCTTGCAATGTTTCAGCTGAATACATTAGTATCTCTTGGGATAAGAGCTTTTACTCATGGAACAATGAAAATGGAAAAAGTTATAATAACTGAAGGAAGCAGCATAAAAGAGGGGAGAATAGAGGTTTTAAATTCTCAGCTTTATGATAAAAAACTTCTTATAGCTGATGTGCCAAAACTTATTATAGACTATAAAAATTGGAAGATAGATAGAATAAACATTTATAATCCGAAAGCAGTTTTTGTAAGAAAAGACAGTGATATAAACTTTGTAACTGTTTTTACAGGACCAAGCAAAAAAAGTGATGATAAAAAAGAAAAAAAGAAGAAGGGAAATTTAAGCAGTCCAATATTAAAAAGAATAAATGTATATGATGCAGATCTTAAATATGTTGATAACTCTTACAGCCGTGAGATAGTAAGAGATGTTGACAATGTAAATGGATATGTGCAGTTTGAAAAAGGATATAAAGTAAATTTGAAATTTACAGGAAACAAGGGAGATGAAAAATATCTTTATACTTTCGACAATCAAAAAATGTCTTATGATATGAGAATTTTTCTTGAGAATATAAATGCAGAAGAAAATCTTGTTCAGTATGGATATGACAGCGAAGGACAGATTTCAGATGTAAGCGGTATATTTAATATGGATTTAAGAATCAATGAAGAAGGATTTTTTGGTTATGGAAAACTGGAAAAGGGAGCTTTGAGATATGCTGATTTGAATGCTCCTGTAACAGATGCCTCTCTTAATATTGATTTTTCAGGAAAGAAAATAGCAATAGACGGAGATTATCTTGTTTTTGGTAAAAAAGGAAAGTTTCTTGTTGAGTATAATGCAGGAAAAGGGGTAGATGTAGATTTAAAACTAAAAGATGTGTTTTTCAATGAGCTTTCTGCATATAGTCTTTTGGAAAAAACAAACTTGCAGATAGATGATTTTATGTTTGACAGCGTAGATGTAAATCTTTCTGTAAAAAATCATTTTAAAGCACAAGTAGATTTTAAGAGCAGCAAAGGGTTTAAAAAAGAGGTAGTTGCTTTTTCTAATATAAATGGGCAGCTTATCTACGAGAATGGCGGAATAAAGGTAAATAACATTCATACAGATGTGAAGCTTGATAAAGAAGGAAGAACTGTTGAGAGAGAAATCAACGGAAGACTTCACTACAAAAATGACATTGGAAAAGTTGTTGTAAATGTTCGTTCACCACAAGATGAATTTCTTTCAAAAATAGATTTGAGTTTTCTTTTCAGTGTAAAAAAGGATATTCTTAATTTTAAACTTAACTCAGATATTATTGATTTAACAGGAAAGTATGATTTTAATAAAAAAGCCTTATCTTTAAATCAGAAGAAAAATTTTAATATGGTTTATAATCTGAAAAATAATCATATTGATTTAATGGACGGATATATTGATTTTAAACTTGATAAATATACAGTAAAAAATAATTTTAATACAAAAGACGGATATAAAATTGATATAGAATCTAAAATATTTAACAAAGAAAATGAAATAAAAGGCAGTCTTGAAGGATATGCAGATATAAAAAGTACTGCTTATGATTTTAAGATAAAAGCACATGATTTCAACTTGAAAGATTACAGCGGAAGTATCTCAGGAGGCGCAGAGGGATACATAAAAAGAGAGAATGGTATTTTAGACGGAGAATTTTTTCTTGATAATCTTTCTGTAGAAGTTACAGAGCAGAAACTTAAAGTTTCAAATATTCTTGGAACAGTAAACATTAAAAAAGAAAAAGATTTTTCTGCTATTTTTCAGGGAGAAATAGGAAAAATAAAATATGCTGAAAATGAAATAAATGGTTTTAAAATCAGTACAAAATATTCAGACGGAACACTTGAAGTTATGAATGCGGCTAATAAATTTTTGACTTTAAGCGGTAAGTACAGTATAATTAATTCAAGATTAGATCTTTTCATAAAAGGAACAGAAATAAATAAAGATGTGGTTAATATTTCCGATATTAATTATAATATTCAGGAAATCGACGGAAATATTTCAGGAAGTCTGGATGACTTAAATGGTAAATTTACTGTAAATAACGGAGTCATAGATTTCGGAGAAAATAAAACTGTTCATTTCGGCGGAGATATAGATTATTTAAAAAATAAAGTCTTTGCAAGAAATTTCAAAATAAATGAAAATACATTAAGTTTTGATTACTACTTAGACAAAAAAATTGGAAATTATCATATAGATATTTTTGAAACTATGCTCAGCGAATTTATTCTGGGAGTAAAATTCAGAATAATAGGAATAAGCAATGGAACTATAAAAAATGATAAAATTTCAGGAAACTTTAAAGGTTCCGTAAATGAATTTTATTATAAAGGAACTAAAATTCCTAATGTTCTTTTTGAAGGAGAGTATAACAACGATAATATATTATTTAAAAATATTGATATACTTTCACCAAATGATGAGAAACTTGTAAGTACAGAGGGAATTATAGATTTAAAAGAAAAATCTTTTGATTTTGCAATATTAAAACAGACAGTTCCTGTAAATGAGATTTTTAATAAGGAAAATCTGGCAGGAACAATAAATGTTCAGGGAAAAGCCAAAGGAACTTTTGATAATTATAATTTTGAGTTGAAAGCCTCAGAGGGAAATGTTTCTTACAAAGGTTCTGAAATAAAAAATATAGGAATAGATGTTTCAGGAGATAAAGAAAAGATAGTTTTAAACAGTTTTACAGCAGGATATCTGAATAATAGTTTGAAATCTGATGGAATATACAATATGGCAGATGGAAAATATAAGTTTAATGTGAACTCTTCAGATATAGATTTAAGTTTTCTTTCAGTTTTGCTGGAAGAATATGGAATAGATGATATTTCAGGAAAGGGAAAACTAAATCTGGTATTTTCAGATATAGTTCCAAACGGACAGATTGCTGTAAATAATTTTAATCTTTCAGCAAAAAAATATGGAATAAATTTAAAAAATTTAAATGGTGATATTGCTCTTGATAAAGGTTACCTAAGAATAAATAAATTCAAAGGTAATATGAATGATGGAACAATAAATCTGAAAGGATATGTAGAACTTTCTAAATTAATAAATCAATTATTAGATGAAAATTTTGGAAAAATAGATTATAATTTATCATTAGAGGGGAAAAACATAAATTACTCTTATGAAGATTATTTTAATGTGAATTTCAACACAAATTTATCTTTCAGAAGAAATGCTGTATTTGGCAGTCTGGTTATTAATGAAGGAAAAATAGAAAAGATTTTAAAAGAAGATTTTGGAATTGTAAGTATTGTTAAAAATTTCTTAAGAAACTTTTTCAGAAGAAATAAGACAGATGCAATAGCCCTTAGAAATGCGAGAGGGATAGCAGCAGACAATGATGCTGTTTCAGGAGTAAGAATAAATGTAAACTTCAACATCGATAAAGGTATTGATGTAAAGGTTAATAAGGCAACAAATTTCTTTACTAATATCAATGGAAAAATAATGGGACAGGGAAGATTATCAGGAAAATTAGGAAGATTAAACTTTTTGGGTGAAACAAGCATCAAAGATGGTGAGTTTGTTTTAAATGGAAATAGATTTACAATAGACAGAGCTTTGGTGTTGTTTAACAACAGAAATGAATATATACCTGATTTAAATCCGGAGATTGTATTTTCAACAAGTTCTATTATAGATAATAAGAGCCTTGAAATAGCTCTTAACGGACCTGTGAGAAACCTTACATTTATGGTAAGAAGCGGAAATGAAGTATCAGTAAACAGTCTTGACAGTGTGTTAGAGGGGAATGGAACAGGAACAGATGGAAACAACAATGTATCTATACTTCTTACAAACCTTATAGGAGGACAGATATCTGATATTGTAATCAATCCTATTGTAAATATACTTAGAGGAATAGGATTTTCAAATCTGAATGTAAGATCAAGCATACTTGCAGAGGAAAAAAGAAAAGATGTGGAGCAGGAATCTTCGATGGTTTTAGGAGCTTATGTTGAGGCAGAAAGCCCTATATATAAAGATAAACTGTTCTGGAAAGTTAAAGTCAACTTTGTAAACGAAGGGGACAACAATGACAGCAGTAATAACAGTTACAATTATGGTGTAGCTGATTACGATATAAATGTTTACAACAGAATAAATAAAAATTTATCATGGGGGGTTGGTGCACAGAAACTTAGAGAGAATATGGATTTTAAAAACCGTGACATGAATTACTATATAGAATTAAAGTTTGAAAAGAAATTTGATTTTTAAGGATGGAGGGTTAGAATGAGAAAACAATTAACGATTTTATTTAGTTTTCTTTCGCTGATGTTCGCTTATGGTGCTGAGGGGAATAATGAGTCAGACTACAAAATAGAAGACATTGTAGTGGCAAATATTCAAGAGATACCGGAAGCGTCAATACTTAGTGTAATGAAACAAAAAGTCGGAAACAAATATTCTGCTAATGACATGATAGCAGATTACCAAAAAATCAAGGGACTTGATTATGTTGGAAATGTTTCAATATATCCACAGTATTACAACGAAGGTGTAAGGCTTGTTGTGGATATTAGAGAAAAGAGAGATACAAAATCACTTCTTACAAAGAGTGGAATTATTCCTATGTCTGAAAGAGATAAGATAGACAAGAGCGTTGTTGTAAGAGACGTACAGGTTTATGGAAATGTAAGTCTTAAAACAAGAGAGATCTTAAAGAATGTTCCTGTAAAAGTAGGAGGATATTTTTCTAAAAAGAAAGTAGCAGAGGGATACAGAAATCTGCTTGAATCAGGATATTTCAGAGAAGTAGTTCCTGATGTACAGAAAAATGGAAATGGAGTTTCAGTTGTTTATTATGTAACTGAAAACCCAACTATTACCGGAGTAAATATCATAGGAAATACAGTATATTCAACAGAAGAATTATTAGCAGAATTAGAAACAAAACCTAATGAAACTTTAAACTTTAATTCACTTAGAAAAGACAGAGAAACAATCATTCAAAAATATAGTAAAGACGGTTATGTTTTAGCCAGAGTAATTGATATTGGTATAAACCCTAGTGATTATACATTAGAAATATATGTAACTGAGGGTGTTGTAAGAGATATCAAACTTCAAAAAATGGTTACAAAACAAAAAGGAAACAGAAGACAGGCAACAGACACTCTTTTAAAAACAAAAGATTATGTAATTGAAAGAGAGATAGAATTTGAAAGCGGAGATATATTCAACATCAATAATTACAACGATACAGCAGATAATTTAAGAAGACTTGGATATATCAAAAACGTAAAATATGAAGCAAGAGATATACCTGGAGATTCTGATGGAAAAGAGATTGTTCTTTTAATAGATGAAGACAGAACAGCAAGACTTCAGGGAGCAATTTCTTATGGTTCTGAATTAGGACTTATGGGAATGCTTTCATTAGAAGAAACTAACTGGAAAGGTAAAGGACAGACAACAGCATTCACTTATGAAAAATCTGATGAAGATTACAGCAGTATGTCAATAAGCTTCTCTGATCCATGGATAAAAGATACAGACAGAATATCTTGGGGATGGAGTATTTACAAAAACGAATATGAAAACGACGATAGTGAAGCTTTCAATAAAATAGACACTATTGGTGGTAGAATAAACGTTGGTAAAGGTATTACTAAAAATGTAAGAGTAGGACTAGGAACAAAACTTGAGTATGTAGAAACTAAGCCTAAGTTCATGGCTTATGACTATTATAACGATGACTACTACTTATGGAGCTTATTCCCTTCAATAACTTATGACACAAGAAACAGCTATTTCAACCCTACAAGAGGAAAATATGCTAGATGGCAGGTTGAAGGTGGATATGCATCTGGAGAAAATTCAGATTACTTCACAAATACAACATTAGAATTAAGAACATACCACAGAGGTTTCTTCAAGAAAAATACATTTGCTTACAAAGCTGTATTTGGTATCCAATCTGATGGAACAAAAGAATCTCAAAGATACTGGGTTGGAGGAAGCAGCACTTTAAGAGGATTTGACGGAGGAACATTCAGAGGTAAGAGAAAATTCACTGCAAGTATAGAAAACAGAACAGAGTTTAACGATGTTTTAGGTGGAGTATTATTCTTTGACTTTGGTAGAGCATGGGATTATGATGGTATTGACAGAGGATACCACAGAGATGAAAAAATGCCTGATGACATAGCTATGGCAGCAGGAGTAGGTTTAAGAATCAACACACCAATGGGACCATTAAGATTTGACTTTGGATGGCCTATCGGGGACGATGAAGAAAGCGGAATGCAGTTCTACTTCAACATGGGACAATCATTCTAATAAGCACATAAATAAAAAAACCGGAGGAACAACAATGAAAAAAATATCAGTTTTAGCACTTGCAGTTGTTATGTCAGCTACAGCTTTTGCAGACAAAGTAGGAGTAGTAAATACTCAGGAATTATTCTTTAAATATTCTAAAACAAAAGTTATAGAACAAAACTTAAAGAAACAGGGAGCAGCTCTTGACAATACTTTAAATCAAAAACAAGTTGAGTTAAAGAAAATGCAGGTTGAACTTCAATCTAAAGGAGAAAAAGTTACAGCTGCAGAGAAAAAAGCTTTTGAAGATAAAGTAAAGGCTTTAGATAAATTTGTAAGAGATTCTCAAATGAAATTAGAAAAAGAAAAAAATATAAGAATCCAAGAAGTTGAAAAAACAATGAACGCATCTATTGCTAAAGTTGCTAAAGCAGGAAAATACGATTATGTATTAGAAACTGGAGCTGTTAAATACGGTGGAACAGATATAACAGACAAAGTTTTACAAGAAATGGAAAAAACAAAATAATAACAAGTGAATAAACAGGAGGACGCTATGAGCTATAAAATAAGCGAAATAGCTGATCTTCTTGAAAGCGAAATAAAAGGGGACAAAAATCTTGTAGTAAGAGCTCTGTCTCCTTTTTTTCAAGCTAAAGAAGATGAGCTTACATTTGCAGCTGATGAAAAATTTCTGCACAAATTAAACGAAACAAAAGCTAAGGTAATCATTGTACCTGATATTCCTTTACCTGAAATTGGAAAAACATATATTGTTACAAAAATGGAACCAAGAAAACTTATGCCTAAACTTCTTGCACATTTTAAAAAGACTCTTAAGAAAATGGAAAAACCTATTGAAGATTCTGCTGTAATTGCAGCTACTGCTGAGATAGGACCTCATGTTTATATAGGGCACGATGTAAAAATAGGGGAAAATGTAAAAATATATCCAAATGTTACTATTTGTGAAGGAGTAACAATAGGTGATGACAGTATAATATATCCAAATGTTACTATCAGAGAGTTTTGTGAAATCGGAAAAAGAGTTGTTCTTCAGCCGGGAGCAGTTATTGGTGCAGATGGTTTCGGATTTGTAAAAGTTAATGGAAACAATCAGAAGATAGAACAGATTGGAAGAGTTGTTATTGAAGATGATGTGGAAGTTGGAGCAAATACGACTATTGACAGAGGAGCAATAGGAGATACTGTTGTTAAGAAATTTGCTAAATTTGATAACCTAATTCAAATAGGACATAATGTAATAATTGGAGAAAATTTCCTTATGGCATCTCAGTCTGGTGTTGCAGGAAGTACAGAGATTGGAAACAATGTAACAATAGGCGGACAAGTTGGAATAGGCGGACATATCAAAATAGGAAACAACATAATGGTAGCTGCTAAATCAGGAATTTCCGGAAATGTAAAAGATAATCAGGTTCTTGGAGGGCATCCTATAGTTCCTCTTCAAGAAAACTTAAAGATTCAGGCAGCAACAAAAAAACTTCCTGAATTACTGAAGAGAGTTAAAAAACTTGAGCAGGAATTAGAAAAATAAAAAATTATATAGGCATAATGGGGGAAGTTTATGAAAAAAATTTTAATTTGTTTTATTTTTCTTTTACTAGTAGGATGTACAAATAATCCATATAAAAAATACTACAAAAGTTACAATTTCTATAAAGAAGAACCATTAAAAGATAAAAAAGATATAAGAATTGAAAAAACAAGCATACCTTTAACTGAAACAGATATAGAAAAATTTTTATTTGAAAAAGAAAGAAATGGTTATGTTGCATTAGGGTTTTCAGCTTTTAGAGAAGAGAGTGTAAGCGAAAATAAAATAAAAAGATTTGCAGCAGAGATAGGAGCTAATTTAGTTGTTTATTCAAAAACATATTTAGGAAAGCATAGTTATGAAACAGTAATATCTATGCCTGTTTACTCAACAACAACTTCTTCTGGTTCAATATACAATTATGATTATGGAAACTCTTATTACACTGGAACATCAACTACTACTTCAACTCAATATATTCCTATAACTGAAACGATGTACATATATGGATATGAAAGTATATTTTTTAAAAAATTAACAGAAGAAGAAATAGGTTATGGAATGTTAATATGTGATATAGAAGATATAAGAGATAACTTTAAAATACCCAAAGATATAACAGAAGGAATTGTAGTTTTTAATGTTTTTAAAGGTAGCCAAGCATATAAAGATGGTTTTTTAGCTAGAGATATAATAGTAAAGATAGATGAGAAAAAAATATTAAATCAATATAGTCTTGAGGAATTGGATTTTTTATCTCAAAAAGAAAAAAGAATAGTTGAAGTATTAAGAAATGGAAAAATAAAAAAAATAATAATAAAGTAAATATTATTAGATAACAAATGAGGAGTAAAATTTTCTAAAAAAGTTTTACTCTTCATTTTATTTCTTATTTATTATTTTGCAAACTTTTCTGTAATTTGTGAAACAAAATTATAATAACCTCTATTTTTTTATTATTTCCTATTTAATAAATTCTCTTTCCATGGTACAATAGGGAATATCAAGAAAGTAAAAGAGGATTTAAGATGAAGAAAAGATTATTTTTTAACAAGTATGAAAACATGAAATATATTTCTCATTTAGACCTTTTGAGATTTTTAGACAGAATGCTTAGAAAAAGCGGCATTCCGGTGAAGTACAGCCAAGGTTTTCACCCAAGACCAAGAATCTCTTTAGGGAATCCTATCTCTTTGGGAACAGAAGCTTTCAATGAAGCAATGGATATTGAATTGAAAGAGGATATGACAAATGAAGAGCTGTTCAGCAGACTGAGCAACAAATGCGTTATAGGTTTTGAGTTTACCAAAGTGATTGATATAGACGGTAAAACATCTATAGCTGAGGAGTATAAAGACATGAAATTTGAAATTGAAGGAACAGGCTCCTCCTTAGAAAAAATTAAAAGCCTTTTATCACAGGACGAGATAATTCTTACAAAAGAAAAAAAAGGAAAAATAGAATCTAAGGATTTAAAATCCAGAATAAAAAATTATGAAATAAAAGATAATAAAATATCGATGATACTTGAAAATATGTCCCCTAACTCGCTTTTAAATATATGCGGTGTGGGAGCAGATGAAGTATCAATAAAAAAATATGGAATGATTGAAATATAATTAAGGGGGAAAATAGATATGTTAGATTTAAAATTTATGCGTGAAAATAAAGAACAAGTGGAGGAATGGCTAAGAAACAGAGGAAGCGACCTTACTCTTGACGAGTTCAGTAAATTAGACGAAGAAAGAAGAGAGATTCTTGGAGAAGTTGAAGCTTTAAAAAATAAAAGAAACAGCGAATCTGCTGAAATAGCAAAATTAAAAAAAGCTAAAGAAGATGCATCTGAATTAATTAAAGCTATGGGAGAAGTTTCTGCTAAAATTAAAGAATTAGATGAAAAATTAGCTGCTGTTGATGAAAAAATAAAATATATTCAAATGACAATTCCTAATAAATTAAGCGACACTACACCAATCGGAAAATCAGAAGATGAAAACGTAGAAATCAGAAGATGGGGAGAACCTAAAAAATTTGATTTTGAACCAAAATCTCACTGGGAAATTGGAGAAAAATTAGGAATATTAGACTTTGAAAGAGGTTCTAAATTATCTGGATCAAGATTCGTTCTTTATAGAGGAGGAGCTGCAAGAGTTGAAAGAGCATTAATCAACTTCATGCTTGACTTACATACTGAAAAACACGGATATACTGAGCATATAACTCCATTCTTAGTAAACAGAGAAATCTGTGAAGGAACAGGACAATTACCTAAATTTGAAGAAGATATGTACAGAACAGATGATGACATGTTCTTAATTTCTACTTCTGAAATTACAATGACAAATATCCATAGAAAAGAAATTTTAGATGAAAAAGATTTACCTAAATACTATACAGCATACTCTCCATGTTTCAGAAGAGAAGCTGGATCTTACGGTAAAGATGTTAAAGGAATAATCAGAGTTCACCAATTCAATAAAGTAGAAATGGTTAAACTTGCTACTCCAGAAACTTCTTATGATGAATTAGAAAAAATGGTAGACAATGCAGAAGATGTATTAAGAATATTAGGACTTCCATACAGAGTAATATCTCTATGCAGTGGAGATATCGGATTTGGATCAGCTAAAACTTATGATGTTGAAGTATGGTTACCATCTCAAAACAAATACAGAGAAATCTCTTCTTGTTCAAACTGTGAAGATTTCCAAGCTAGAAGAATGGGACTTAAATACAGACCAAACGGAAGCAACAAAAGTGAATTTGTTCACACACTAAATGGTTCTGGACTTGCAGTAGGAAGAACTTTAGTTGCTATTATGGAAAACTATCAGCAGGAAGATGGATCTTTCTTAATTCCAGAGGCATTAGTTCCTTATATGAATGGAGTAAAAGTTGTTACTAAATAGTATTCTGCTTGCATTCTTTGTAATAAGTATTGTACTGAATGATTTGAGAGTTATAGGAGCAGTTTTTTTTGCAGAACTGTTCCTTAACATCTTTTTAAATAAAAATTTATTAAACAATATTAAGAAATTAAGAGTCTTAATATATATATACTTAGGAACATTTCTTATACAGATATTTTCTCATCAGGAAGGAGAGGTATTGTTTAAGGTGTTCAATATGTATATAACAAAAGCCGGACTGGAAAATTTTGCTGTTAATTTTTTAAGAATTATAAACTTAATTATGCTGTCTTGGTTATTGAGCAAAAATTGCTCAATTTTTAATCATTTAGGAAGGTACAAAAATGTGATGGAAAACGTTATTGAACTTGTTCCGGAAGTCTTTGTAATGTTCAGTAAAAAGATGAAATTGAAGTATTTTCTCAGACATATTTTAAAAAAAATAAAAATATAATTTATATAATTGATTTTATTTTGAATTTTTGGTAAAATTGTGGTGGGTAAAAATTATTCATAGGAGGAAAAATATGTACAACTATAAAGACCTAGGTCTTGTAAACACAAAAGAAATGTTTAAAAAAGCAAATGAAAACGGTTATGCTGTACCAGCATTCAACTTCAACAACATGGAACAAGCTATGGCTATTGTTGAAGCTTGTGCTGAAATGGGTTCACCAGTAATTCTTCAATGTTCTAAAGGAGCTATGGAATATATGGGAGTTTACATGGTACCAATGATTGCTAAAGCAGCAGTTGACTATGTAAAATTATCAGGATCAGACATTCCTGTAGCTTTACACTTAGATCATGGACCAAGCTTTGAAGTTGCTAAAAAATGTATAGACAATGGATTCTCATCTGTAATGATAGATGGTTCTCACTATCCATTTGACCAAAACGTAGCAGAAGCAAAAGAAGTTGTTGAGTATGCTCACTCTAAAGATGTTACAGTAGAAGCTGAATTAGGAGTTTTAGCAGGAATCGAAGATGATGTTAAAGCTGCTGATCATATCTATACTAACCCAGACGAAGTTGAAGCTTTCGTTAAACAATCAGGAGTTGACTCTTTAGCAATCGCTATTGGAACTTCTCACGGAGCTCACAAATTCAAACCAGGTGATGACCCTAAATTAAGACTTGACATATTAGAAGAAGTAGGAAGAAGAATCCCAGGATTCCCTATCGTATTACACGGATCTTCTGCTGTTCCAGGACAATATGTTGAAATGATAAAACAATATGGTGGAACAATAAAAGACGCTATCGGAATTCCTGATTCTGAATTAAGAAAAGCTACTAAATCAGCAGTTGCTAAAATCAACGTTGATACTGACGGAAGACTTGCATTCACTGCTGCTTTAAGAAAAGTTCTTTCTGAAAAACCAGGAGAATTCGACTTAAGAAAATACTTAGGACCAGCTAAAGAGGAAATGAAAGCTTACTATAAAACTAAAATAGTTGATGTATTTGGTTCTGAAGGTGCTTACAAAAAAGCAACTAACCCTGTTAAATAATAATTAAACATTAGTTTATAAATATTTAAAAAAGGAGAATTCACTTTTGTGGATTCTCCTTTTTGTTTTTTATTCTTTAGTGTTTATGTATTAGTATTTACAATATTGTTTACATCTTTTAAAATTTTACCATTCACCTTTAAAGTTATCTACGTTTGCTTTATTTACTTCAACTTGAATCATTGGAGTAACATCTTCAACTTTTTCACCTTTTAAAGCTTTAGCAGCCATTTCAATAGTTACAGCTCCCTCTTCAACAGCAGACATATAAGTAGTTCCGTCTATTATGCCGGCTTTTATAGCTGCAAGACCTTCTTTACTTCCACCAAGACCAATTACAAATACTTTGTCTTTTAAACCAGCTTCTTGTAAAGCCATTCCTGCACCAATAGCAGAGTTATCATCTTGAGTTATAATTACATCCATTTCTTGATTTTTTTGAATTAAGTCTTCAGTTATTTTCATTGCTTTTTCTTTTTCCCATCTGCTTGTTTGATTGAAAACTATTTCAAATTTTGTTCCTTCCAGCTCTTCTATTAATCCTTTTCTTCTGTTTCTTTGAGGTGGTGTTCCTGGTACTCCTTCAATTAATACAACTTTTGCATCATCTTTTTTTAATAAATTTTTAGCTATTTTTCCTGTTAAAGCTCCTGTTTTAACCTCATTTTGTCCAACATAAGTAACTATACCTGGATATCTTCCATCTTCATCAGTTCCTATAGAATTAGTAAAAGCAATTACCGGAATTCCAGCTTCCTGAGCTATTACTATTGCACCTTTAATTGCTTCAGAATCAGCTGCTGCTACAGCAATTAAGTCAACTTTTTTAGCTACAAAATCTTCAATTTGAGATAATTGTTTGATAGGATCCCAGTTTGCATCAGCATATTCTAATTTTACTCCTTCTTTTGCAGCCTGATTATCCATTCCTTCTCTTACGGCTATAAAATAACCAACAGGTCCCGGTAATGATACACCGATTACTTTCTCCTGAGCAAAAGCAGTTATACTCATTACTAACCCTAAAATAAATAATAAAACCTTTTTCATCTTTGTACCTCCTTCTTTTTAATTAAAAATTTATATTATTTCTTTTTAAAACTTCCAAAACCTACAGCAACAAGAAT
The DNA here is from genome assembly GCA_900542625.1 of uncultured Fusobacterium sp. Taxonomy (GTDB): domain Bacteria; phylum Fusobacteriota; class Fusobacteriia; order Fusobacteriales; family Fusobacteriaceae; genus Fusobacterium_B. The sequence continues at coordinate 22,240 of UQOH01000023.1, forward strand.
TATTATTCCTTTAAAAATATATTGGAAATATATATTTACTCCTATAAGATTAAAGCTGTTGCTTATTACACTCATAAGAAGAACTCCTATAATTGTCTTTAAAACACTTCCCTCACCACCATTAACACTTGTTCCTCCTATTACAACGGAAGCTATTGCATCCATATCATAACCTTCTCCTGCTGTTGGTGTTGCTGTACTAAGTCTTGATACTAATATTAATCCACCTATAATTGCTGTTATTCCATTTATAACAAATACAATTATTTTATATTTTATTGTGTTTATTCCTGATAATTTACTAGATTCTTCGTTACCGCCAACTGCATAAATTTTTCTTCCCATAATAGTCTTTTTCAAAACTATATTGGCTATAATTATACCTATAAAAAATATAATTACAGCAACCGGCACTCCTAAAATACTGCCTCTTCCTATAACTGTAAGGACAGGATTAAAAAATGAAATTGGATATCCTCCAGTATAAACAAATATTAATCCCTGTAATATAACAACCATTCCCATTGTAGCAATAAGAGAAGGAATTTTTACTACAGCAACAGCAAATCCATTTACAACTCCTATTAAAGCACCTGCCAGCAGAGCTGCTCCAAATGCTGCTATAAAACTATGTCCATTTGCCAAAAGACTCATTATAATAGTTCCTCCAATAGCAGCTATTTTTCCGACAGAGATATCAAAGTTTCCTGAAATAATTACAAATGTCATACCAGTAGCAATTACACCTATTATAGATGATTGTCTCAAAAGATTTATGATATTATTTTTAGTAAGAAAATTTGGAGTAATAAAACTGATAATTGCACATAAAATGAAAAATCCTAATATCATTCCATAGTTTTTTAAAAGATTTTCTTTTTTAAAAGATATTTTTAATTGATCAAACATTTATTCACCTCTTATCCATTCAACACATAATGGTTAATATTATTTATTGTAAGCTCTTTATCCTTAAGTTCTTTTATAAAATTCCCTTTTTTAAGAACTAACACTCTGTCAGATATTCTTTCTACTTCCTCCAAATCTGAAGAAATAAAGATTATTCCCATTCCCTTATTAGAATAATCTTCTATTATTTTAAAGATATCTTCTTTAGCATTTACATCTATTCCTTTGGTAGGTTCATCAAAAATCAAAACTTTCAGATCCATATCATTCCATTTGGATACTACTATTTTTTGCTGGTTTCCTCCACTTAAACTTGAAACTTTTAAGTTATAATCTGAAACCTTTATTGATAAGTCCTGTATTGCTTTTTCTATATGTTCATTCTCTTTTTTATTGCTTATAAATCTATTTTTAAGCATTTCTTTTATCTGTATAATAGTGGAATTATGCTTTATTGTATGTTTTAATATAAGACCATAATTTTTTCTATCTTCAGGAATTAGACCTATTCCATTTTTAACAGCATCTTTAGGGTGATTTATATTTACCTTTTGATTTTCAATATAAATATTTCCACCTTCTTTTTTTCTTGCTCCAAAAATACATTCTGATAACTCTGTTCTCCCTGCACCAACAAGACCTGCTATTCCAAGAACTTCTCCCCTTTTCAAATCAAAAGAAACATTTTGTAATATATTTTTATAAGTCAGATTTTCAACTTTTAAAATTACATTAGAAAGATTTTCTTTTTTTACTTTCTCTGTAACCTTTTTCACAGGCTTTCCTGTCATATACTCTACTACTTTGTCTTTTGTAAGATTTTTAATGTCCTCAGTAATTATAAATTCTCCATCTCTTAAAACACTTATTTTTTCACAAATATAGAAAACTTCTTCAAGCATATGAGAAATATATATAATAGTTTTCCCTGACTCTTTTAAGTTTTTGATTATTTGGAACAGAGAATATTTTTCTTTTTCTGATAACGAAGTAGTAGGTTCATCCATAATAATTATATCTGCTTCGTTGTTTATTGCTTTTAGTATTTCTATCATCTGCTGCTTAGAAATACTCATGTTTTTAGTAACTTCCAGAGGGTCAATATCAAAGTTTAAATTTTTACATAATGTATTAAATCTTTCTATCATCTGTTTATCATCAGTAAAAACACCGTTCTTTTTTATTTCATTTCCTACAAAAAGGTTTTCATAATTTTTTAATGTAGGTATTAGGCTGAGTTCCTGATATATAATACTTATACCTTTTTCTTGAGCTTCTAAAGGAGATTTAAACTCTTCTTCTTTTCCTTTATACACTAATTTTCCGCCATTTGCTCTGTGAACTCCGCAGATTATTTTCATCAAAGTTGATTTTCCTGCACCATTTGCTCCCATTATTGCATGGATTTCACCTTTTTTAATATTTATATTTATGTCCTTTAATACTTTCACTCCAGAGAATGATTTACTAATGTTTTTACATTCTAATATGTATTCATTCATTTACATCCTCCCTTTCTTTCTCTAAAAAAACTTTTATATGTTCTTCAGGAATACTCATGTAATCCCAAGATAAAACTATTCCTTCAGAATCTGCTTCATGCAGTGTATCCATAACTTCTTCTATATATAGACTGTTGCTTAAAGCGATGTTATCTTTTTTATTAAAATCAATGCCTATATAAATATTTTTATATCTGTCAGATATATCTTTTAATTCTTTTAACATCTGCTCTTTAGAAATATTGTCTTCCAGTTTTTCTTCACCTATTAATTGTAAAAGATATTTTTTAGCCTCTAAACCATATAAAGTTTCATAATTTTGCAATTCAAATGGTATTCCTGCTGGAGCAAAAGTTTTTCTGTAATACATAGGTTTTATAAAATCTGCTGTCTCACTTAATTTATTTATATCTTGTCCAAATAAGTATGAAATATTAGGAGCATAGATGTCAAATCCCACTTCCCAACCTTTTTGCTTAATATAATCTGTTATCTCTTTTACTCTATGATAGATAACTTCATTTTTAAATTTGAAATAGTTATCTAAATTTTTATTCTTAAATTTATATTTAAAATTCTTATATTCCTCTATTTCCAAGGGATTTGAATCTTTTTTTTCAAAACTTTTACTTATATATTTTTTTAGTTCTTCAGTATCTATTCCGTATTCTTTCATTTTCTCAATACAGTTTTCACAAAAACAACTGAATACAGAATCTTTCCCATTTGAGAATGCGGGATATCTTATTTTATCTAAAAATATTCCATCTACATCGTATTTACTGATCCTGTTATCAAAAATTTCTTTTATATTTTTCATATTTTCTAAATCATTGGGGCAATAAAATTCAAAATTTTCTCCTTCCTGAAAAGAAAACTTCTCTATTTCATTTCCTTTATAGTCAATTACTTCTGAAAAATTTTTAAAATAACTCAGTTCAGAAAAAATCGGCCACCAAAAATATAATTTTACTTTATGAGCTTCTAAAAATTTTTTTAAAATAGAATAGAAATTTTCATCATCATACCAACCGATTATTAATCCATCTATTTTTATAACATTTAATATTTTTTCCAATTTGTTTTTCAAGTCCTCATATTTTACTTCACGGTTAGGAAATCCGCCGGAAAAAACTTGAAGATATCTTTTCATAAAATCACCAACCTAATCTATTTTAAAATTATTAAAAGCTACTTTTATTCCGCCGTCTGTTATATTAGAGTTATTGATTATAAAGTTAAC
>UQOH01000024.1 GCA_900542625.1 uncultured Fusobacterium sp.
GGCCAATATTATGAAGCAGGTGGAAGACTTGTATCAATAAGTCTGCAAAACGTAAAAAGAAGGTATTTCAACAGGGAAGGAGTAAAGGTATGGCAAATTTTTATGAAAGCAAGCCCATGCAATGGGTGAAAAAAGCAGGGGAAAAAGTAAACGGTCCTTTGCTTATACTTGCAGGAGCAGGTTCGGGAAAAACAAGAACTATTACTTACAGAATAGCCCATATGATACAGGAGCTTGGAATCTCTCCATACTCTATTCTGGCAGTAACATTTACAAACAAAGCAGCCAAAGAGATGAGAGAAAGAGTAGAAAATCTTATAGGTGAAGATGGAAAAAGAGCAATGATTTCCACATTCCACTCTTTTGGGCTTAGACTTTTAAGAGTTTACTGCAAAGCAATAGGCTATGACTCAAACTTTACTATTTATGACACTGATGATCAGAAAAAAGTAGTTAAAGGAATAATGAAACAGCTAGTAATAAAAAACAAAGATTTAACAGACAGCAGAATAGTTTCAAGAATATCAAAACTTAAAGAGGACGGAGTGTCTCCTGAAGAGTATGAAAAAGATCATAGATTTGAGCCTGATGCAAATATAATTGCAGAGACATATAAAAGATATAATCAAACTTTAAAAGAAAACAACGGAATGGACTTTTCAGATATTCTTACAAATACATACAAACTTCTTGAAAATCAGGAAATTCTTGAAAAACTTCAGGAAAAATTTAAGTATATAATGGTAGACGAATATCAGGATACAAACAATATTCAGTACAGAATTATAAACAAGATTGCTCAGAAATACAGAAACCTTTGTGTTGTTGGAGATGAAAACCAAAGTATATACGGATTCAGAGGAGCAGACATAAGAAACATTCTGGATTTTGAAAAAGATTATAAGGATGCGAAAGTAATAAAACTTGAAGAGAACTATCGTTCAACAAAAATGATTCTTGATGCAGCAAATGCTGTAATTAAAAATAATACAACTTCAAAAGATAAAAAACTTTGGACAAAAAAATCATCTGGGGACAAAATAATATTAAAAGCCTGTGCAGATGGACGTGATGAAGTAAGTTTTGTTATTGAAGAGATAATCCAGATGAAGAATAAAGGAAGAAGATACAACGATTTCACTATTCTTTACAGAACAAATGCTCAGTCAAGACTTTTTGAAGAGGGATTTTTAAGATACAATATTCCTTATAAGATTTTCGGCGGAATGCAGTTCTATCAAAGAGCAGAAATCAAGGATATTTTAGCATACCTTTCTGTAATCAATAACACAAGAGACGGTATAAATCTTGACAGAATAATAAATGTTCCAAAAAGAAAGATAGGGGACAAAACAGTTGAGAAAATAAGAAACTATGCTGAGGAAACAGGTTTAAGCATATATGATTCTTTAAAAGAAGTGGATCAGATTCCGGGATTATCAGCAGGTGTAACTGAAAAACTTAGAGAGTTTTCAAATATAATGGAAGAGCTTATAGAGTTAAGCATGGAGCTTTCTGTATCAGAACTTTTTGATGAACTGATAAAAAAAATAGGATATTTTTCATATTTAAACAGCAGTTATGATGATGCTGAATCAAGAACAGAAAACATAGAAGAGTTAAAAAACTCTATTATAGAGCTTGAAAATATAGTTGAAAATCTGACTCTTAGAGAATATCTTGAAAATGTATCTCTTGTAAGTGCCACAGATGATTTAGACAGTGAAAGAGAATATGTAAAACTTATGACAATACACAATGCAAAAGGACTTGAGTTTCCTGTTGTATTTTTGGCAGGAATGGAAGACGAAACATTCCCAAATACAACAAAAGTTATGTTAGAGCCTTCTGCACTTGAAGAAGAGAGAAGAATCTGCTATGTTGCAATAACAAGAGCAGAAGAAAAACTGTATATAACTCACGCAGCCATGAGATATATGTATGGAAATATGGATTACAGAACAAAATCAAGATTTATAGATGAGATACCAAAAGAGCTGTTTGAAGAGAAAAGAAATGTGTTGATAGAAGCAGCTTCAAGAGAAGCTGAAAGAAAAGTAAATAAAGTTATTGAAAGCGGTATGAAACTTAATATTATATCAGATACAAAAAAACTGGGAAAACAGCTTGAGGCTGCAAAAAATCTTCCATACAAAGTGGGAGAAACAGTTACTCACATAAAATTTGGACTGGGAAAAGTTGTGGGAGTAAATGAGAAAAAAATTCAAGTTCAGTTTGTTGACGGCAAAAGAGAGATTGCTATGATACTTGCTGAAAAGTTTTTGAAAAAACAATAAAATAAGGAGGAATTTTTGTGAAAAGAAAAACTCTGATGAACGAAATTTTTTATGAGGGAATAGGACTTCATAAAGGAAAAAATATAAAACTTCATCTTATTCCTTGTGACAAGGGAGGAATAGTTTTTAAAAGGGTAGATATGGAAGAGGGAAAAAATGAGATAGCCCTTGATATAGAAAATACTTTTGATTTAACAAGAGGAACAAATCTTCAAAATGAATATGGTGCAAAGGTGCATACAATAGAGCACTTCTTATCAGCTCTTTATATTTTCGGAATCACTGATCTGATTGTTGAGCTTGATGAAAATGAACTTCCTATTGGTGACGGAAGTGCGAGAATATTTATTGAAGAGATAGAAAAAGCAGGAATAAAAGAGCTTGAAGAAGATGCAGAGGAGATAGTTATAAAAGAGCCTGTATATCTTACAAAAGATGACAAACATATTGTTGCCCTTCCTTATGACGGATACAAGCTTACTTATACTATAAAATTTGATCACAGTTTCTTAAAAACTCAGATGCTTGAACTTGATGTAAATCTTGAAAGCTATAAAAACAACATAGGAAATGCCAGAACCTTTGGTTTTGATTATGAGATAGAATATTTAAAGAAAAACAATCTTGCTCTTGGAGGAACACTTGAAAATGCAATAGTTATACAAAAAGACGGTGTTATGAATCCGGGAGGATTAAGATATGAAGATGAGTTTGTAAGACATAAAATGCTTGATATAATAGGGGACTTAAAAATTTTAAATAAACCTATAAAAGCACATATAATAGCAATAAAAGCAGGACATGCTTTAGATATAGAATTTGCACAAATAATAAAAAAATTATAAAATAATTAAGAAAATTTGGTATAATAATACTAAAGAACAATCTAGGAGGAATACAAAGATGTTAAACACAATTGAAATAATGAAGAGAATACCACACAGATATCCATTTTTATTAGTAGATAGAATTTTAGAACTTGACTTGGAAAATCAAAAAGTAGTAGGAATAAAAAATGTAACAATTAACGAAGATTATTTTAACGGACACTTCCCAGGACACCCAATTGTTCCGGGAGTAATCATTGTAGAAGGAATTGCACAATGTCTTGGAGTCCTTGTTTTTGAACAGCAGGGAGATGAAGGAAATCCAAAAGTTCCTTATTTTGCAGCTATTGAAAATGTTAAATTCAAAGCACCTGTAAGACCTGGAGATCAATTAGTATATGAAGCACAGATAGAAAAACAAAAAAGAAACATAGTAAAAGCTAGCGGGATGGCAAAAGTTGATGGAAAAGTAGTTGCAGAAGTAAAATTTACTTTTAGCATTATGGATAAATAATTGCTGGATAGGGGGAAAAAAGTGGTAGATATACATAATACTTCCATAATAGAAGAGGGAGCTGTTATAGGAGATGGTGTAAAAATAGGCCCTTTTTGTATCATAGGTAAAGATGTAAAAATCGGAGCAAATACAACAATTCAGTCACATGTTGTAATTGAAGGAATAACAGAGATAGGAGAAAACAACACTATCTATTCTTTTGCATCTATTGGAAAAGCTAATCAGGATTTAAAATATAAAGGTGAACCTACAAAGACAATTATAGGAAATAATAATACTATCAGAGAATTTGTAACTATTCACAGAGGAACAGACGACAGATGGGAAACTAGAATAGGAAATAATAATCTTATTATGGCTTATGTTCATGTGGCTCATGATGTAATTATCGGAGATAATTGTATTTTCTCAAACAATGCAACTCTTGCAGGACACGTTGTTGTAGAAGATTATGTAATAATAGGAGGAATGACTCCTGTACACCAGTTCTGCAGAATTGGAGCTCATGCAATGGTTGGAGGAGCGTCAGCAGTAAATCAGGATATCTGTCCTTTTATTCTTGCAGACGGAAACAAAGCAGTTCCTGTAGGATTAAATACTGTAGGACTTAGAAGAAGAGGATTTACTGATGAAGAACTTCTTGAACTGAAGAGAACATACAGAACTATTTTCAGAAAAGGACTGCCTTTAAAAGAGGCACTTAAAGAGCTTGAAGAAACATATTCTGAAAGCAAAAATATAATGCACCTTGTTGACTTTATAAAAAACAGCAAACGGGGGATAGTAAAATAATGAAAAAAATAGGTGTAATAGTTGGAAACGGAAAACTTCCATACTCTTTTTTAAAAGAGATAAATAAAAACAACAGAGATATAGAAGTATTTCCAATCGGGCTGTTTGACACTATAGAACAAGAGATAAAAGAATACAAAAATTTTAAAAGATTTAATATTGGTGAAGTTGGAAAGATTACCAAGCATTTTATTCTTAACGGCATAAAAGAGATTGTTATGCTGGGAAAAGTAGAAAAAGAGGTAATTTTTCAGGATATGCAGCTGGATAAATATGGAGAGGAAATAGTCAGAAGTCTTCCGGACAAGAAGGATGAAACTCTCCTTTTTGCCGTTATTGCATTTTTCAGATTGAATGGGATAAAAGTTCTTCCCCAAAACTATCTTTTGAAAAAGATAATGTTTGAGGACAGATGTTATACAAAAACAAAGCCTGAAACAGAGGACTATAAAACAATTAAAATAGGTACAGAAGCTGCGAAACATCTGAGTGAAATAGATGCAGGGCAGACTGTTGTATGTAAAGATTCTTCAGTGGTTGCTCTTGAAGGAATAGAGGGAACAGACAAAGCTATTCAAAGAGGAGGAGACCTTGGAGGAGAAAATTGTATAGTAGTGAAAATGGCAAGACCTCAGCAGGATATGAGAGTGGATATTCCAACTGTGGGGATAAATACAATAAAAAAACTTGTTGAGATAAAAGCTAAAGGAATTGTCGGCGAGGCTGGAAAAATGATTTTTACAGATCAGGAAGAGGCTGTAAAACTGGCAGATGAGAATAATATATTTATAATAGGAATAAAACCTTAAAAATTAAGGAGAAAAAAATGAAAATATTTGTATCAACAGGAGAGGTATCAGGAGATCTTCATCTTTCATATCTGGTTAAAAATATTTTAGAAATAGACAGCACTGTTGAGTTTTACGGAGTTGCCGGAGAACACTGCAGAAATGCAGGAGTAAAGATAACACAGGACATAAAAGAACTTGCAGTTATGGGCTTTACAGAGGCTTTAAAAAAATACAGATATTTAAAGAAAAAAGCAAAAGAGTATCTGGAATTTATAAAAGAAAACAAAATGGACAAGGTTATACTTGTTGACTATGGAGGATTCAACCTTGCATTTTTAAAAATGCTTAAAGAGGAAGTTCCTCATGTGGAAGTTTATTATTATATCCCGCCTAAATTATGGGTATGGGGAGAAAAAAGAATAGAGAAATTAAAAGCAGCAGATCATATAATGGTTATTTTCCCATGGGAAGTAGATTTTTATAAAAAACACGGGGTAAATGCTGTTTATTATGGAAACCCTTTTGCTGAAAAATATTCTGTATTAAAAGACAGAGGAAACAAAATTCTTCTTCTTCCCGGAAGCAGAAAGCAGGAGATACAATCTCTTCTTCCTGTTATGCTTGAGGTTGTAAAAGCAAAACCTGAAAAAGAGTTTGTGTTAAGACTTCATAGTTCAAAACCTTTTGAATGGATTGAAGAAACACTGTTAAAATATCCAAACTTAACTATTAAAAATGGAACTCTTGAAGAGGCTGTACAGGAATGTGAAACAGCAATAGCTGCATCAGGAACAGTAACTCTTGAACTGGCTCTTATGGGAATTCCTGCTGTTGTTATTTACAAGACAAACCGTGTAAATGCTTTCATAGCAAGAAATATATTAAAGCTTGGTTTTGTCTCTCTTCCTAATCTGACACTTGACAAAGAGGTATATCCTGAGCTTTTACAGGAAAAATGCACAAGTGAAGAAATTCTTTCTCATCTTGACGAAATGAAAAAGAAAGAGGCAGAAGTAAACAGGGATATAGAAAAAATAAGAGAGAAATTATCCGGAAAAGACATAACAAAAAATTATGGTAAGTATATATTAAGGGGATAAAAACAATAATGATAAAAGAAAAATTAAATCAGGTATATAAAAGTGATGCACTGGGAGGATTTTTAAAATACAGTTTAAGATATAAGGGCTGGCTTGCATGGACAGTATTTATATCTCTGCTTTCATCTGCTCTTGGAGCAGCTCCTGCATGGCTTACAAAATATCTTGTAGACGATGTATTAATATCAAAAAACGGAAAAGTTATGTTTATGATAGGGATTGCTATATTTGTTACAACAGCTTTAAAGCTGATAACAGCTTACTATTCATCAACAACATCAGCATATCTGACTGAAAAAATAAGAAGAGATATAAAAATAGATATATTTGAGCATATAGAACATCTTCCAATGTCTTATTTTACTCAAAATAAACTGGGAGATTTAATGGCAAGACTTTCAGGAGATTCATCAAGTCTTGGGAAAATAGGATTTTTACTTTTTGAAATGCTGAAAGAGTTTACAGCAGTTATCATATTTCTTATAAGAATGTTCCAAGTAGATTTTCTTCTTGCTCTTCTTTCAATTACAGTTCTTCCGGCTATGCTGGCTGTAATAAAGAAATACAGCAAGAAAATGAGAAAATCAGGAAAAATAAGACAGGATACAATAGGACAGGCAACAGCTTTTATGCAGGAATCTCTTGCAGGGATACAGGTTATAAAAGGTTTCAATAAAATTGATATGACTGTTGAAAAATATAAAGAAGTAACACAAGGGGAAATGGACAGAATTTACAGAGCTCAGAAAATAAAAGCTAAAGTTTCTCCATTAAACGAACTTCTTGCAACTGTAATGATTCTTGTTGTAGCAGCTTATGGAGGATACCAGATTGTTTACAGCGGAAGTATGACAGCAGGGGATTTGATTTCATTTATAACTGCAATAGGACTTATGCAGTCACCTCTTAAGAAACTGATTTCAAGAAACAGTGAGCTTTATGAGATAATTCCTTCCGGGGACAGAGTAATGGAAGTATTCAATGAGCAGAGAGAAATAGACTGCTACAGTGAAAATCCTCAGAAATTCTCCGGAGAGGTAGACAATATCAGATTTGAAAATGTAGATTTTATTTATCCAAAATCTGAAACAAAGGTATTAAAAAATATTAATCTGGAAATTAAAAAAGGAGAGGTTACTGCTTTTGTTGGAAGCAGCGGAAGCGGAAAAACAACTCTTGTTAATATGATGCCGAGATTTTATGACCCGCAGAGCGGAAGCATAAAAATAAACGGAACAGATATAAGAGATTATTCTCTTAAAGATTACAGAGAGCATATTGGAATGGTTCCTCAGGATACTTTCCTTTTCAGCGGAACAATAGCTGAAAATATAGCTTTTGGAAAAGAGGGAATAACAAAAGAGCAGATAGAAGAGGCTGCTAAAATGGCAAATGCTTATAACTTTATTTCAGAACTTGAAAAAGGATTTGAAACAGAAGTAGGAGAAAGAGGAGTTCTTCTTTCAGGAGGACAAAAACAGAGAATTGCAATAGCAAGAGCTCTTATTCAAAATCCTTCTATAATGATTCTTGATGAGGCAACATCAGCTCTTGATACAGAGTCAGAAAGACTGGTACAGGACGCTTTGGAAAAACTTATGATAGGAAGAACAACTTTTGTAATAGCTCACAGACTTTCAACTATTGTTGGAGCAGACAAAATTGTGGTTATGGAAAAAGGAGAGATTAAAGAGATTGGAACTCATGAAGAGCTTCTGAAAAAAGACGGAATTTATACAAGATTATACAATATACAATTCAATAATGATAAAGCGGGGAGATAGGAAAAGGTATGGAAAAAATACTAAGAGAAGACGGAAGAGAAGTAGATAATATAAGAAAAGTTAATGTTATAAGAAACTATACTATTCATGCAGAAGGTTCAGTTCTTATATCATTTGGAAATACAAAGGTAATATGTACAGCATCAGTTTCAGACAAAGTACCTCCATTTTTAAGAGGGCAGGGAAAAGGATGGATAACAGCTGAATATTCAATGCTGCCAAGAGCAACAGGAGAGAGAACACAAAGAGAATCAGCTAAGGGAAAACTTTCAGGAAGAACAATGGAGATTCAAAGACTTATCGGTAGATCTCTTCGTTCTTGCATCAATCTTGATAAATTAGGTGAAAGAACAATAACTATTGACTGTGATGTTATTCAGGCTGACGGAGGAACAAGAACAGCATCTATAACAGGAGGATTCATAGCTCTTGCAATGGCTGTTGAAAGAATGGTAAGAAATGGTGAGCTTTCAGAAAATCCTATCATTTCAAAAGTGGCAGCAATAAGTGTTGGGATAGTAAGCGGAATACCTATGACAGACCTTAAATACAGTGAAGATTCAGCAGCAGAAGTTGACATGAATGTTATTATGAATGATAAAGGGGAATTTATCGAAGTTCAGGGAACAGGAGAAGAGGCAACTTATACAAGAGCTGAATTAAACAAACTTCTTGATATGGCAGAGGCAGGAATTAACCAGCTTTTAGAAATTCAAAGAAAAACTCTTCATGAAGAATTTCAAGTAAACAGTGTTCAGGAATATTAAGAAAGGAAATTTAAAATGAAAATATTTTTAGCTACTGGAAATAAACATAAAATAAAAGAGATCGAAAAAATATTTAAAATGGATAATGTGGAAATATTATCTGTAAATGATGGAATAGAGATTCCGGAAGTTGTGGAAGACGGAGATACTTTTGAGGCAAACTCACAGAAAAAAGCTGTTGAAATAGCAAAGTTTACTAATATGATAACAATAGCTGATGATTCAGGATTATGTGTTGATGCTCTTAACGGTGCACCGGGAGTATACTCTGCAAGATATGCAGGAGAGCATGGAAACGATTTGGACAACAACTTGAAAGTTGTAAAAGAACTTCAGGGAATAGAGAACAGAACAGCGAGATTCGTATGTGTAATATCTCTTGCAAAACCAACAGGTGAGGTTTATTCTTTCAGAGGAGAGGTTGAAGGGGAATTTATAGATAATCCTGTGGGAACAGAGGGATTTGGATATGATCCTCATTTCTTTATGAAAGAATATGGAAAGACTCTTGCACAAATTCCTGAAATAAAAAATAAGATAAGTCACAGAGCAAAAGCTCTTGAGAAACTTAAAGAGAATATAGCTGAAATATTAAAATAATTTAAAAGAGCTGTTGTAAAATAGTTAAATTAAAAATAAAATTTTCGATATTAAAAATATTTGCGTAATTTATGCAGCGAAACAGACTGCAAAGCTGAACAAATTAAAAATTTAATAAATAAAATTTTTAATTCGTCGGCTCTGCTAGTCGTTGAGAACCTTATCAGGTTCTCAGCCTCCTGCATCGACGAAATAGCTAATATTTTTTCCTAGAAAATTTTATTCTTAATTGTAAATACAACAGCTCTTTTTGAGATAGTATTTGAAAATGAAAGGAACAGGAGAATAATAATTATGACAGACGGTATATTAGTTCCCAAAAAAATAGTGGAAGAACTGGATAAATATATAATTTCTCAAGATGAAGCTAAAAAGAATGTGGCAATCTCACTGAGAAACAGATACAGAAGACAGGCAATAAAAGATGAAACACTGAGAAAAGAGATAACTCCCAAAAATATAATCCTTATGGGATCTACAGGAGTAGGAAAAACTGAAATTGCAAGAAGACTTGCAAAAATTACAGATTCTCCTTTCTTGAAAGTAGAGGCAACAAAATACACAGAAGTGGGATATGTTGGAAAAGATGTAGAGAGCATTATAAAAGATTTGGTGGCTGTTACAATAACAAAGCTTAAAAATAAGAAAATTGAATCTCTAAGAGATGAATATTATATGAGTGCTGTTGAAGATATTGCCAAAAAAATGAATAATCTTGATACACTAAATGACGAATTTAAAAATGAGCTTATCAATCATATTCTTGACGGAAAATATGATGATGAGATGATAGAGATTGAAAAACCAAGAATGACAAATGTAGGAACACCTATTGTAGAGGTTGTGGGAGCATCTGACGACAGAGAGATAGGAAGTGTTCTTGAAAATATAATGTCCACATTTGACAGCAGCAAAAAGCCTAAAAAAACAAAAATGAAAGTAAAAGATGCAATAGAGTTTATTCTTAATCAGCAGATAAATGAAAATCTTGATATGGACGAACTGATTCCTCAGGCTCTTAAAACAGCAGAAGAGGACGGAATCATATTTATTGACGAGATAGATAAGATTGCAGAGAGAGAAAACAGTGGAAGAAGTGAAGTTTCAAGACAGGGAGTGCAGAGAGATATTCTTCCTATAATTGAGGGAACAACTGTAATGACAAATTATGGACCTGTTGTAACAGACCACATTCTTTTCATTGCAGCAGGAGCATTTTCAGAATCTGATTTTTCTGATCTGATGCCTGAACTTCAGGGAAGATTCCCTATTGTTGTTGAAATGAAAGATTTAACAAAAGAGGATTTTATAAAAATTCTTACAGAGGTTGAATTTAATATTTTAGAGCAGTATAAAACATTATTAAAATCTGACAATGTAGAGCTTAGTTTTTCAAAAGGAGCTGTAGAAACTGTAGCAGAATATGCATTAAAGCTTAATGACAACGTGGAAAATATAGGAGCAAGAAGACTTGCAGCAATGATAGAACTTGTTTTAAGAGAGATAATGTTTGAAGCTCCATATGATGAACTTAAAAAAATAAACATAGATAAAAAATATGTGGAAAAAATATTTAAGAATCAATTTGAAGATGAAAATCTGGATAAATATATACTGTAACAAGAACTAAGGAGATACTAATGTATTTAAAAGGTGTGGAAATATATGGATTCAAATCTTTTGGAGAAAGAATAAAAATAGATTTTGAAGGTGGAATAACATCAATAGTAGGACCTAACGGTTCGGGAAAATCAAATATTCTTGATGCAATTCTATGGGTGCTTGGAGAGCAGTCATATAAAAATATAAGAGCAAAAGAGAGCAAAGATGTTATATTTTCAGGAGGAGATAAGAAAAAAGCTGCAAACAGTGCAGAGGTTTCTTTATATATAGATAATAAAGATAAATTTTTCCCTATAAATGATGACACAGCAAAGATTACAAGAAAGCTTTATTCAAACGGAGAAAATGAATATCTGATTAATGACAGAAAAGCAAGACTGAAAGACATAAACGATATGTTTATGGATACAGGAGTGGGAAAATCTGCTTATTCTGTAATCGGGCAGGGAAAAGTTGAAAGAATTATTTCATCTTCAAAAAAAGAAGTGAAAGAGATAATTGAAGAGGCTGCAGGAGTAAAGAAATTTCAGCAGAGAAAAACAGAGTCTGAAAAGAAACTTGAAAACGTAAGCAGTGAAGTTGAAAAAATCGAGCTTATTCTTAATGAAACAGGAGAAAACAGAGCCAAAATAAAGAAACAGGCTGAAAGAGCCTTAGCTTTCTTAGAGATAAAAAACGAAAGAGATTCTGTAAACAAAGGGCTTGCTGTTTATGATTTGGAAAAAAACAAACAATTCTTACAGAGAACTAAAGAGAAGATAAATGAGATTATAGAAAAACTTTCTGAAACAGAAAGAAACAAAAAAGAAAACAGCAGAGAACTTGAACAGGTAAGCACTGACAGAGAGAACTTAAAAATCTCTATTGAAGAAAATCTTAATAAAAATGAGGAGCTGAAAAACACAATAAACAGCTTTGAAAGAGAGAAAGTAAAACTTACAGAGAGAAAAGAGGCATACACAAGGGACACTGCTGACAGAAAAGAAAGACTTGCTCTTGCAGAAAATAAAGATATAAGAAACAAAGAATATTTTGAAAAACTTACAGAGGAAAAAGAAAAGATAAACTCAAATATTGAATCCGGTGAAAAAGATTTTTCAAAATATGAAAAAGAGATAGAAGAAAAAGAGAAAATCAAGCAGGAAACAGAAAGAGATATTGAAGTTAAAAACAGACAGGTTCTTGACTTTGAAGTGGAAAAACTTCAGTTTTTAAATGATATAGAAAGTTCATCAAAAAGAGTTAAGGGAAGCAATTCAAAAATAAACTCTCTTAACCAAGAGATTGAGGAAACAGAAGATAAGATAAAAAGCAACAAAGAACTTCTTAATATAGCAGAGGAGAACAAAAAAATAAAAGAAAAACTTCTGGGAGAAACTGCTGAAAGACAAAAAAAATGTGAGCAGCAGATATCAGAGATAAGTATCAACTCAAACAAAGTATCTGAAATATTAAGAAGAGATGAAAATGAGGAAAACAGAAACAGAGTAAAATATGACAGCCTTATAAGATTTGAAGAGAATAACGATGGATTTTTTAAGGGCGTTAAAGAGATATTAAACTGCGGATTAAAAGGTGTAAACGGAGCTCTAATCTCCCTTATATCAATTCCGGAATATCTTGAAAAGGCTGTTGAATCTGCAATTCCCGGAAACCTTCAGGATATTGTTGTTGATGACAGCAGCACAGCAAAAAAATGTATTGAGATATTAAAAGAGAGAAAAGTGGGAAGAGCATCTTTTCTTGCTCTTGACACAATAAAAACTTTCTCAAGAAAAGAGATGCCTGAATATGAGGGAGTGGTAGGAAGAGCATCAGAACTTATCAGTTTTGACAAAAGATATCAAAAAGTTATTGATATGATTTTGGGAAATCTTCTTATAGTAAAAGATATTGATATAGCTGTTTCAATAACAAAGAAAAATCTTTATACAGGAAATATAGTTACTCTTAGCGGAGAGCTTATCAGCGGAAGCGGAAGAATAACAGGAGGGGAAAGCAGAAACTCAGCAATCACTCAGATGTTTGAAAGAAAAAAAGAGATGAAAAGATTGGAAACTTTCCTTGACGAGATTGTAAAAAGAATTGATGAAAACAGAAACAAACTTGATAATTACAGCAGAAAACTTGAAGAGCTGGAAAATGAAATTTATCATATTGATACACAGGAAGAAAGCCTTAGAAAGCAGATAAAACTTTATACAGAAGAGTATGAAACTTTAAAACAAAAAGAGGAAAAGCTGATTAAAAACAGAGATCAGTTTATTCTTGAAAAACAGGAAGAGGAACAATATGCAAAGGAATATGAAAAGCGTATTGCAAACTCAAGTCTTGGAAAAGAAAATATTGAAAAAGTTTCTAAAGAACTGAAAGAGAAAATACAGCAGGATACAGAAAAACTTCAAACTCTTAACAGCGAGATAAAGAGTTTAAATTAAGAGTTTTCTGATATCAAAATTAAATTCTTAAACAGTAAAGACAGACTTGTTCAGCTTGACAGCGAAATAGAAAAAAATATCTCTGAAAGAGAAGAGATAAAAGATGAGATTTCCATGATAAAATCAAGCATAAAAAGACTTGAAGAGGAAACAGCAAAAACAGAAGAACTTCTTAAGAAAACTGAGGAGAGCAGAGAGCAGAAACAGTTTGAATATGAAAAAGAGAACAGAGAACTTCAGATAGCAAAAGAAAAAGAGGCTCTTCTTGAGATAAGAGAGAAAGAACTTACAAGTATAATAAGAGATTTTGAAACTCAGGAATATAAAGAAAATGAAAAGCTGAAAGCTGAAAGAGAAAAAACAAACCAATTTGCAGATAAAATTCTTGTTCTTGAAGATAATCTGTCACAGCTTGAAAATATTGAGGCTAAAAAAGTTGAAGAGCTTAATTACAGAGAGGCAGCAGACAGAGTGAGAATTCTTAACAACAGACTTAAAGATTTTGAAACAGTAAATCTTCTGGCTGTTGAAGAGTTTAAAGAACTGGATAAAAAATATCAGTTTATAAAAGCTCAAAAAGAAGACTTGGAAAAGAGCAGACAATCTCTTTTAGAAATAATCGAAGAGATAGGGAAAGCAATAGAAGAAAGATTCTATGATGCTTATGAAAATATAAACAAAAACTTTAATCAGATGTGTATGGAAACTATCGATAACTCAGAGGGAAATCTGGTGCTTTCAAACGAAGAAAGCTACGAAAACTGTGGAGTGGAAATATATGTAAAATTCAAAAATAAAAAAAGACAATCTCTTACTCTTCTTTCAGGAGGAGAAAAGTCTATGGTTGCTATTGCATTTATTATGGCGATATTTATGTATAAACCAAGTCCGTTTACTTTCCTTGATGAGATAGAGGCTGCACTTGATGAAAAAAATACTAAAAAACTTATAAGCAAACTGAAAGAATTTACAGAAAAATCACAGTTTATTTTGATTACTCACAACAAAGAAACAATGAGATCTTCTGACACTTTATTTGGAGTAACAATGAACAAAAAGATTGGAATTTCTAAGATTGTTCCGGTTAAGTTATAAAAGTAAAAAAATAGTAAAAAAAATCTTTGATTTTTATTTGTATTAACTGTACAATAGTTAGGTAGAGATAAAATTATATTAAGAGGGAAAAATGAATATTTTAGCATATATATATTTTTGCGTAACCAGTTTGAGAAACTGGCTGTACGACAAAAAAATTTTAAAAATAAGAAAAATCGAAGATGTTTTTATAATCTGTATAGGAAATATTACAGTGGGAGGAACAGGGAAAACTCCTGCTGTACAATATTTTGCAAAAGAACTTCATAAACAGGGAAGAAAAGTTGCAGTGGTATCAAGAGGATACAGAGGAAAAAGAAAGATAGAGCCTCTTATTGTATCAGACGGAACAAATATTCTTGTAACGTCTAAGGAAAGCGGAGACGAGCCTTTCAGCCATGCTTTAAATCTGAAAGTTCCTGTGATAGTCGGGAAAGACAGATATAAAGCCTGTAAACTGGCAAAAGAAACTTTTGACGTGGACACAATTATTCTTGATGATGGTTTTCAGCACAGAAAGCTTTACAGAAACTGGGATATTGTCCTTATAGATGCAACAAATCCTTTTGGATGGGAGGCACTTCTTCCAAAGGGAACTCTTAGAGAGAGTTTTCATCCTGCAGCAAAAAGGGCATCTGAATTTATAATAACAAAATCAGATCTTGTTTCTGAAAGAGAAGTTGAAAAATTAAAAAGATTTTTAAAGAAAAAATACAAAAAGCCTGTATCTGCTGCCAAGCATGGAATCAGCTCCCTGTGTGATACAGACGGGAATGCAAAACCTCTTTTCTGGGTAAAGGGAAAAAGAGTTCTTCTGTTTTCAGGACTTGCCAATCCTCTTAATTTTGAGAAAACAGTTATCTCTCTTGACCCAAGTTATATTGAGAGAATAGACTTTTTGGATCATCACAGCTTTAAAGAAAAGGATATTGACCTGATAAAGAAAAGAGCAGAAGAGATGAGGGCATCATATATAATCACAACAGAAAAAGATATAGTTAAGCTGCCAAAACACATATACATAGAAAATTTATACGTACTAAAAATAGAATTTGATTTTTTAGAAAACAATACATTAAAATGTTTTAGAGGAGTGAAATAAAATAATGTTTATACTGGAAGATTTAAAAGACAATAAAAAAGAGATAATTGAAAAAATATTGTCAGAATCAGGAAGAGCAGGAGCAGTTTCTTTTTGTGCAGGAGTTTTAGACAAAAGAGCGTACTTTACTGTAGACATGAATGGGAATATAAAAAGAAAAAAAATGAATTATGTGATACCTGCGTCAGTATTTTTAAAAGAAGACAGTTCTTTTATCGATTATATTGCTGAAAACATAGATTTTGCAGAGAAAACTAAAATTGATAAAATTGAAAGAATGACTAATGCTGAAATACCTGATTTAAAGAAAAATATTTTTAAGCTTTTAGCAAAAGGAGATTATCATTTTGTATGTAAATATGGAAAAGAACTTTATTTTAAAAATAAAGATGAGTTCTTTAAAATGATATTTCAATTTGCTTTAATGGATAATTCAGCTTTTGAAAAATCTTTGGCAGTATATTCATTAAAAAAATATTTTGAAAAGTTTGATTATTCAGATGAGGCTTTTTATCTTACAATATCATATATTGCTAAGATGAGAGCTGATTTCTCTGATTATGAAAACGCAGAAACAGAAAATAAAAAAGTTTCTAAAGAGGAATTAAGAGAGAAATTCAGAAATAATATATATGGATATAAAACAGAAGAGGGATTAAAAATTTTAGGGTATTTACTTGGACTTCTTAGTTATGACTATGAAAATGAGGATAAATTTACAGTTCTTCTTCAGAGAGAAATGGAAGTATTAAAAGATAGTAAAGAACTTACAGGGGTTTCTGCTGAAATATTTGAGTGTCTTTCTAAGGAGGTATAGAAGTGATAAAGTATTTTAATAATAAGCAGATAACATATATAAAAGGGAAACATACTAAAGACGAGATACTTCAAATGCTTGTTGATTTTATGGAAAAAAACACAGATTTCATAGAAAATAAAGAAGAATTTTATACTCAGATAATAGAAAGAGAAAAAATAGGAAGTACAGGAATTGGAATGGGAGTGGCTATTCCTCATGCAAGAAGTGCAGGAGTGAAAGATGTTGTCATAGCTCTTGCTGTACTTGAATATCCTGTTGATTTCAACTCAATAGACGGTGAACTTATAAAAACAGTTGTTCTTGTGGGAGCACCAAAAGATAAGAGCAAAGAATATTTAAGCCTTCTTTCAATTTTATCGAAAATTTTTAGAGTAAAGAAAAACAGAGATTTAATAAAAACTGCCGGAGATCAGAAAGAGCTTATGGAGGCAGTTCTGGAAATAGAGGTTTAGAAGTGAGAATAGGAATTTATGGAGGGAGTTTTGATCCTCCTCATAAAGGACATAGAAATATAGCAGATTTTGTGATTAAAGAGCTTAATCTTGATAAACTGCTGATAGTTCCCATTGGTGTGGCATCTCATGGGAAAAATATCTTTACATCTGCTGAATACAGGCTTAAAATGTGTGAACTTACTTTTGGAAACATAGATAAAGCAGAGATATCAACAGTTGAAATTGATATGGAGGGGCTTTCATATACTTTTAAAACTTTGGAGGCTCTTATTGAAAAATATGGGGCTGAACATGAATATTTTGAGATAATAGGGGAAGATTCAGCAGCATATTTTGATAAATGGAGAGAGTATAAAAGAATACTTGAGCTTTCAACAGTGGTGGTTTTAAAAAGAAAAGGATATGAAAATATTGTAGATTCTCCAAAAATAAAGATTGTGGATAATCCATACTTTGATGTTTCTTCCACTGAGGTGAAAAGCAGAATAGAAAAAGATGAGGATATTTCAGAATTTTTGACAAAAGAAACTGTAGAATTTATAAAAGAAAAAAGATTGTATAAATAAAGGGATTACTGCTGCAGTAATCCCTTTTAAAAATTATCTATTTTTTCTTATTCATTAATATGTATTTTATTGCTTCCATTCCTGCTATTGTTCCATCGTTTACAGCTGTTGTAACCTGTCTTACTTTCTTGCTTCTTACATCTCCCGCTGCAAAAACTCCGTCAATATTTGTTTTCATTCCTTCATCAGTAATGATATATCCCTCTTCATCAAGAGAGGCAACTTCTCCATAAAGTTCTGCCAGATTCTTTGTTCCAAGATACATAAAAGCATACTGCACAGGATATTCTTTTATCTCATTTTCAACTTTCACAACAGCAAAATCAAGATATTCACTTCCCTTTAATTCTTGAATTTCAGCATTTGTAATTATCTTAACTTTTTCATTTTCTTTTAATGTTTTTAAAAGTTCAGGCTCACATAAAAGTTCATTGTCTTTTGTAAATATTAAAATCTCTTTTGAATATTTAGTAAGGAATAAAGCCTCTTCTGCAACTTCATCTCCCTGACCGAACAGAGAAACTGTCATATTTCTTGTGAAAGCTCCGTCACAAGTAGCACAGTAAGAAACCCCTTTTCCAAGAAATTCTTTTTCACCTGCTATTTTCTTGCCTCCGAACTTTCCTGTTCCTCCTGCTATTATTACAGATTTTGCCTTTATATTATTTTTATCTGTTTTAACAACTTTTGGATCAGAGTAGATATCCAGTCCTAAAAATGTTGCATCTAAAAACTCTGCATTAAATTTTAATGCCTGTTTTTTCATTTCCTCTTGAAGAGCCTTTCCTGTTATCCCCTCTGGAAATCCAGGATAGTTATCCACAAGGTGTGCCATATATAAACTTCCCATATTTTCTTTTTCTACTATTAAAACTGAAAGGTTAGATCTTCCTGCGTATATTGCTGATGTAAGTCCTGCAGGACCTCCTCCTATTATTACTAAATCATATATTTTTTCCATTTCAGCACCTCCTATTTTATGCTTAAATTACTCCTACACGAGTTAAAAATACTTTTTCCTCTCCTATTGTTGTAGGCTCTGTATGTCCGCTGTAAACCACTGTATCCTCAGGAAGTTTTGCACAAAGTTTTGCAAGGCTTGCAAACAGTTGATTTCCGCTTGCTGTTGGAAGGTCATATCTTCCAAAACTTCTTCTGAACATAGTATCTCCCGATATAAGCATTTTGCTCTCTTTATTATAGAAACATTTTGAACCTATTGTGTGTCCCGGAGTATCTATTACTGTAAATTCTCCTACTCTGTCGCCGTTTACAAAAGTTTTAAAACCTCCGTTATAGTGAAACTCTCTTCCGATTATATTTGGAGCAAGACTTAAATTGTTATTATCAAAAAATTCTTTTTCCTCTTCTCCAATATATACCACAGCATCAGGATACATTGATTTAAGTTTGTTAAGCCCGCAGATATGATCTCCATGCCCGTGAGTTAATATTATATATTTTAAATCCAATCCTTCGCTCTCTATTGTTTCTGCTGCTTTATCTAATCTTTCTCCTTCGCAGTCAAAAAAATATGCCTCTTTTTTATCATTCCATACAAGATAGCAGTTTGTTTGAAATGGTCCTGTATAAAATCTTTTTATATTCATTATTATTTCCTCCTGATTATTTTAAATCACATCTATAAATTAACATTTTTTACAAAAAAAATAAAGTATTATTATTGTGATTTCTCTAAAAAATATGATAAAATTATCTTTGTGAAATATTATTTTATATTTTAAGGAGGAAATAAAAATGAATATAGTTTTATATGAGCCTGAAATTCCTTATAATACAGGAAACATTGGACGTTCTTGTGTTCTTACAAATACAAAGCTTCATCTTATAAAACCTTTAGGATTTTCTATTGATGAAAAAGAAGTTAAAAGAGCCGGGCTTGACTACTGGCATCTTGTAGATTTAACTGTGTGGGAAAGTTTTGAGGATTTTGTTAAGGCTAACCCAGAGGGAAAATTTCATTTTGCTACAACAAAATGCAAAAACAGATATTCTGATGTGAAATATGAAGAGAATGATTTTATAATCTTCGGACCTGAATCAAGAGGACTTCCAAAAGAGATCCTTGAAAAATATGCAGACAACTGCATTACAATTCCTATGATTCCAATGGGACGTTCATTAAACCTTTCAAACTCTGCTGCAATTATTTTATATGAGGCACTAAGACAAACAGATTTTTCTTTTGCTGAATAATATATTAATGTATAACCTGCTTTTTTCAAGGTAGGTTTTTTATTTATGAAGAATTTTTAAAAATTTTTTATAAATATTCAAAAAAAGTCTTGTCAGATTAAAAAACATATGTTATATTACTACTGTTATTATTACATATGTTATTTTATCGGGGAGGATATTATAAAAATGAATTTAAGAAAATTTGGATTAATGACTTTAATAGCAGCTATGGGAACTACTGCATTTGGTGCTTCTATAGACCACATTCAAAACTATACTGCAGAATATAACGCAAACATGGCACAACAAGGAGCAATCAGTCCTACAACATCTGTTTACTACAACCCAGCAGGGCTTATGAGATTACAAAATGGAACATACTTCACTGGAGGAGTTCAAATTGCATTTGGAAAAGAAACAATGAAATATGACACTAAAGGAAACAAACTTGCTCCTTCTAGTTCAAATGATTATGATGCAGATTTATTAGCACCAATTCCTAACTTTGCTTTAATTAAAAAAGATGATGACAGAGCATATTTTTGGACATTTGGAGGAATTGCTGGTGGAGGAGAACTTGAATATAAAGATGGATTTGCAGGTTTAAAAGTATTAGAGGATGCTATCCCTGGTATGACTCATGGTCTTTTGAGTGCAAAAGATAATGGTTCTTCTGCAACAGGAGAAAATATGTATGGGCAGACTACTCTTGGTATGGCTTGGAAAGTAAATGATAAATTATCACTTTCTGCAGCAGGTAGAGTTGTATATGGTTGGAGAAATCTGAAAGCTGATTTAGATGCAACGTTAGATGGTAAAATTCCTGTACCTGGTCCTGATGGAAAGCCTACTGGAAAATTTATTGATATTTCTAATCAAAGAATTACTGCAAGTATTGACTCTGAAAGAACTGCATGGGGATTTGGAGGACAGTTTGGTTTAAACTATGCTCCAAATGATACATGGAACATTGGTATGAGATATGATACAAAAATAGAAATGGAATTTGAAGCCGATGCTACTTCTAGAAGAGTACAAACAGGAAAGCCATATTTTCCTTTTGAAGGTTTAGGTTTTGAACAATTTTTCCCTCAATATGCTGACGGAGCAAAATACAGAAGAGATCTTCCTGCTATCTTTGCAATAGGAGCATCTCAAAAAATTACAGACAGATGGACAATGTTCTATGGAGCAAACTATTATTTCAATGAATCTGCTAAAATAGATAAAGATGTTGTTTATGTAAATCCTGTGGGTGGAAAAAAAGAAACTGGACTTGAATATGACAACGGTTGGGAAATCTCTGTTGGTACAGAATATTGGTTAAACGAAAAATGGGCTGTACTTGGAGGAGTTAACTATGCTAAAACTGGAGCAAAAACTGAATCATACTCTGACGTAGAATTTGCTATTGACTCTATATTAGTAGGTATGGGGGTTAAATACAGACCTGATGAAGATACTGAATGGGTAGTATCAACAAGCCATTATTTCTATGAAGAAAGCGATGGAAACTTTGCAACTAAATATGCTGGAGCTAATACTCAAAGCTACGACAAAAATATTTCTTCTATCGGATTCAGCTATACTAAAAAATTCTAAGAATTTGTGATATAATATAAAACAAAAATAGTTTTATAACAATCGGAGGTAAACTTATATGCCTAAAAAAGCTGTCTTTTCAAAAGAACAAATATTTCAACAGGCATTTGCTCTTTTTGAAAATGAAGGTCTTGAAGTAATTACAGCAAGAAATGTAGGAAAAGCTCTTAATTCTTCTCCTGCACCAATATATGCTCACTATGCTTCTATCACAGATCTTAAAATGGAACTTATATCTGTAGCTAAAAACAGATTTCTTGAATATGTTCAAAAGCCTGTTACAGATATGATATATTTAAATATTGGAATTGGTATCTGTACTTTTGCCAGAGAAAACAAAAAACTTTTCTCATCTATTTTCTTAAGAGAGCAGTCGTTTTCTGACTTAATCAGAGAGTTCAGAGATGCTATCAGAGTAGAAATGGGAAAAGATAAAAGATTTGATCATCTTTCTGAAGAGTTTAAAGATATGCTGTTCTTTGACTGCTGGACTTATGCACACGGGTTAGCAACTCTGATTGCCACAGGTTTCTTTGCTCCTGATGACGAATATATAAAAGAAAGACTAATGGCAGGAGCTGCCACAATGCTTTACAAAAGACTTGAAGACTATAATAAAAAATAAAGCAGCCTAAAACAGCTGTAAATATAAACCTAAGAAAAATTATCGAGATTAAAAATATTTTTCTTAGGTTTTTTATTTTAACTTTAAAAATTTTTCTTAGGTTTTTATTTTAATAACAAAATATGCTGTTTTTCCCCTCTCTTTCCCTCTTCTTTTTAATTTTTTTCATATTTTTTTGATGAATTTTATATTTTATAACAATGTTATTTATCATAAATTAAATTGAACTTTTTTGAATTTCCATGTTTTTTAAAAAACATATGTAATTTTATTCTTTCTTTTATTTCATAACAGTGTTATAATACATATGTAATTATAATAAAGGGAGGTAGAAAAATGTTGAATATAAACGGATTAAAAATAAATATTCCTATCATTCAGGGAGGAATGGCTATCAGATGTTCTATGGCAAAACTTGCAGCAGCTGTAGCTAACGAAGGAGGAATTGGAGTTATTGCAGGGACTGCCCTTCCATTGGAAGAACTTAGAGCAGAGATAAGAAAAGCAAGAGAGCTTATTACAAACAAAGGAGGAGCTCTTGGTGTAAATATTATGTTTGCTGTCACTAACTTTGCAGACCTTGTTAATGTATGTATTGAAGAAAAAGTTGACGTTATTATCTGCGGAGCAGGTTTCTCAAGAGATATATTCTCTATGGTAAAAGGTACAGGAGTTAAACTTTTCCCTATTGTTTCATCTTTAAAACTTGCCAAAATTTCTGAAAAACTTGGTGCAGATGCCATTGTTGTTGAGGGAGGAAATGCAGGAGGACATCTTGGAACAGATCTTGATTCATGGGATATAATGGAAGAGATAACAAAAGGAGTCAACCTTCCTGTTTTCGGAGCAGGCGGAGTTATCACTCCTGAAGATGCAGAAAAAATGCTTTCACTTGGAACTGTGGGTGTACAGATGGGAAGTCGTTTTGTAGCCACTCATGAGTGCGATGTAAGCGATACATTTAAGAATATGTATGTTAACTGCAAGAAAGGTGACATAGTTAAAATTATGAGCTCTGTAGGGCTTCCTGCAAATGCTATTGTCAGCCCATATGTAAACAGACTTCTTGCTGAAGAAAATCTTACTCCAAAAACTTGTACAGGATGCTTAAAACACTGCAAAAGAAATTTCTGTGTAAGCGGAAGACTTATTGACGGACACAAAGGGGATTATGAAAATGGTATTTTCTTTGCAGGAAGAGATGCTTGGAAAATCAATGATATTGTAAGTGTGCATGAAATATTTGAAAGATTTGCTCCGGTTTTTCAAAAAAAAAGTTCTGAAGATAATCTAAAGCATACAGCATAAACATATTACTCTCAAAAAATTTTTTATCAATTATATAAAAAAATTTGAAAATTTGTTAAAAAATGATATAATACCACATATAGAGTTACTGAAAGCAATCACAAAAGAAACACCGCTTATTTTTGTACAGTTTCAGAATATGAAACTGTTAGTATTCCAGCCAATAATTTTATATTTTATATAATGGAGGAAAAAAATGGAGAAAGTTTATCAAGGAAAAACAAAGAATGTCTACAAATTAGAGAATGGAAATTTCTTACTTGAATTTAAAGACGACTGTACTGGTAAAGACGGGGTATTTGATCCAGGTGAAAACTCAGTTGGTCTTACAATTGAAGGTATTGGAAAAGCAAATCTTAAAATGTCTGAATATTTCTTTGAAATCCTTAACAATGAAGGTGTAAAAACTCATTACATTTCTGCTGACTTAGACAAAGGAACAATGGAAGTTGTGCCTGCAAAACCTTTTGGAAAAGGTTTAGAAGTAATCTGCCGTTTAAGAGCAGTAGGAAGTTTCTATCGTCGTTATGCTGATTATGTAGAGGAGGCAGCTGTTCTTCCTACATATGTAGAAACAACATTTAAAAATGACGAACTTTGTGATCCATTAGTAACAAAAGATGGTTTAGTAGTATTAGGTGTTATGACTGCTGAGCAATATGACTCTATGAAAGAAAGAACTCAAAAAATAACTGAGGTTGTAAGAAGAGAACTTGCTAAAAAAGGTCTTGACCTTTATGATATTAAATTTGAATTTGGTATCGACAATGATGGAGAAGTTATCTTAATAGATGAAATCGCATCTGGAAACATGAGAGTATACAAAGATGGTGTTTATGTAAGCCCTATGGACTTAACAGAAATGTTCTTTGCTTAATCAAATAAATAAAAAAATTAAAGCAGAAGTTTTTACGCTTCTGCTTTTTTATTACTCATATATCTTTCTGATTTTAGCCTCAAGTCTTGCAGGGATAACATAATTTTCATTAGAAATATATCTAAGAGCATTAAAAGGTTTATTTTTATAAGAAGTTCTCTCTCCGTGCCTGTCGTATATTTCCTCTTCAATATCATTTTCAGCCTCAATGCAGAATCCCAGAGAATCTTTTATCATTGAACGAATCTGTTTGTTTTTAAGGTTGGAATTTGCAATCTCCTCTTTTGTTCTCCATTTATGATTATCTTTATCATAGATAACTATATAAGGTATTTTATATAAATTTAAAAGCATAATAAACTGTGGTATGGTGCTTTTGCTTCCACATTCTATTATAGAATAATCATATTTAAATACTCCAAGAGCTTTTCCAAGAGCAGAGATAATAATTTTATCTGTCTGTCCCTCAACAAGAATTACTTTTTCAGCAAAGAACAGCTCGCCTCTGTCGGGATTTATCCAGTAGTTCATATTGAAAGCTTTTATAGCATCTCCTCTGAAAATATTATTTTTTGCCTGAACAACTCTCACGTTGTTGTTTATTTTTTTAATAACACATATAGACTTATATTGTTTCAATCCTAAGAAACTGCTTGAATATGTTTTCAGATATATTTTTGTTCCAAGCTTTGAAAGCTTGATAAAACAGTCGTACAGCTCTCTCCCTTTTTGCGGGTGAAGATAAAGCTCAGGATCTTCAAAAAGAATTACAGCATTTTTCAGTATAGATTCTTTCTTGGAAACAGAAACAAAAGCAATAACTTTTAAGAACTCAAATAAAAGGTTTCTGTACAGTTCAGGGTTTTTATATCCCTCATCAAGTTTTTCGTAAGCATCATAAATATAGTCTTTGATTCTCTGCTCATGCTCATGGTCTTTTGTAAGAATATTAAAAAGGCAGGAAAAAATATTTTTACATTGCCCCTGCATATCTCCTGAAACATAAAAAAAAGGAATTTGTGATATAAATTTTGTATATTCCTCTTTTGTTATAATTTTCCAGTTTTTAGAATTTCTCATATAATATCTGACTTCTCCCTCTGGTGAAGCAGTAATTTTTAATTTATATCTTGTGTTTCCCTTAAAAAATATCATTTTTAAAACAGCCATTTCTGTCTGATCATAAATATCTTCTCTTTCAAGTTCTTTTCCGTTAAAGATAAAAGCAAGGCAGGAGATAATATTATTTACTCCTTCTGAACTCTGCCCAAGAAAAAGCATAAGATTTTCAAAATACAAGTCCATGTTTTTTATCTCTCTCCAATTTTTTATAGATAAGAGTTTTAGTTCCATGAAAACGCTCCTTTCAATAAAGATCTCTTTATTTATTTTTCCATATATGTTAATATTACCTTATACGGAGAGAAAATTCAAAAAATTTTTTAGAAAGGAACATCAAAAGATGAGAAAAATATTAGCATCAGTTTTTTTAATGGTTTTATCTATATTATGTTACAGCAGTAATCTTCAGACAGAAAATTTTAGTGCAGAAAAAATATTTATGGAAAATATCCCTTTGGAAAAGCAGGAAACAACAATATCTGAAAGCCGCTATTTATTTCTTTACAATAATTTT
>UQOH01000025.1 GCA_900542625.1 uncultured Fusobacterium sp.
ACAGAGATGAAGTATTAAAAAAACATTTTCCGGAAATTAATATGGAAAACAAGTTTACAGGTACTGTTTTTTCATATGAGAAAAATTTTGAAAATCTTCTTGAAATTTTGAATAAACAAGAGAAAGAAACTATACTTATATTAATGGGTGAAAAAACTCAAAAAAGTTTTTTTGAAATTTTACAAAAAAAATTAACAGAAAATTTTGGAAAAATAGTAAAGTATGGTAAAATAACTATGCTGAATGCAAATTTTTTATCTCAGGAAGAATATGAAGAGGTTATATCAGCTGTGGACTTTAATTTTACAAGAGGAGAGGATTCTTTTGTAAGAGGAATTATCCTTGGAAAACCTTTTATGTGGCACATATATCTTCAGGAAGAAAAAGCTCACATGGATAAGATAACAGCTTTTACTGAAAGATTTAAAGAAAGTGTTTATGACAATCTTTCTTATGATGAAAAAAAGATAATGACAGATTACTGCACTTTGTTGGAGGAGTATAACGACAGAGAGCAGAATTCATTGGAAATGGGAAAAGAAAATTTTGAAAGTTTCTTTAAGAATTTTGATGAAATTAATATTATCTGCCAAAAATATAGTGAATTTTTATTAGAGAAATGTAATCTGGTAAAAAAAATAAATAAATATATACAAGAATATTAAAGGGGGACAAAATGAAAATAGCTCAAGAATTAAGACAAGGAAGTACAATTAAAATAGGAAACGATCCATTTATTGTACTAAGAGCAGAGTACAACAAATCAGGAAGAAACGCTGCTGTAGTAAAATTAAAAATGAAAAACTTAATAGCTGGAAACATTGTGGATACAGTTGTTAAAGCTGATGAAAAAATGGACGACATCAGATTAGAAAAAGTTAAAGCAGTTTACTCTTACCACGATGGAACATCTTATGTATTCTCTAATCCTGAAACTTGGGATCAAGTAGAATTATCTGAAGAAGATTTAGGAGACGCTTTAAACTACTTAGAAGAAGAAATGGAAGTTGAAGTTGTTTACTATGAGTCTACTCCAGTTGCAGTAGAAATTCCTACTTTCGTTGAAAGACAAATCGAATATACTGAGCCAGGATTAAGAGGAGATACTTCTGGAAAAGTATTAAAACCAGCTAGATTAAACACTGGATTTGAAATTCAAGTACCTATCTTCGTTGAGCAAGGTGAATGGATTAAAATCGATACAAGAACTAACGACTACGTAGAAAGAATCAAAAAATAAGAGAAAAGAAAATGCCCGAGTAATATCGGGCTTTTTTATAATATTTCAAAATTGTACTAATACAATTTTCTATAAACTTCTAGTAAAAATATAAAAAAGTGTTATACTTTAACTATGTGATACTAAAGTTTATGGAGGGATAGATTATGTACAAACCAGATTATTTAATGATGACACCGGGTCCAAGTATAGTAAGAGAAAATGTTATGAAAAGAAGAGCAGAATTTTTCGGAAATTCAGATTTAGATGAGGATTTCTTCATTTTTTATGATAAGCTTGCAGAGAAAACAGCCAGAATTTTCGGTTGTAAAAAATCTAATATGGTTTTTATGAGCGGAGAAGGAATGGTTGGTCTTGACAGTGCATGTGCCTCTCTTACAGAGCCTGGAGACAGAGTTTTAATTATAGAAAACGGATTATTTGGAGCAGGTTTTGCAGATATGGTAAAACCATATGGAGGAATACCTGTTACATTAAGTTTTGATACAAAAAAAGAAATTGATGTTGAAAAAGTAAAAGAGTTTTTGGAGAAAGACAGCGATTTTAAATTTGCAACAGTAGTTCATTGTGACACACCTACAGGTGTTTTAAATAATGTAAAAGAGATCTGCCAGCTTTTAAAAGCAAAAGGAATTTTGACAGTTGTAGATACAGTGGCAGCCATAGGCGGAGAATATTTTAGTGCTGAGGAATTTGGAGCGGACATTGCTCTTGGAGGTTCACAAAAATGTTTTTCTGCACCTCCCGGAATAACAATGCTTTCAGTAAGTGATGATGCATGGAAAGCAATAAAAAACAGAAAAACACCAATTCCTTCTTTTTATTGTAATCTGTCTTACTGGGATAATTGTGTAGAAAACAGATTATTTCCGTATACAATGCCTTCAAGTGATTTAATGGGATTTGATACAGCAGTTGATAATATATTGGAAGAGGGAATTGAAAATCTTGTTAAAAGACACCACGAGACAGCAGAGTATTGCAGAGAGGAATTGAAAAAACTGGGATTAAAATTATACTTGGAAGATGGTTTTTCTTCAACAGCTACAGCTTTTTATGTTCCAGAAGGATTTACTGTTAAGGAATTTATAAAAAAATTAAAAGATGAATATAAAATATTTATTGGAGGCTCTTATGGTCCTTATGCTGACAAGCTTTTAAGAATAGGGCATATGGGAGAGAGTGCAAAAAAAGAATATATAGAAAAAACAATATCAGCTATTAAGGATATGCTGAAAAAATAAATTTTATATAAAAAATTAAGAATAAAATTAAAAATAAATAAAATTATGTATAATAATTCAAGAAGTATGAAACACAATTAAGTTTAGTATAAAGTTTCAAGGTCAGAATATCAGCCGTAATTTTTATTACGGTTGATATTTTTTTTGGTATTTATAAAATGAAAGTGAAATATTTTTGATTTTTACGAGTAAAAATGATATACTTATAAGATGTAGAATACTGTAGGTTGATATTTTTGAGTAAGTAGTAAGAGAAAAATTATAAAACAAGATTTTATAATTTCTCCCTTATTATTTACTAAAACCCTATAGTATTCAAAATAATATTTTAGGAGGAATTATTTAATGTTCAACGAAACAAAATTAGAATTAGAAATAGGTGGAAGAACGCTTTCTCTATCTACTGGTAAATTTGCCAGACAATCAAACGGAGCTGTAATGATACAGTATGGAGATACTGTAATGTTATGTACAGTAAACCGTAGCAAAGAGGGAAGACCTGGAATAGATTTTTTCCCATTAACTGTTGACTATATAGAAAAATTCTATGCAGCAGGAAAATTCCCTGGAGGATTTAATAAAAGAGAAGCAAGACCTGGAATAGATGCAACACTTACTTCAAGACTTACAGACAGACCAATAAGACCAATGTTCCCAGATGGATTTAACTATGAAGTTCAAATAGTTAATACTATTTTCTCTTATGACGGGAAAAATACACCTGACTACTTAGGAATTATCGGAGCATCATCAGCAATAATGATATCTGACATTCCATTCCTTGGACCAGTTGCCGGTGTAACAGTCGGAAGAAAAGATGGAGAGTTTATTTTAAACCCTACTCCTGAAGAACTTGAAACAAGTGAATTAAACTTAAAAGTAGCAGGAACAAAAGAAGCTGTAAACATGGTTGAAGCAGGAGCTGCTGAAATGGATGAAGAAACTATGTTACAAGCTATTATGTTTGCACATGAAAACATTAAAAAACTTTGTGCTTTCCAAGAAGAGTTTACAAAACTTGTAGGAAAAGAAAAAATAGAATTTGTTAAAGAAGAGCCTAACCCATTAGTAAAAGATTTTATTGATGCAAATGGTGAAGAGAGATTAAAACAGGCTGTTTTAACTACTGGAAAACAAGCAAGACAAGATGCAGTAGATGCTTTACATGATGAATTAAGAGAAAGATTTGTTGCTGAAAACTTTGCTGAGTTATCAGAAGAAGAACTTCCAGAAGATGTTATGACAGAATTTGATGTTTACTATGAAGAAATGATGAAAAAACTTGTAAGAGAAGTTATCATTTATCACAAACACAGAGTAGACGGAAGAAAAATTGATGAAATCAGACCTTTATATGCAGAAGTAGGAACATTACCAATGCCTCACGGTTCTGCAATGTTCACAAGAGGAGAAACTCAGGCTCTTGTAACTACAACTTTAGGATCAAAGGCAAACGAACAGTTAATAGATACATTAGATGAAGAATATTACAAAAAATTCTATCTTCACTATAACTTCCCAGCATATTCAGTTGGAGAAATAGGAAGAAACGGAGCTCCTGGAAGAAGAGAATTAGGACATGGATCACTTGCTGAAAGAGCATTATCATATGTAATTCCTTCTGAAGAGGAATTCCCTTACACAATAAGAGTTGTTTCTGATATTACAGAATCTAACGGATCATCTTCTCAAGCATCAATCTGCGGAGGATCACTTGCTCTTATGGATGCAGGAGTACCTATTAAAGAGCACGTTGCAGGAATAGCAATGGGACTTGTTAAAGAGGGAGAAGAATTTACAGTTCTTACAGATATAATGGGACTTGAAGACCACTTAGGAGATATGGACTTTAAAGTTGCAGGAACAAAATCAGGAATCACAGCTCTTCAAATGGATATTAAAATAACTGGTATTACAGAAGAGATAATGAGAATAGCTTTACACCAAGCTTTAAAAGCAAGACTTGAAATTCTTGAAGTTATGAACGAAGCTATCCCTGAGCCAAGACCTGAACTTGCACCAAATGCACCAAGAATAGTTCAAATGCAGATAAGTACAGATAAAATAGCAGGACTTATCGGACCAGCTGGTAAAAACATTAAGAAAATTATTGAAGAAACTGGAGCAACAGTTGATATTACTGATGACGGAAAAGTTTCTGTATTCTGTAATGACCTTGAGCAATTACAAAAAACTGTAAAAATGATAGAAGCTCACACTAAAGATGTTGAGGTTGGAGAAGTTTATACAGGAAAAGTTGTAAAAATTGCTAAATTTGGAGCATTTATGGAAATACTTCCTGGAAAAGAAGGACTTTTACACGTTTCTGAAATCTCTAAAGAGAGAGTAGCAAATGTGGAAGATGTTCTTAAAGAAGGAGACGTATTTGATGTAAAAGTAATCTCTATGGAAGGCGGAAAAATAAGCTTAAGCAAAAAGAGATTAATTGAAGGATAATCTTTATAATTAGAGAGAGGTATTATATTAAATGAAATTAGGATTAATAAGCCTTGGCTGCAGCAAAAACTTAGTTGACAGCGAAAATATACTGGGAGTTTTAATAAACAAAAGAGGTTTTGAATTAGTTGAAGATCTTACTGCAGCAGACATTATAGTTGTAAATACTTGTGCATTCATCGGAGATGCTAAAGAGGAATCTATACAGGCAATTCTTGAGGTGGCAGATTATAAGGCAGAGGGAAATCTGAAAAAAATAATTGTTGCCGGGTGTCTTTCTGAAAGATATGGAGAGGAACTTATCAAAGAAATTCCTGAAATAGATGCTGTTATGGGAACAGGGGACATTGATAAAATAAATGAAATAGTGGACAGTATTCTTGAAGATAAAAAAGAGGTTAAGGTTGGAAGTCAAGACTTCCTTCCTGACTCAAATACTGAAAGAGTAATTACTACTTACCCACATACAGCTTATTTAAAAATTTCTGAAGGGTGCGACAAGAGATGTACTTACTGCATAATTCCTTCTCTTAGAGGAGATTTAAGAAGCAGAAGTATTGAAGATATTGTGGAAGAGGCAGAGAAATTAGCAAAATCAGGAGTAAAAGAGCTTAATCTGTTAGCTCAGGAGTCAACAGAATACGGGCTTGACAACTATGGTGAAAAAGCTCTGGCAAAACTTTTAAAGGAGCTTGTAAAAGTTGAAGGGATAGAATGGATAAGAACATACTATATGTATCCAAACTCTATTACTGATGAACTTATAGAAGTTATGAAAAATGAGCCTAAGATATGCAAATATTTTGATGTGCCTATTCAGCATATATCTGATGAAATTTTACAAAAAATGGCAAGGGCAAAATCAGGAGATTATATAAGAAATATTTTAGGAAGAATAAGAGGTGCAATTCCTGATGCTGTTATCAGAACAACTGTTATAGTAGGATTCCCGGGAGAAACTGAAGAGCAGTTTGAAGAATTAAAAGATTTTATTGAAGAATTTAAATTTGACTATGTAGGTGTATTTAAATATTCAAGAGAAGAGGATACAGTAGCTTATAACCTTCCTAACCAGGTTCCTGAAGAGATAAAAGAAAAAAGATGGGCAGAACTTACAAATCTTCAAGGAGAGATTGCTGAAAGAAAAAATGAGCAGTTTATAGGGAAAGAGATAGAAGTTCTGATAGATGGTATATCTTCTGAAAGCGAATATATGCTTGAAGGAAGAACAAGAGGACAAGCACTTGAAATAGACGGTAAAGTTCTTACAAATGACGGGACAGCAAAAGCCGGAGACATTGTCAAAGTAAGAATAGAACAAAATTTTCAGTATGACTTTATTGGACCTATAATAGAGGAAGAATAATACAGGGAGAGATGAGATATGAATTTACCAAATAAACTAACTCTAACAAGACTTATATTAGCAGTACCTTTTATTTACGTTTTAGAAAATTCTCCCCAAGGAGGTTTTCCATACAGAATAATAGCTCTGGCTATTTTTGCCATAGCGTCAATAACAGATTTCTTTGATGGATATCTGGCAAGAAAACATAATCTGATAACAGATTTTGGAAAGATAATGGATCCTCTTGCAGATAAGATTTTAGTAATATCTGCACTTGTTGTTATGGTATATTTAAGATATATTCCTTCTTGGATGTCAATAGTTATAATTTTCAGAGAGTTTTTAATAAGCGGAATAAGAATGGTAGTTGCTGCCAAAGGAGAAGTTATTCCTGCAAGTAAATTAGGAAAATACAAAACTACATCACAAATGATAGTTATTATGCTTATGATTTTATTAGGAAATGAAAGCTACAGCTTTTTACCTAACCACTATAATTTCTATATGATGATGATACCTGTAATTCTTACTATATGGTCAGGTTGGGAATATGTTGAAAATACAAAACAATATTTCTTGGATATAGATTAAAAGGAGTAAAGCAAATATGTATTTATTAGCCAGTATAATAAATTATACAGTTTCTATATTAAATATTATTATTGTAATAAGGGTTATTTTATCGTGGCTGGCTCCATATACACATAATGATTTCACAGATGTGATATATGCAGTAACTGAGCCTATTTTAAAACCATTCAGAATGATTTTTCCAATGGGTTACAGCAGAATAGATATATCCCCTATACTTGCATATTTTGCAATAAATTTAATAAGAAAATTGTTGTTTTATATAATTTTTTAAAGAATAAAATTGCCCTGCATTAATTACGAAATATTTTTTGATGCAGGGATTGTTATTTAAATTAAACTCTAAAATTGGAGGATTGAATGGAAGATATAAAAAATACCTTTAGTGAATATCATATTCCGGTATTGTTTTATGAAACAATAGAACAGCTGATAATAAACAAAGACGGTATATATCTTGACTGTACTCTTGGAGGAGGAGGTCATTCAGAGGGAATATTAAAAAATATTTCTGAAAAAGGAAGAGTAATCTCTATAGACCAAGACCAGCAGGCAATAGATTTTGCCTCAAAAAGACTTGAGCCTTTTAAGGACAGATGGCAGGTATATAAAGAAAACTTTGAAAATCTTGATACAGTTCTTTATTGTGCAGGAGTAAATAAAATAGATGGTATTCTTATGGATATAGGGGTTTCATCAACACAGCTTGATGACGAAGAGAGAGGTTTCTCTTATCGTTTTGATACAAAACTTGATATGAGAATGGATAAAAACAACCCTGTATCAGCTTATGAAGTTGTTAACAACTATACAGAAGAGCAGCTTTCAAAAATTATATTTGAATATGGTGAAGAAAGATTTGCAAGAAAAATAGCAAAATTTATCTGTGAGGCAAGACAGGAAAAGAAAATAGAAACAACAGGAGAGCTGGTAAGCATAATAAGACGTGCTTATCCTGCAAGAAGTCAGAAACATCCTGCTAAAAAGACATTTCAGGCAATAAGAATAGAAGTTAACAGAGAGCTTGAAGTTTTAGAAAGAGCAATAGAAAAGGCTGTTAAATCTCTTAAGAAAGGCGGAAGACTTGCAATAATAACTTTCCACTCTTTAGAGGATAGAATTGTAAAAAATAAATTCAGAGAACTGGAAAAAGGATGTACTTGTCCTCCAGAACTTCCTGTATGTATGTGTGGGAAAAAGCCTCAAGTAAAAGTAGTTACAAGAAAGCCTATATGTGCCGGAGAAAATGAGCTTGAATATAATAACAGAGCTCACTCTGCTAAGCTTAGAGTTGTGGAAAAAATTTAGTTTTTAAAGTTTGCTGAATCTGAAAGGAAAAGATATGAAAGGATTATTTGTAGTAATAGGAATAACCATATCAATATGGCTGACACATAATAATTATTTAGTGAAAGTATCAAAACTGGAAAAAGTTATAATTCAAGAGAAAAAAAATGTTGAAACACTAAGAAAAGAACTTAATGAAAAGCAGCTTGAATATGAGAAAAAAGCAGATTTAAAAAAACTTGAGCTTGAAATGAGAGATAAAAAGCAGATGGAAACTTCAAAAGAAGTAAATTATTTTAAGATAAAAAAGTTGTAAGTACTCAGAATCAGGAGGAAAAATGTCAATATCAGTAGGAGATAAAGTAAAAATAGATATTGAAAAAATAGTCTATGGAGGAGAGGGACTTGGATTTGTAAATGATTTTGCAGTGTTTGTTCCTATGACTGTTCCGGGAGACTGTGTTGAAGCAGAAATTATTTCAAAGAAAAAAACTTATGCAAGAGGAATAATAACTAAACTTATAAGTGCAGGTGCAGAGAGAATAGCAGATAATGAGAAAATAAGCTTTGAAGATTTTCATGGATGTGATTTCGGAATGCTTAACTATGAATCTCAGCTGAAATATAAAACCGAACTTGTAAAAGACGTTATGGAAAAAATCGGCGGTGTAAAAGATGTTCCTGTTATGGATATAGTAGGTGCTGATGAGCAGGACAGACGTAATTACAGAAACAAAGTGATAGAGCCTTTTGCACTTGATAAAAACAGAAAGATAGTAACAGGTATGTTTAAGAGAAAATCTCACGAGGTTTTTGAGGTAGAGGAAAATATGCTTAGTTCAGTGTTGGCAAACAAAATTATCAATGATGTAAAGAAAATGCTGAATAAAATGAATATATCTGTTTACAATGAAAAAACACATAAAGGTTATTTAAGACATATTATGGTAAGAAGCAATTCTAAAAATGAGGCTATGCTTGTTCTTATTATAAATGCTAAAAAAGTTCCTAAAGAGATAGAGAATTTCCTTAAATACGTTTATGAAAGTATAGAAGAGGTAAAATCTGTATATGTTTCATTAAACAGTGAGATTACAAATGTAGCTTTAGGAAAAGAAAATATACATCTTTTTGGTGAAAAATATATAAAAGAGAGTATAAAAGGGATTAATTTCAATATATCTCCAAATTCTTTTTTTCAGATAAATGTAAATCAGACAAAAAAACTTTATGATATAGGGATAAGCTTTTTTGATAACATAGAAAATAAATATGTTGCAGATGCTTTTTCAGGAACAGGAACTATTGGAATGATACTTTCTAAGAATGCTAAAAAGGTTTATTCTATTGAAATTGTAAGAGCAGCTGTGAAAGATGGTATAAGAACAGCAGCAGAAAATAATATTCAAAATATGGAATTTATAACAGGAGATGTAAATAAAGAACTTTTAAATCTTATTGAAAATGGTAAGAGAGTAGATGCTGTTATTTTTGACCCTCCAAGAAAGGGGATTGACGGAGACAGTCTTATTAAGCTGGCAGGGCATAATATAGAGGAGATTGTATATATTTCATGCAATCCTTCAACTTTTGCAAGAGACAGTAAAATTCTTATTGAACATGGTTATAAATTAGAAAAAATACAACCAGTAGATATGTTCCCTCAGTTGTCGCATATTGAAGTTGTAGGGAAATTCAGACTGAATAAATAAAGAATTATAAAAAAAGAGGTAAACTGCTGATAATAGAGTTTACCTCTTTTATATATTTAATTTTTTAAAAAACAAATAAATCAGATTTTAATCTAATCTCATCTTTTATAGTAATATCATGAAAATATGCATCATTAAGAAATTTAAGAATCTTTTCTGAGATATCTTTTCCTTTTCCATAACGAAGAACAGCCTTTTCTAAAATCAGATTATAGTTTTCAGTCTGTCCTGTAAAAATTATAGCAATCTCAATATCCTGATTGATTTCGTTTATAAATTTTCCTCTTACATCTGTATAAAACTTCATGGCTTTAGTCTTTTCTTCGCTTGTTGTTCTGTCGTCAAAATTAAAATTATATTTTTTCTCAAGAGTTGTTCTTAAATTATCCAATGTTTTATTAAAAGATTTTGTTTTATAATAATTATCCAAAATATAAGAATGGTCTACCAGAATAACTTTTTCTGAACGGGAAAAAGCAGCAGCAGACATAATTAAAAAACATAAAAGTATTATTTTCTTCATAGCTGTCTCCTTTGTATATATAAAAAATTATATAATATTTCTTAAAATTTATCTACCTTTATTTAGACAGTAAAAAGAATAAAACAGTTTTTATAAAAAAAATAAAAATTTATTGATATATTTGGTATAATATAATAGCGATAATATTGAGTAGGAGAGTGCAGAATTGTTTAGCCTTAAAATAAAATTACTTATACTGATAATTGATATTGCATGTATGGGAGCAGGAATTTATTATAAAAAACACATTGCTGTAATTGGAGCAGGTGTTTTTCTTATATATTTTTTATGGATATTCAGAAAATGGAAACAGATAAATACAAAAAATAATTTTACTCTTCGTGCAAAAGCAGCAACAGATATCGTACTTTTTTTCATAATTGTTCTGTCTTTAAGATTGTATAATATTCAGGTAATAAACAATGAAAAATACAGAGCCTATGTAGAAAAACAGATTCAGGGAACATATGATTTAAAGGGAAACAGAGGAAAAATTCTTGACAGCTCAGGAAGAGAGCTTGCATATAATATAAATGTGTATAATGTTTTTGTAGATCCAGCAAGAGTTGCAGGAAACAGAAGAGCCATCAATGCTGTAAAAGAGATAATTGATGAAACAGAGATTCGTAAAGATTATAAAAAATTTATAGCTGAGGTAAAAAAAGAGGGAGCTGCCGGAAGAAGATACAAAGTATTTTCCAAAGAGGTAAGTGAGAGAGACCAAGAGAAAATATTAAAAATAAAGAAAAAATATAAGCTGATAAATAATGAGATATTCCTGCAGAAAGAAAGCAGAAGAAGATATTATAAAAAAGATGTATATCAGACTATTGTAGGAAGTGTCGGTTTTGTTGGAAAAGACACAGAGGCAACAGGAACTGTGGGAATAGAAAAAAGATACGAGTCTTATTTAAAAGGAAAACTTATAAAAAGAAAAAATATTTTTGCTAAAAACAGAAGTCTTATGCTGCCTACAGCAAAAGAAGAACTGCCTCTTGATTTAAACGGAAAAAATGTATATCTGACAATAGACAGAGATATTCAGTATATATTAAACGATGAGATGAAAAAGCACTATGAATTTACAAATTCAGAAGAGGCATATGCTGTTATAATGAACCCAAACACTGGAGAGATTCTTGCAGCATCTGTATTTAATAAAAAGAAAAACAGTTTCAGAAATCCTGTTTTCCAAAATCAGCTTGAACCGGGATCAATATTCAAGCCTATTATTGTGGCAGGAGCTTTGAAAGACGGTTATGTAAACAAAAACAGCACTTTTGATATAAAAGACGGGAAAATTCAAAAATATAATCACACAATAAAAGAGGCGAGTAAGTCAACAAAAGGTGTTCTTACTCTGGAGCAGGTTCTTGAAAAATCAAGTAACGTTTCAATGGTTATGATAAGTGACAGATTTGATAATAAAACTATGGAAAAGTACCTTGAAGACTTTGGATTTTACGACAGAACAGGTGTAGATTTTCCATATGAGATAAAGCCATATACAACAAGCAGCAGAAAATGGGACGGATTAAAAAAATATACAATATCTTTCGGACAGGGAATAGCTGTAACTCCGATTCAAATGGCAGCAGCTTTTTCAGCTATTGTAAACGGAGGAAAGCTGTATCAGCCATATCTTGTTGACAGAATAGAAAATGAAGAGGGAGTTGTAATCAGAAGAAATCTTCCAAAAATTAAAGGAAATCCAATAGATGAAAAAACTTCTGCAATGATGAGAGAGATGCTTGAAAATGTTGTTGAAAGAGGCGGAGGAAAACAGGCAAGACTTGAGGGATACAGAATTGGAGGAAAAACAGGAACAGCACAGATAAGCGGCGGTAAATCAGGATATATTAAAGATGATTACCTGACTTCCTTTGTTGGATTTTTCCCTGCTGACAAACCAAAATATCTTGGACTTATAATGTTCTATAAACCGCAGGTAAGCAACGAAGTAAGATATGGAGGACTTGTTGCAGCACCTGTATTCAAAGAGGTTATAAAGAGAATTACAATGAATAAGAGCATATTATCAAATGATATTGCTCAGATTGAAACACAGGTAAAGCAGAATAAAAAAGATTATGTAAAACAGGACAAAATTACAACAATGCCTGATCTCACAGGAAAATCTTTAAGAGAAGTTATGAATATATTTAAAAATGAAAATATTGATATAAAAATTGAGGGAATTGGAGTCGTGGAAAATCAGTATCCAAAACCAGATGAAACTCTTGAAAACGTTGAGAAGATAAAAATTTATTTAAAGTAGGTGAGAAAGATTAGATATTATAAATTATGTGTAGACAACACAAACTCTTTTTTCACTTATTGTGATGAAAATGATGAGTATAATATAGGGGACAGAGTTGCTGTAAACTTTCGTAATAAAGAGCACGGAGCTTTTATTATAGAGCCTGATGAAAGTACAGAGTTTGAATTTAAAGTTCTTCCAATAAAAAGAAAACTTGCAAATGAAATATCTCTTGATGAAAGCTATATCAAACTGCTTTTGTGGGTAAAGAACTATTATATGTGTAAATTTGAGCAGATAATAAAAGCAGCTATTCCCTCTGACTTAAAAATAAAATATGATGAGATTTATAAGCTGAGTGAAACAGGGAGGTTTGATTATGCAAACCCTGTTATAAATTATTTTCTTGAAAGGGAGCAGGTGACAAAGCCTGTTTTGAGAACTCACTTTTCAAATGAATTTATAAAATCCTGTATAGAACAAAATATTTTAACAGTAAACATGAATAAAAAAATATGCTATAATTTTAAGTCTGATATTTCTTTGGAAAATCCGGAGCATATTAAATTAAAGGAATATTTTACAAGAAAAAGCGAGATACTGAAAACAAGCCTTGAAAATAAATTTCCTAAGAAAAGTATTGAAAAACTTGTAAAAGAGGATAAACTTATTTTTATAAAAAGAGTTAAAGAGAAAGAGGAAAAAAATATTGTATCTGAAACAGATGAAAAAATATCTGTTAATGCAGTTCTCAACAATGAACAGCAGGAGATAAGAAATAAAATATTAAATTCTGACAAAAACTATTTTCTTATAAAAGGGATTACAGGCTCTGGAAAAACAGAGATATATATAAACCTTATAAGAGATGCTCTTTTAAAGGGAAAAGGCTCTATTTTTCTTGTTCCTGAAATATCTCTTACCCCTCAGATGGTTGAGAGATTTCAGAGAGAGTTCAGCCATGGAGTAGCTATTCTTCACAGCAGACTTACAGTAAAAGAGAGAGGAGAAGAATGGATTAAAATATATTCCGGAGAGAAAAAAGTGGTGCTGGGAGTTCGTTCTGCAATATTTGCTCCTGTTAAAAATCTTGAATATATAATTGTTGATGAAGAGCACGAGGGAAGTTACAAGCAGGATTCAAGCCCTATTTATAATGCAAAATTTATTGCACTGAAGAGAGGGCAGCTTGAAAACTGTAAAATTATTCTCGGTTCTGCAACCCCCTCTGTAGAAAGTTACTATTATGGTAAAACAGGAATGTTTGAGCTTATGACTCTTGAAACAAGATATAACAATGCACAGCTGCCGGAAGTTGAAATTGTGGATATGAAAGAGGAAGAGGACAGCTTTTTCAGCAGGGAGCTTTTGAAAAATATAAGAGAGACACTTCTTCGTAAAGAGCAGGTAATACTTCTTCTGAATAGAAAAGGTTATTCAACAATGGTTCAGTGCAAAGACTGCGGACATATAGAGGAATGTGAGCACTGCTCTATAAAAATGAGCTATTATCACAGCAGAAGAACCTTAAAATGCAACTACTGCGGAACAGAGAGAAAATTTGAAAACAAATGCAGCCAGTGCGGAAGTTCAAATCTTGATTTTGGAGGAAAAGGTGTTGAGCAGGTAGAGCACAAGCTGAAAGAGTATTTTGATGTTCCCATTGT
Organism: uncultured Fusobacterium sp.; assembly: GCA_900542625.1. Classification (GTDB taxonomy): domain Bacteria; phylum Fusobacteriota; class Fusobacteriia; order Fusobacteriales; family Fusobacteriaceae; genus Fusobacterium_B. The sequence goes on from UQOH01000025.1 coordinate 14,330, forward strand.
GAGAATGGACTCAGAAAGTGCAAAAGAAAAAAATTTCTATAAAGAAACTTATGAAAAGTTTTTAAACAAAGAATATGATATAATGATAGGGACTCAGCTTATTGCAAAGGGACTTCACTTTCCTGATGTAACTCTTGTTGGAGTTATAAATGCAGATATGATTTTAAGCTTTCCGGATTTCAGAGCAGGAGAAAAAACATATCAGCTTATAACACAGGCAGCAGGAAGAGCAGGAAGAGGGGATAAAAAAGGAAAAGTTATAATTCAGACTTATCAGCCTGAAAATTATGTAATGGACAGAATTATGAAAAATGATTATGAGGGATTTTATAATTCTGAAATAGAGAGCAGAAAAATCCTTGAGTATCCTCCTTTTTCAAAAATAATAAATATAGGAATATCTTCAACAAAAGAGGATAAGCTGGAAAGAACTGCTGAAAAACTTTTTAATTTGATAAAAAAAGATTATATAGAGGCATATGGACCTAACAAATGTCTTGTATATAAAGTGAAAGACAGATACAGAGAAAATATATTTATCAAGGGAACAAAAAGAAATATAGATTATTATAAGAAAGAGCTTGAAAAAATTCTTTCTGAATTTAATGATGAGGGCTGCAGAATTGTAGTTGATATTGACCCTGTAAATCTTATATAATATAGAGTAGGAGGAATAAATAATGATATATGAAATAAAAAAATATGGAGAAGAGTGTCTTGGAAAAAAATCTCTTCCTGTTGAGGAGATAACAGAAGAAATACTTGAAATACTTAACAATATGATGGAAACTATGCACGATGCAAATGGTGTGGGACTTGCAGCACCACAGGTTGGAATCAACCAGAGATTTTTCGTTATAGATATTGGTGATGGTGTTGAAAGAAAAATAATCAACCCTGAAATATTAGAATATTCTGATGAGTATTCAGAAACAGATGAAGGATGTTTAAGTGTTCCGGGGATATACAGAAAAGTAAAAAGAGCTTTTACTATAAAAGTAAAATATATGAAAGAAACAGGTGAAATTGTTGAAGAAACTATGGAAGGTTTCCTTGCAAAAGCATTTCAGCATGAATTTGACCACCTTTCAGGAACTCTTTTTATAGAGAGAATATCACCTATGTCCAAAAAAATGATTGCTCAAAAGCTTAAGCATTTAAAGAGAGAAACAGAAAGAGAAAAGAAACAGAAAAACAGTTAATAAGGCAGGTCTGTTATGATTAACGGAAAAAGAATAGCAGCAGCGCTTTTTATAATTTTAAATCTTGCAAGTTTTGTACCAAGTATTTACAGGAGCCATATAAAAGTTGTAAAACTTGAAAATGAACTGTGTACTTTGAAAGAAACACAAAAAAATATAAAAGAAGAGATAGAAAATTATGAAAAGGAAACAGAAGCTTTAAAAGATATAAGCAACAGAGAAAAAATAGTTCGTAATAAACTTCAGATGGTAAAACCTGGAGAAATAATTTATAGAGTAGCAGAATAATAAGGAGGAAAATTTTAAATGGAAAGAGAATTAGCAATGGAATTCGCCAGAGTAACAGAGGCAGCAGCTCTTGCAGCACAAAAATGGGTAGGAAGAGGAGACAAAAACCTTGCAGACGGAGCAGCAGTTGAAGCGATGAGAAATGTGCTTAACAGAATTAAAATCGATGGTGAGATAGTAATAGGAGAGGGAGAAATTGACGAAGCTCCTATGCTTTATATCGGAGAAAAATTAGGTTTAAAATATAATCCTGAAACTGCAGAGGAGTATAAAAATATAGATTTATATGCTGTTGATATTGCTGTTGACCCTATCGAAGGAACAAGAATGACAGCACAAGGACAGCCAAATGCAATAGCCGTTCTTGCAGCAGCTAAAAAAGGATCACTTTTACAAGCTCCTGATATGTATATGGAAAAACTTGTTGTTGGTCCAGAAGGAAAAGGTGCTATTGACTTAGACAGATCTCTTGAAGATAATATCAGAAGTGTGGCAAAGGCATTAAATAAAGAAGTAAAAGATATGATGATAGTTGTTCTTGACAAACCAAGACATAAAAAAGCTATGGAGCAGATAAGAGAACTTGGAGCAAAACTTTATGCTCTTCCAGACGGGGACGTTGCAGGTTCAATCTTAACTTCAATAGTTGACTCTGATGTTGATATGCTTTATGGAATCGGAGGTGCTCCAGAGGGAGTTATTTCTGCTGCTATAATTAAAGTACTAGGCGGAGATATGCAGGGAAGACTTTTATTAAGAAGTGATGTTAAAGGGTCTGACGATAAAAATGATAAAATTTCTGCTGATGAAAAAAGAAGATGTGATGAGGCAGGAGTGGAAGTTGGAAAGAAAATTCTTTTAGATGAAATGGTGAGAACTGATGAGGTTGTTTTCTCTGCAACAGGAATTACTTCAGGAGATCTTCTTGAGGGTGTAAAGAGAAAAGGAAATATTGCAAGAACTCAGACTCTTGTAGTAAGAGGAAGCAGTAAAACAGTAAGATATATCAACTCTGTACACAATCTTGATTTCAAAGATTCTTATTTAGATGAATTATTAAAAGACTAAAATTTCAAATAAGAATAAAATTTTCTAAGAAAAAATATCAGCTATTTATATTGCTCGTTCCTCTAAAAACGATAAACTCGGCTAAAGCCTCAAACATATCGTTTTTTACGATGAACTCACTGCATAAATTACGCAGATATTTTTAAAATCGAAAATTTTATTCTTATTTACTATACGCGATAAGTTAATTTGGAGGTATAATGTTTTTTTATGATGATTTTCTGAAAAAGCTTGATAAAAACATTAAGGGAAGCGGAGTAGAAAAATTTGGTCTGGAGGCAAAAAGAACTGCTATGTGGCTTGGAACAGGAATTCCTTTTCTTGTGGCAGGAGTTTTAGAGCTTTATATAAGCTATGCTAAAAATTTTGCTGTAAACGACCTTATAGTCGGGGTTATTTTTTTTCTTTTTAGTTTAAGACATTTAAAGCTGTTTTTCAGTTATAAAATTATTTTAGATTTTAATGAAAGAAAATTAAAAAATAAAGATATAGTTTTTGATTTTGATAGTGTTAAAAGCTGTACTATAAGAGAGCAGGTTCTTGGAAAAAAGAAAAAACTGGAAGTTGTTCTTGATATAGTAACAAAAGACGGACAGGAAATAATTGTCCCTCTTATGATGAACAACAAAATAAGATTTGTAAGTCTTTTAAAAAATGAACTTGGAAAAAGATTTATAATAGAAAGATAAATAAGAAATCAAATAAAATCAGGCTGTTTTAATTATCAGCCTGATAAATTTTTTAAATTCATTTAAAGTCCTATAAAATAATTATAAATATTAAATTTTTTAATTATTAAAAAACTAACATTTTCACCTCAAAAAGTAAAGTAATTAAAAAAATTATACAAATAAAAAATAAGAATAAAATTCTTGAGATTAAAAATATCAAAGAATTTTATTCTTATTTGTAAATACTAAAGTTTTATTTTTCTAATCAAGCATATATCCTATGCTGAATTGATAAAGAACATCTCTGAAATCATTATTATGAGAAACAGAAAATTCAACAGGTCCAATAGGAGAAAGATATCCTATAGAAATTCCTGTTCCTAAATAATAATCTTCCCACATAGAATGTTCTTTCATCTCTTCATCACCGGTCATATCCCACTCTTTAAATGTAGCGAAATTTACAGCACCGGTTACAAAGAAGTTTGGCATAAATTCATACTGTACTCCAAGTTTTCCTGCAAAAAGATTTTTTAAATATTTCTGCTGCGGATTGTATCCAAGGAAAGAAAATTCTCTTCTCTTAGCATTATTTACAGAGCCTCCAAGTTTCAGATAACTGTCATAAGGAATGCTTGTTCCATTCATGCTTCCCCCGTATAATCTTGAATTGATAGTAATTTTTTTAGTTAAAGGATAAAAATATTCTGCTGAGAAGGCAACTCCGTAGAAATCAGAAGACTGCTTATCAATACTTCCTCCCCAGAAATATTCAATGCTGTTTTTAAATCCTTTTTTAGCATAATAAGGAGAATCAGCTTTGTCCCACATAAAGCTTAAGAAACCTTGTCCGTAATTATCAGTTTTCAGTCCGTCGAAATATGAACTTCCAAGACTGCTTATATCGTTTTTAACAGAGCCGTATTTAAGGGACATTCCATATGAAACAAGAATTTCATTCATATATTGAGTGAAGGCACCTAACTCAAGATTGATAGCTTTATTTTTAAATTTGGCAACTCTTTCATTTTGTCTGTAAAGATAAAGAGGATTTTCATCATAGTAAAGATTTACTCTGAAACCAAATTTATTTTCAACACCATAGTAGAAAAGACTGCTTGCTCCTGCTCCAAGATAATCTCCGCCTTTTACATAAATATTGGTAAAGTTTCCAAAAGTTCCGATAGTATTCAAATCAGTTGCAAGTTTTATAGCAGTGTAATAATCACTCTGATAATCAAAAGCAACTCCGATAGTATTTGAAGGAGATTCCTCCAAAGTTAAAAACAGAGTATCTTCACCATTTTGATAATAGACTTTACTTATAAAATCAAGTCCGTATAGTTTAAGTGAAAGTTCATTTAAATCAGCAGTAGTAACATTTTTATTTTCATATTGTGATGCTAAATTTCTTACAACTCTGGCTCTCTCTTCACTTCCTATTCCATCTATAACAACATTACTGAAAAAGAAAGTTTTTTCAGGAAGATTTTCATGAACTGCTTTTGTTTTTGGAAGTTTAGAGAGTTCGGCTGTTTTTAACTTAGCAGCTTTTTCTCCTGCTTTTACTATTAAAGCAACTTCGTCATAGTCAACACTTTTAAAATCTTTTAAATCAGGTTCGATTAAAATATTTGTAAGCTTTCGCTGAAAATCAGTTGTTGAGGCACTCTGAATTGCAAGAAGCTGTTCAGCAGTTGTAAAAATATTATATGTTGAAGAGATATGCTTAGTCAGATCTGCTCCAACGTTTACACCGATTATTATATTTGCTCCCATATCAATAGCATCTTCAACAGGGAAATTTCTTGAAACCATTCCGTCAAGATAGTGATGTTCATCAATTTTCACAGGGTCAAATATAGATGGCAGAGCTGTACTTGCAGTAACTATTTTTGCAAGGTCTCCGTTTTTGAAAACAGTGGGTTTTCCTGTATCAAGGTTTGTTGCCACAATTCTTAAAGGAATAGGCAGTTCGTCAAAATTTGTAATTCCCTCTGCCCTTGAAAGAAGATCTTTTAAATACAGATATCCTTTCTGGCTGTTCTTTAAACTTTTTGGCAGATAAAAATTAAAATTTGAATCATATTTTATAGAAAAGGCATATTGGTCATTTGATAGTCTTTTTTCAAGAGGTATGTCTGTTCTGTTTGGGTTGTCTTTTAAAGAATCATCAAGATCAAGTTCTTTCATAAAACCTTCAATTTCATCAGGAGTATACCCCACAGAATAAAGAGCACCAATAACAGCACCAATACTGTTTCCCACAATACAGTCAATTTTCACATTATTTTTTTCAAGCTCACGAAGAACACCAATATGGGCAAACCCTTTTGCTCCTCCTCCGCTTAAAACAAGAGCCACTTTTTTTTCTGAAGGGCTTTCTTTTATTTTTTTATGTTTCTCGTTTTTTAAAGCAGAAACTTTTCCCTGAAGAACTTTAATCTGTTCTTCAAGTTTTAAAATTTCAACATCTTCTTTATACACAGGAGTCAGACTGTCCATATGTGGTTCTTGAGAAAAAATCGGTACAGTTACAAAAGCTGCAGCAAGAAAAGTTATAAATTTGTTCACGGACACCTCCTAATATATTTTTTCTATTTCATTATAAAAAGCAGGGAATGTTTTGGAAACACAGCTTGGATTTAAAATATTTATATCTGAAATTTTAAGCCCTGCTGTTGTGAAACTCATAGCAATTCTATGGTCATTATATGTTTCAATATCACAACCCTTATATTCATTTAAAGATTTGGGTATTATTTTAAACCCGTCTTGATATTCAATTATATTACCATTTAATTTTTTTATCTCTGTACACACAGCAGAAATTCTGTCACACTCTTTTACTCTTAAACTTTCTACATCTCTGATTTCAGAAGGTGTTTCTGCAAAAAGAGCTGCAGCAGCAAGAGTGGGAACAATATCAGGAGTATCATTCAGCCTTAAATTAAAACCTGAATATTTTTCTGTTCCTGAAACAGTAATTGAAACCTCTTTTTGTTCAATTACCTTTAGTCCGATATTTTTCAAAATATCTAAAAGTTTGTAATCTCCCTGAATGCTTTGAGCAAAAAAATTATTTATTTTTATTGTGCTGTTTGTCATAAGAGCACAGGCTAAAAAATATGATGCTGAGGACATATCTCCCTCAACAAGATACTCAGAAATTTTATCATATTTTTTATGATAAATTTTATAACCTTGAGAAGTTGTTTCTATGTATGCTCCAAACTGCTCAATCATTTTTAATGTCATTGTTACATATGGTTTTGAAATTATATTATCATCAATAACTATCTCTACATCATTGTTAAAATATGATGCAGAAAGAAGAATTGATGAAAGATACTGACTGCTGTTTTTCCCTGAAACTTTAACAGAACTTTTAAAAATTCCCTCAGCATTAATTTTTATTGGAGGGTATCCCTCTTCTCCAAGATATTCAATAGAAACACCAAGTTCTTTCATGCTTTCAACCAATTCTTTTATTGGCCTTTCATTCATTCTTGAATTCCCTTCCAGAACAACAGTTCCTTTACCGGAGGCAATATATGAAACTAAAAATCTCATAACTGTCCCGGCATTTCCCACAAAAATTTTCTGGTTTCCAAACTCTCTTGTTTTGTTTCCACGAATTTTTATCTGGGTCTTGTCTTGAGAAATCTCTATATCATTTCCAAGTTTTTTTAAAGCTGCTATCATATAGACAGTATCGTCACTGAAAAGAGGATTTTTTATAACAACATCTTTTTCAGAAAGCGAGGCAAGGATAAGAGCTCTGTTTGTAATAGATTTTGAACCGGGAATATTAATTTCTGCATAGAAATTTTCAGCTCTTTTTACCTTATATTTCTCCATTGGATTTAAGCTCCTCCATTAATATCTTAATAATTTCATCTTTAGAAGGCTCTTCCATATCAAGCTGTATAAGAAAACATCTTTCAATATATTTTCCCATAGAAGCATTTTCTTCAAAACCTGCTGCTAAAAGATCACTACCAGATATTATAGCATTTTTACTACGCAAGTCAAATATGAACCTTTTTAATTTTTTCTTGTCGCTTTTATACATAAAGAAAAGGTATAAAATTTTGAAAGGTGTTACATTAATAAGCAGCTTATAAATTTCAGAATCTTTTTTTCTTGTTGCAAGTCTTCTGGCTAATCTTTCTCCCTGTCCGTCATTAAAAAGAATATTATCAATATTTTTTTCAGAAAGTTCAAATGTTTTTAAAACCTCTCTTTTCTCTTTGTACGAAAGCTCTCTGATTAAAAACAGAAGAATAAAATTTCCTTTTGAGATTTTATGGTCAAATTTCATTTTTCTGAAGAAAGGCTGATTAATCATTTCTTCTAATTTTTCAATATCTTCATCAGATGGATTTGGGAAATTTAAAAATTCAAAAATACCATATTCTCTGAAATACTTAAGTATTCCTGCAAGATTTTTTTCAGCAAGGAGCATGTAAATCTCATTTTTTAATCTCATATTTGAAATTGAAGCAAGAAATCTGTTTTCCATAGCCTCATTTAAAAGTCTTTTTGTATTTTCATCAAAAGTAAAATTGTATCTTGCTGCAAACTTTATAGCACGGAAAATTCTTGTAGGGTCATCTTCAAAACTTTTGTCGTGAATAACTCTTACAATTTTATCTTCCAAATCTTTCAATCCGTTTAAAGGGTCATAAAGTTTTGCCTCTTTATCAAAAGAGATATACATAGAGTTAATTGTAAAATCCCGTCTCATATAGTCGTTTTCCATTGAAGAGGGAACAACATTTGGAAGTGCTCCGGGATATTCATATGTTTCCTCCCGGAAAGATGCAATATCTATATTTGTTCCTGTTTTTGTAAAAATATTATATGTAAGAAATCTTTCAGTATATCTGTGTTTTGATACTTTAAATTTATCAAGAATGGAAAGAGCAAATGCCTGTGAATCACCCTTAAGAACCAAATCAACATCTCCGCTGTTCTTTCCTAAAAAGATATCTCTTACAATTCCTCCAACAAGAAAAATTTGTTCCTCTTTATTCAGAGAAATATTGTATAATATATTAAGAGTGTTTTTTAGACTGTTTGAAAATATTTTTTCAATATCGTTGTTATATTTTTCAAGAAATGTTAAGAAATTTTCCATATTTTTAAACTACCGCCTTTTTTTATCGTATGGAATAATTATAACATTTTTAATCTGTAAATAAAAATGAATTTATTAGGAGGAGAAAATGGATAATATAGAGAGATTAGCTGAAATTATAAAAAGCAGCAGTTATGTTGTATTTTTTACAGGAGCTGGTGCATCCACAGATTCCGGCTTAAAAGATTTCAGAGGAAGAAACGGATTATATAATGAAAGAAATTACATGGGATATGAACCTGAAGAAATTTTGAGCCATGATTTTTTATTTGAACACAGAGATATTTTTGATAAATATTTAGTGGAAAAATTATCTGTAAATGATATCAAACCAAATGCAGGACACAAGGCTATAGCTGAACTGGAAAAAATGGGAAAAGTAAAAGCAGTTATTACGCAGAATATAGATAATCTTCACCAAGACGGAGGAAGCAAGAAAGTTTTGGAACTTCACGGAAGTTTGAAAAGATGGTACTGCTTAAGCTGCGGCAAAAAATCAGATAAAAATTTTAAATGTGAGTGCGGCGGAATTACAAGACCGGATGTTACTCTTTATGGAGAAATGCTTGATGAAGATGTAACAGCTCAAGCTGTAAGAGAGATTAAAAAAGCTGATACTTTAATTATTGTGGGAACAAGTCTGACAGTTTATCCTGCTGCATATTATCTAAACTATTTTATAGGAAAAAATCTTATAATTATAAATGAAACTCCTACATCACAGGACGGCAGAGCAGAACTTGTAATAAGAACCGGTTTTGCTGAAACAATGACAAAAGTTATGGAAATTTTATAAAATTGTGATATAATTAGTCAACAAACAAAATTTCAGGAGGTAACCAATGGAAAAGTTAAAAAATCTTTTTGTAGATGACAGAGAAGTATACGATGCGATTGAAGCAGAGAGAAAAAGACAAAACGAAGGAATAGAGTTAATAGCCTCTGAAAATTTTGTTTCCCAGTCAGTTCTTGAAGCAGCAGGAAGCGTGATGACAAACAAATATGCAGAGGGATATCCTGACAAGAGATATTACGGTGGCTGTGAATGTGTTGATATAGTTGAAAAGCTGGCAATAGAAAGAGCCAAAAAAATATTTGATGTAAAATATGTAAATGTTCAGCCCCATTCAGGTTCACAAGCAAATATGGGAGTATATAAAGCTCTTTTAAATCTTGGAGATGTAGTTCTTGGAATGAGATTAGATCATGGAGGACATCTTACACACGGAAAAAATGTAAACTTTTCAGGAAAAGATTACAAAGTATATTCTTACAGCGTGAGAAAAGATAATGAATATATTGATTATGATGAAGTTGAAAAACTTGCTATGGAAATAAAACCAAAACTTATAATTGCCGGTGCAAGTGCATATCCAAGAGTAATAGATTTTAAAAAATTCAGAGAGATTGCAGATAAAGCAGGAGCATTATTAATGGTGGATATGGCTCACATTGCAGGACTTGTTGCAGCAGGTGAGCATCCTAGTCCGATTCCTTATGCTCATGTTGTTACAACTACAACTCATAAAACTTTAAGAGGTCCAAGAGGCGGAGTTATAATGACAAATGACGAAGAGATAGCTAAAAAAATTGATAAAGCTATTTTTCCTGGAATTCAAGGAGGACCTTTAATGCATATAATAGCTGCAAAAGCTGTAGCATTTAAACAGGCTCTTTCTCCTGAATTTAAAGAATATCAGCATCAGATTATAAAAAATGCAAAAGTTCTGGCTGAAGTTCTGGAAAAAGGCGGATTAAGAATAGTAAGCGGAGGAACAGACAATCATATGATTCTGATTGATGTAAAATCTTCTAAGGGACTTACTGGAGCAGAAGTTGAAACTGCTCTTGGAAAAGCAGGAATTACAGTTAATAAAAACGGAATACCTTACGATACTGAAAAACCTATGGTAACAAGCGGAATAAGAATTGGATCTCCGGCAGTTACAACAAGAGGAATGAAAGAAAAAGAGATGGAAGAAATCGGAAAATTCATTCTTGAAACTATTGAGAATGTGCATAATGAAGAGAAACTTGCGGAGATAAAAGAAAAAGTTAAAGAACTTTGTCTGAAATTCCCTCTTTATGAGTAATAAAAATATTGAATAAATATTTTTGTACTGTTGTCAAAATAACAGGAGGAGATCTCATGAAATTAAAAATAGTTTTAAGTATTGTGCTGTTAGCTGTACTGTCTTTGGGAACTTATATTTATCAAAATAGATATTCGCTTTTTAAGTATCTCCCTGCCATTGAGAATGAGGAACAGTTAAAAAACTTAAATGGAAAAATATATGATAAAAATGGAAAGCCTTTTACTGGAAGAATGAAAGAAATTAATGAAGAATATATGGAGATATATTCTTACAAAGACGGAGAATTACATGGACTGGATGTTATTTATTATAATAATCATGTAAAAGAAATAGGACACTGGAAAAATGGAAAACAAAATGGACTTTTTCAGATGTTTACAGAAACTGGAATTCTTGTGGATAATGCTTTATTTAAAAATGGTGAAAGAGACGGACTTACTGAACAGTTTTATAGTGACAATGGAAAATTAAGAATATCTGTAAATTATAAAAATGGGGTTCTTCATGGAGAATATAAACAATTTTATGAAAATGGGAATATTTATGCAGAAACTTACTATAATGAAGGAGTAATAAATGGTAATTTTAAAGATTACTATGAAAATGGTGTTTTAAGATTTGCAGGAGAATATAAAAATGGACTGCAGGATGGAACATGGAAATATTATACAGAAAATAAAATTTTAAAATCTATTATAGAATACCAAAATGGGGAGTTCATAGAGCAACAAAATTTTGATGAAGAAGAAAATTAATTTTTGGATAGAAGAACCCATATTTCGGATGAAATATTTTGATTAA
>UQOH01000026.1 GCA_900542625.1 uncultured Fusobacterium sp.
CTTCGTAAAAATATCTGCTATTTATATTGCTTATTCATCTAAAAACGATAAACTCAGCATAGCTTCAGACATATCGTTTTTTACGATGAATTCGTTGCATAGACTACGCAGATATTTTTAATAGAGAATTTTATCTTTATTTTACTATTTCATAGTGAAGACAGTGTCACACCAAATTTTTCTGCTGCTTCTTTATTAATAGTCAATTCTGATTTCTCTACTATTTCGTAAGGAATATTTTCAATTTTTTCTCCATTTAAATATCTTACAACCTGTTCACCAGTCTGATATCCAACTTGATAATCTGAAATTCCCTCTGCTGCCAAAGCTCCCTGCTCAGCAAAACTTTTTGTTGCTCCAATAATAGGTTTTCCTGCTTTGTTAGATTTTTCTACAATCAAAGGATATGCAGATGCAAGCATATTGTCTATTGAAGTATAAAGAACATCTACTTCTGGTAAAAGAGTATCAAGAGCTGATGCCATCTCATTAACAGTAGTAATTCCTCTAACTACAATTTTGAACCCTTTTTTCTCAGCTGCTTTTGTAAATTCTTCTGTCAGATAAAAAGAGTTCTGCTCACTTGTATTATAAACAATTCCTATCTTCTTTGCATCTGGAAGAAGTCTTTGAATAAGGGCTGCTTGTTTTTCAACAGGAGATTTATCACTTACTCCTGTAACATTTTTTTCAAGAACTCCTGCTGTTTCAGGATTTGTTATAGCAGCAAAAAATATAGGTTTTTCTTTAATATTATTTACAGCTGCCTGTGCACTTGGAGTTGATATTGCTACTGTAATATCACTTTTAGTATTGAATTCCTGTGCTATTATCTGTGCTGCAGCAAAATCTCCCTGAGCATTTCTGTATGTAATATTTATTCTGTCTTCACCATAGTTGTTATCTCTTAAAGCATCTATCACACCTTTTCTTACATCATCTAAAGATGGGTGTTCAACTATCTGAGTTATCCCTATCTCTATTTTTTTCTCGTTGTTTTGCCCGCAAGCTGCAAATAATAAAACTAATAATAATACAAATATTTTTTTCATTGTAATACCTCCATAAAATTTAATTAAAATAAAAAATCCCGCTGAAAAAGCAGGATTTTGAAAACAAGAAAATAAAATAAAAAAGCCTATTCTCAGGAACAGGCTTAAAACTCTAATCTAAAATAAATAGATTCTTAGTATATTTAAAAATGAACATTCCATGACAAAACCTGATCCACCTGCTGATTATTAAATTTGTGCATTCTGTTTTGCCACCACCAAGTAAATCTGTTTCTCATTATGTTCACCTCCATTTTTTTAATTATTTTTATCTTGTACTAAGAATACTACAATTATTTTCAAATGTCAAATTATTTTTTTCTTTTTTAGTTCTTTTCTTATTAAAAAATATAAAAAAAATAGTTTTATAATTATTACAAATATGCTATAATATAAATATAAAAATAGTATTTTAAAAAATAACAAGTTACACATTAAGGAGGGTAATTATGAATAAAGAATTAGATCAAAAATTAAATTATCTATTATTAGGTGAAGAAAAATATACTGAGTGTCCTCACATTGTAACATTTTCAACAGATGAAAACGGAATAACAGTTACTGATGACTGCGGAGATGAAAAAGCTGTTAAAATATCATATCTTGATATAGTAAACAGAGTTTTAGACCATGAAACAGGAAAAGAAATTGTTTCTGATTTCATAAAAGAGGCCGTATTCAAAAACAGATAATTATAAAAAATATACAGAATATAAAAAAAGAGAGAATTTATTTTCTCTCTTCTTTATTTTTATCTCTTATTTTTACAAAGGAATGAGCTGAGGTTATTCTATTCTTCCATTTTTATAAACACAATCTTTAACTATATTTCCTGCCTCATCGTATTCTTTATATATACCATCAAGAACACCACCGTCTATATAGTTTGCCCATATATAAATTTGTCCGTTTGGATAATATTCTTTATACGAACCAAAAGGTTTTCCATCTTTATAATTCATATCACATTGAACTTTTCCATCAGGATAGAATTTAATATTTACTGTTGTTGTCCAGTTATTTACATGTTCTGCTAGTTTTTTAGTTTGCCCATTTGGATAGAAAGATTCATATTTCCCTATAATCTCACCGTTGATTAGATGATAAACAGTATCTTTTGCTCCATTTGACAAGAAAGTTTCATAAAGCCCATGAAGATTTCCGTTTTTATAGTGTTTTTTAGTTTCAATATTTCCATTAGGATAGTAACATTTGTACTCTCCCTCTCTAACACCATTTACATAATTTTTTTCTTCTTTTACAGCCCCGCTTTCGTAATACTTAACCCATAAACCTTCTTTTTTTCCATTTGCATTGTATTGATTGGCCATTTGTGTTACCTCCCTCATTGCTTTGTATTATTATTATGTTTTATGTATCTAAAAAACTTTGCTTACAAAATTTAATTGAAAATATTAACTTCTTCGCCGTTAGTCAGCTTGATAATATACCATGTAAGAGCAGGGTACATTGGACTTAGTCCATTGTCCTCTATATCATCGGCAAATTCACATGCTCTTATCTCTTCAAGCTGTTCATCTGTAACTGCATGTCCGTTAAATTCTTTAAGTTCTTCTAATGTCATTATGCTATCTCCTGTTTATTTGTTGTTACCTTAATTATACCCCAGATTTTGTGAAAAGCAAGAGGTAAATAGAAAATTATTATAAAAACTTTCTTTTTCAATATTTTTTTGATATAATTTTGTTAATTATTTTATATTTCATATTATATTACATATATATTTGTGGGACGGTGATAAAAAATGAGTTTGGAAAGTGTAAAAAAATATTTTGAAGAGAATAATCTTCCATTGGAAGTAACAGAAACAAATGAGATAACAGACACAGTTGCAAATGCAGCTAAAGCTTTTGGTATACAGGAAGATGAAATTGCTAAGACAATGGGATTTCAATTAAAAAGCGGAGAATGTATTTTAATACTTACTAAAGGAACTGCAAAAATAGATAATCAGAAATTTAAAGGAATGTTCCACGAAAAAGCTGTTATGATAAAAGATATTACTGAGGCAACAAGCCACGAGCCCGGAGGACTTTGCCCTTTCGGATTAAAAACACCATTAAAAATATATCTTGATAAAACACTGAAAGAATTTGAAATTGTTTATCCAGCAGGAGGAACTCCACATTCTGCTGTAAAAATCTCTGTTGATCTTTTAGAAAAAGTTACTCAGGGAGAATGGATAGATATTTGCAAATAATTTAAAAGTATGCTATAATAAAAATACGAATAAGGTAGATAATTTAAATTAAACTTTTTAAGAAAATTTATCGTCTTATAACTAGAAGCAATAAAAAAATACTTTATAAATTTTGATGGAGGTGCTTTTTAATATGAAAAAATGGGTATGTGGACCTTGTGGATACGAATATGATCCTGCTGTAGGAGATCCTGATGGAGGAATAGCTCCAGGAACAGCTTTTGAAGATATTCCTGCTGATTGGGTTTGTCCAATCTGTGGTGTAGGAAAAGAAGAATTTACTGAAATGTAAAAAATCAGAGGTGTCATTCAATAAAAATGGCACCTTTTTTATTTCATTTTTATAGACATATTATTATGCCTGTGATACCATAAAATAGTAAGTAAAATATATTTTAGGAGTAATTTGTATGAAATATAAGAGAGAATATATAGAAGATTTATTAAAAAGTTTTTTTGAAAAAAAGACTCTTGTAAAGGGTGTAATTTCTAATATGAAAGGAGATTACCCTTATTCAAAAATAATTATAAAACCTCTAATGCTGAAAAATAATTTTTTCTTTCAATTTGAACAGTTCCAAAATAACAAAGCTTATCACTCAAATCTTACTTTAGAAGAAAGCGTAGAAAAAATAAACGTTATCCTAAACAATTTCAAACAGCTTGTTATTTTTACAACTGAAGGAGATTACCAGATATTAAAAGGAAAAAATGATTTTAATGTTAAAGTTACTAAAACTTCAAGAGAGATAAAATCACTGGAACACAACAAAGTTAAAAATTATCTTCTTGAAGAAGGAACCCCTATTCCATTTTTAATTAAGCTTGGAGTCATGGGAGAAAACGGAGAGGTTTTCAAAGACAGTTATAATAAATTCAGACAGATTAATAAATATCTTGAATTTATAGATGAAACTATAAAAGAATTGAAAAACAAAAAACTTATATCAAATCATGTTAAAGTAGTAGATTTTGGATGCGGAAAATCTTATCTGACATTTGCTCTTCATCATTATTTGAAAAATATAAAAAACATGACATTTACAATAATCGGACTTGACTTGAAAAAAGATGTTATGGATTACTGCAACAAAACTGCAAAAGAATTAAATTGTGAAAATCTTGAATTTCTTACAGGAGATATAAAAGATTTTGATAAACTTAAAGATGTTGATATTATTTTCTCTCTTCATGCCTGCAACAATGCAACAGATTATGCTCTGCTGAAAGGGCTTGAACTTAATGCAAAAGCTATTCTGGCTGTTCCATGCTGTCAGCATGAATTTAATCAGAAAATGAGTTCAAACAAAAACAGTGAATTTTTTGCTAAAGAATCAACTATTGGAAAACATGGTATTCTCTTAGAAAAATTTACCTCTGTGGCAACTGATGCTTTCAGAGCACAAGCTCTTGAACTTTGTGGTTTTAGAACTCAGGTAATGGAATTTATTGATATGGAGCACACACCAAAAAATATTCTTATCAGAGGAATAAAAGATAATGTCAAACCGGAAAATTTACAAAAAAATTAATAGAATATGAAACATTTAAAAATTTCTTAGGAATAGATCCTATTCTTGATGAATTATTAAAACCATACTTTATTATTAAATAAACAGGAGGCATTTTATGGGTTACAAAGCAGATGAAAAAAGATATGATAATATGAAATTTAAAAAATGCGGAAAAACAGGGCTTTATCTTCCTGCTGTATCTCTGGGATTATGGCAGAATTTTGGAGAAGAAACTCCTCTTGACCTTCAAAAGAAAAAAATCTTTAAAGCTTTTGACTTGGGGATAACTCATTTTGACTTAGCCAATAACTACGGAAGACCTGCTGATGGATCAGCAGAAGAAAATTTTGGGAGAATATTAAAATCTGATTTAATGGGATACAGAGATGAAATGATTATATCTTCCAAAGCCGGTTATGATATGTGGCCCGGACCATATGGTGACGGAGGTTCAAGAAAATATCTAATGGCAAGCCTTGATCAAAGTTTAAAAAGAATGGGACTTGATTATGTAGATATTTTTTATCATCACAGACCAGACCCTGACACTCCATTGGAAGAAACAATGACAGCTCTTGCTGATATGGTTAAACAGGGTAAGGCTCTTTATGTTGGGATTTCAAATTATAAAAAAGAAGAGGCTGAAAAAGCTGTTGCCCTTTTAAAAGAACTTAAAACTCCATGTCTGATTAATCAGATAAGATATAATATGCTTGAAAGATGGCCTGAAGACGGGCTTCTTCAATTACTGGAAGAAAATGGTGCAGGATGCATATGCTACAGTCCTTTAGCTCAAGGTGCATTATCAAACAAATATTTAAAAGATATCCCTGTTGATTCGAGAGCTGCTCATTCAGGAACTACTGTTGCTGAACGTTATCTTTCAGAGGAAAAAATCAAAAAAATAAGAGAGCTTAACAAAATAGCAGAAGAGAGAGGACAATCTCTGGCACAAATGGCTCTTGCATGGGTTCTTAGAAGAAAAGAGATTACAAGCGTCCTTATTGGTGCAAGCAAAGTTGAACAGATTATAGATAATGTTAATACATTAAATAATCTTTATTTTTCTGATGAAGAGCTTAGAAGAATTGATGAAATATTAGCTGAATAATTTTTGTAACTAATGGAGAGAGATATGAGAAATTTAAAAATAGCAATAGCACAAATTAAATCTTTTCATGGAGAGTGTGAAAAAAATTTAAATAAAGCTTTAGAAATTATAGAAGAAGTTTCAAAAAATGGAGCTGATATTATTGCTTTTCCTGAACTTTTTTATACAGGTTATTTTAACAGAAGAAAAACTTTTCATGAACTTGCAGAATTTTCAAACGGATATTTATATACTAAACTTAAAGAAGCAGCTGTAAAATATAATATCTCTATCATCATGGGATATTGTGAAAAAAAAGAAGATTTTCCAAATGAAATTTTCAATAGTATTATGTTCATAGATAATAAAGGAAAACTCTTATGCAGTTATAATAAAATTTATTGTTGGAAAGAAGAAAAAAGAACTTTCAGGCAGGGAGATAAACTTTTTGTGTGTGAAACTGAATTTGGAAAAATTGGTTTATTAAATTGCTATGATATTGAATTTCCAGAACTTTTTAGAATGCTTCATTTTAAAGGAGCTGACCTGGTTATATGTCCTGCTGTATGGAGTAATTGGATAGGGCATAGATGGCATTCAAGTCTTATGGCAGGAGCTATTAATAATTTATTTTTTGTTGCTGGAGTAAATACATCAGGAGAAACTCCTGCAGGAAAAAAATTATGCGGTGACAGTAAAGTTATCTCTCCTTTTGGAGATATTGTTGCAAATGCTTCTGCTGATAATGAAGAAATTTTATATTCAATAATTAATTTAGATGATGTTATAAAAATAAGAGAGGAATATCCAATTTGGGAAGACTATCATTATGATATGTTTGATAAAAATCTATTAAAAAAATACTAATCTAGGAGGTGGTTCCTTTGTTAAGTGAAATGCAGTACATATATATTATTTACCAAGAAAGAAGTTTTTCAAAAGCAGCAAAAAAATTATATATCTCTCAGCCAGCTTTAAGTGCTATGGTAAAAAAAGTTGAACAAAAAATCGGGCATTTAATTTTTGACAGAAATACCATTCCTCTATCTGTTACTAAAGAAGGAAAGTATTATATAAAATGTATTGAAAATATTTTGGAAATAGAAAGAAATATGCAGGATTACTTTGATGATTTAGGTAAGCTTAATTCAGGAAACATTGTTATCGGCGGTTCTTCTTTTTTCTGTGCTTTTATTCTTCCTAAAATGATTGAAAAATTTAATATTAAATATCCAAAAGTTAAAATAGAAGTAATCGAAGGAAATATAAAAGAACTTAAAGAAGGACTTTTGAATAATTCCATTGATATAATTATAGAAACTGCTATTTCAGAAAAAGATGAAAAATTAAAAACCTACTTTTATAAAAATGAGCATATTCTTCTTGCTGTTCCTAAAAAATGGGATATCAACGACGAATTAAAAGAATATCAGCTTACTTGTGAAGATATAAAGCATAGTAAATATTTAAATAATGATATAAAAGAAGTATCCTTAGAGAAATTTAAAAATTTTCCTTTTATAACAATGAAAAAAGGAAATGACCAATATATCAGAGGACTGGCTTTATGCAAAAAAGCTGGTTTTACTCCAAAATCTATTTACAAAATAGATCAAATACTTACAGGTTATCATATTGCCGTTTCTACTTTAAGTGCAGTTCTTTTTGTCAGAGATTTACTTATAACTAATGAGCAGGAAACTGAAAAACTTGTTTATTATAAATTGGATAAAGAACTGTCTACAAGAAAAATATATTTTGCAGTTAAAGAAAGCAGTTATACATCTAATGCAGTTAAAGAGTTTATAAAAATGGCATGTCCTAATATAAAATTTTAAAATTCAAAAAGTAAAAGAGTTCCTAAGACTAAAGCTATAGGAACTCTTTTTTTGAGTGGAATTTTTTATTTTATGATTCTTCGATAGAACTGTTAAATACTTCTCTGTCTAATTCTCCTTCCATTGCAGCAACACAAACAGATGTTACTAAGTCACCAGAAGAGTTTGTAGAAGTATGAGCTTGGTCAATTATTCTATATATTCCTGCTACAAGTGCTGTTGCTTCTAGCGGAAGTCCCATTTGAGTAAGAAGAGTTATAGAAATTACAAGTCCAATTTGTGGAGTTGCTGCACATCCAACACTTAAAAATGTTGCCTGAATAACTAATAAAATCTGCTGCTGAATTGATAAATCTATTCCATATAACTGACTGGCAAATAAAACTATAATACCAAAATATATACAAGTCCCATTCATATTTGCTGTAGCTCCTAAAGGAAGTACAAAGTTTGAAACTTCTTTTGATACTCCAAGTTTTGGAGCAACTTCCATTGATACAGGAAGAGCTGCTGATGAAGTACATGTACTGAAAGCTATTACCCAAGGCTGCATAGCTTTTTTCCAAAATTTAATTGGGCTTACTTTTGCTATAGTAATAAGCAGTATACTATAAAGACCTATTACAACAATTGCATTTGCTAAATAGTCTGTAAGTATAAATTTTAATACTGGTCCAAAAATTGCGGTTCCGTATCTTGCCATTGCTACTGACATAAGACCAAATACACCATATGGAATTATAGAAATAATTAATCCTATTATATTGAACATTGCTTCAGCAAGATTATTAATTATTCCAGCTAAAGGTTTTCCTTTTTCTCCCATAATTATGATAGCAAATCCTAAAAGAAGAGAGAATACAATTATAGGCATCATATCACCGCTTGATAAAGATTGGAATGGATTGTTTGGCAATAAATCCAAAATTGTTTTATATATTCCCGGAAGTTCTTTTACAGTAACTTCTCCCATTCCACTACTTAAAAGAACTCCTTTTCCCGGTTTTATAATATTAGCTAAAATAAGACCGACAGAGGCTGCAACTGCAGAAGTTCCTAAGAAAAATACTACTGTTTTTAATCCAACATTACGTAATTTTTTTATATCTCCAAGTGATAACGCAGCATCTGTTACTGAGAAAAATACTAATGGAACTATAACCATTTTTATTGCTTTAATAAAGAAATCTCCAAGAAATTGTAAAAAAGGTAATATATGATTATTTATGATTGGATTTTCTGTTCCACCCATAAAGTTTAAAACATATCCTGTAAATATTCCTAAAAACAATGCTATAAATATTTTTATATGCAAAGGCAGTTTTTTAGCTTTTATACCCATTTGTTACCTCCCTATTAAATTTATAATTTTTTGAAATTTGCTTTAAAGCTAAGTTCTTATACCTAAATTATACTGAATAGAGAAAAAAATATAAAATTATATAAAAAATTCTTATAGCTCTATAATTTTTGCTTATATTTTTTTATTACACTTCTTGAAGAATTAAATACTTTTAGAACATAATCAATAGATATTTTATTTGTTCAAATTTTATAAAAAATTTTTTAGATTATTTTTTATAAAAATGTATTATTTTTATTTAAATATAGTTTTTTATAAACTTTTTATCCAAAAAAAGAATAGCATAAAAATATTTTATTTAGCACAGTTTTTTCTATTTTTTTATTATATCACGTGTATAAAATTCTTTCCTATTCTTTCTAATATACATTTTTTACAATATATACATTTATAAAATTAATTCTCAACATATAAAAAAATATTATAGCCTTATATATCTTTTTGTATAACCTTTGTAAAACTGTTTTATTTAAGTTATCATTGTGTTATCAAGAAACAAAACAAAAAAGAGGAGTGATGAAAGATGGAAGATAACAGAATAATTGAATGTATGGAAAGAGCTGACTATTTAATAAGTAAATGTATGGCAGTAAAACCTGGAGAAGAAGTTTTAATTGCTATTGACCCTCAAACAGATATGAGAATGGCTAATGCAATAGCAGCAGCAGCTTTAAAATGCGGAGCTGAATACAATATTTCTATGATGCCTATAAGAGGTAAAGACAAAGCAACTATTTTCCCAAAAACTCTTGAACTTGCAATGGAAGCATGTGATGTATTTATTGGAATGACTACTGCTTCAGGAGCAGCAATTTACAATAACAGATTAAAAGAACTTATGAATGAAAAAAGATTAAGAGAATGTTCTATCGTTTTAAGAAACATTGATAACTTTACTCGTGGCGGAGCACAAGCAGATTATGAAAAAGTTTATGCTGATGGAGTTAAACTTCAATCAGTTTGGAGAGGAAAGAAAAAAGCTCATATAACTACTCCAGCAGGAACAGACCTATATATGGATATGAACCAAATGGAACCTATTATTGAGTGTGGAATTGCCAGAAATCCTGGAGATGCAATGGCATGGTCAGACGGTGAAGTTTCATTAGGACCTGTTATCGGAACTACTCATGGAAAATTAGTAATAGATGGTCCAATCTGCTACTATGGATGTCCAACTAGCCCTGTTGAATTAAGAATAGAAAACGGACGTATTGTAGAAGTTGTTGGCGGAGATCCAAAAATCTGTACTGAAATACGTAGACAGATTGCTGAAGTAAAAGACAGTGACAATATAGCTGAAATTGGAATTGGATTAAACAGAAACTGCTTATTCAACGGAGATTTTGAAGAAGAGAAAAAAGCATACGGAACTTGCCACATTGCAATGGGTAACGGATTCTATTATGGACAGCCTGCAAGATCTACTGTTCACATTGATATGGTACAATACAATCCTACAATAGAGATGGATGGAGAAATTATAGTAAAAGACGGTAAAGTTCTTTGCGTAGAAGATTAATAAAAAAATAACGAAATGATAAGACTCCTAAAAAAAGGGACAGCACATCTGTGTTGTCTCTTTTTTTTATAAGAATATTATTTTTAAACCTCTTTATAAAGATTTACTTCTGATGGTCCTTCTCTTAATTCAGCAAGCATTGCCACATATTTTTTAAAATGCTCTGTATTATTGTGAAGTTCTATAGCATCTGCATCTTTCCATTCTTCTATAAAAGTCATAACATTTTCATTTTTAATATCCTCACAAAGAGCATAAGAGATATTTCCCTCTTCCTCTCTGCTTAATCTTATAAGCTCTTTTGCTGTTTCAATATATTCAGCTTTTTTACCCTCTTTAACAATACTTTTTGCAACTATTTTTATCATATAAAATCATCTCCTTAAATTTTATAATATTTCCCCATAAAATAATTTTACCACATAAAGCCTTTTTTCTGCTATAATAATTATGAATATTTTAAATACAACAGGAAGGTAAATTTTAATGAAACAAAGAATAAAAGAAATTATTGTGGTAGAGGGAAGAGATGATATAACAGCTGTAAAAGCTGCTGTTGATGCAGAAGTAATTGCTGTGCATGGATTTTCTGTAGGAAGAAATATAGAAAGAATAAAAGGTGCTTATGAAAGAACAGGGATAATCGTTCTTACTGACCCTGATTTTGCAGGAACTAAAATAAGAGAATATATCCAGAAAAGATATCCTAAAGCTAAACATGCTTATATTAACAGAGCAGAGGGAACAAAAAATGGAGATATTGGTGTAGAAAATGCAAGCCCTGAAGCTATTATAAAAGCTCTTGAAAAAGCAAGATGTGAAACTGCAGAAGTAAAAGAGATTTTCTCTTCTGACATACTTTTTGAATATCATTTGATTGGACATTCCAATTCAGCATTTTTAAGAGAAAAACTTGGGGAAAAATTAGGTTTAGGATATTCAAATGGAAAACAACTTCTTTCAAAATTAAACCGTTATAATATTACTATGGAAGAATTTGAAAAAGCTATAAATGAAGTTGTAGAAGAAACCAAGAAGAAAATTTAATGTATCTATGTAAAAATTATCATACTCAAACACATAGTTCATATGAAATAATATAGCAACAAAATTATAGATAGAAGATTTTAAAGTATTAAAAGTCAAGTAAGATGTCTAAGTTGTGGAGGATTTATGGTTCGTAAAAAAGGACCATATGGAGAATTTTATGGTTGTTCAAATTATCCTATATAAAATTACTTGAGTCTATTTCATATATAATACCTACATCTTTTATTTCCATTATTCTAATTCTCCTTTTTTACTTTATTTTATATTAAAATAAATTAATAGAGCATTGACAAATATAATATTAAATTTAAATATATTGACTTTTGTTTAAAAAAAATTATATAATATTTATGCCATTCACATAAGGTGAATTGGGAGATGTTATTCTTATTTTAGATGCTAGCTAATATGATAAAGTAGCAAAAGGTTAAGGACGCCACTAAAGCACAGTTTGCTACTCAAAACCAAAACCGTAGCAAACTGCTTACGGTTGTTATATTTCTCCTTATATTTATTGATTAATGAGAATATTTCTAGTTAATGTTAAATTAAGAATTACAATTTTAAGCAAAAAAAGGTAATTGGGATTATTTAATCTTAAGTAATTGTAAAGTAAAGCCTAATAGTAGGAGATATTACCCTCATTCTATTAGGCTTTTGCTTTATAAACATATGGAGACAATTATGGAATATTTTGAAAAATGGAAAGAAAAAAATAAATATTCTAAATCATATGCACATTTTGATAATAGACGTAATTTAGAAAATGTAGAAAAATTAATATACAATAGAAACTTTGTAGCAAAACATGGTTTCTATCCATTTATTTATCAAAGAAAATTCTTTAATAAATTTAAAAGTGGAAAATTAATAAAAAAATATAAATTTAGAGATTTGTATTATGCAGCACATATTGATAGATATATATACTCTTATTACGGATACTTAATAAACAGAGAATATAATATATTTACAGAAAAATATGATATTGATGATGTAGCTGTTGCATATAGAAATAATTCAGGAAAATGTAATATTGATTTTGCAAAACAAGCTTTTGAGTTTATAAAAAATAATCAAAATAAAACATTAAATATATTTATTGGTGATTTTTCCAATTTTTTTGATATGTTAGAGCACAAATATTTAAAAAATAATTTATTAAGAATTCTTAGAACTAGAAAAATGCCTGATGATTTCTATAATGTTTTTAAAAATATAACTAAATTTTCGTACTTTAAATTAGAAAAACTATTAAATTTAAATCATTTAGGTAATTCAGAAATAGATTTGGCATCATTAAATTCAATGCAAAAAGTTTTGACTTTAAAACAATTTAAAGAGAACAAACATATTATTGAAAAGAATAAATATAATTGTGGAATACCACAAGGCTCTCCGATTAGTGCTGTTTTATCAAATGTATATATGATTGATTTTGATATAAAAATGAAAAAATATATAAAATCATTAAATGGTTTATACATAAGATATTCTGACGATTTTATAATTATATTACAAGAACAGGAAGAAGATATAAATGGTATTTATAAAAATATTTTTCAAATTATATATTCAATACCTTTGTTAAGACTTCAAAGAGAAAAAACAAAAACATTCAAAATTAAAAACAGTATAATTACTCCAACATATATACCAGATATTTCTGATTTTAGTAATAAAAAAAATAAAATAGAATTTTTAGGCTTTGAATACGATGGAAAAAGCATATATCTAAGAGAAAGATCTATTACAAAATATTATTCAAGATTGTATGCAAAAATAAATACTATATTAAAATATAAAGGGATAACAAAAACTGGAAAGAGAATATCTTGCAAAGAATTATATAAAAAATATTCTATAAAAGGAACGAAAAATATATTTGTTGATAATAAATATAGTTCTAACTTTTTTACATATGTAAATAATTCAAATAAAATTTTTTATGTATTTAAAAAAAATAATAAAATAAGATTAAAAACAAAAAGACATCTTATAAAAATAAGAAGAAAATTAGATTTACTTTCAGAAACTCAAGAAATAGACAATAAAATTTATAAAGAAATTATTTATAAAATATGGGAAATATAGAAAGAAAATTTTATGAGGTATTATATGACAACAAAAAAACAATTAGATTATCGGATGTATTACCTGAATCATTTAAAAAAATGCAAGAAGAAGAAAGAAGACTTATTAAAAAACAAAATGAAGAATTAGGAATAACATGTAATAGATTATTAAGTGAAACAGAAGTTTGGAAACTGGAAAGACAGAAAATAATATATGAAAGAAATAAAAATTATTTTAAATTTGGACTTTTATCTTTAGGTAGTGCTATGCTATTTGACCATTTATTTGATACTAATATATCAGAAGATGTATCAACAGGATTATGGATTGGACAAGAAATACTAAATAAAACTAATTCAATAGCATGTAATATGGAAGAATCAAATACTAATAAGTTTACAGAACAAAGTGTTGAAGACATAATAAATGAAATGTTTGCACAAGCAGAAGAAAAATATAAAAATGAAAATAAAGAGGTAAAAAACAAATGAAAAAAATAATTATATTTATAACAATACTATTTATGTCTTTTAATTCATTTTCAAAAGAAAAATACGAGTTTGCAAAAAATGGTCGTATCATAGATAAAGACTTCAGAGAATTTAGTAAAATACCAACACCTGAAAGATATCCTGATTTACCTATCATAGAATATCCTACAAGACGTATTGATTGGCAAGAAGATAATGGAGATATCAGAAAAGAAGAATGGTTTGAACTATTCGAAGATGTTCTTTACAATATGAAAAAATATATAGAATTTAATAAAAAACATCTTGAAAAATATGGAAAAGATTTTATTTTAAAAGAAACTCATGACTTAGAAGATGAAACTTCTGAATTTTATGCTTTATTTCTTAATTATCAATTAGTTGAAATTTATTCAAGTTTTAACATGAACGAAAAAAATAAGGAAATAAGGGGAAGCCATATAGTTATAGAAAAATTTGTTAACAGTAAAAAAGAATTAAAACATTTAACTATTGAATATAATGATTATAAAGAATACTATGCAAAAGATGATTATTGGTATCCAGAAAAAAACACTAATGGAACAATAGTAATATTTAAAAAAACATCACCAGAAACAGTTATAATAGATGGTAAAAAAATAATTTTATATGAATATAAAAAACAAAAAAATATAATAGGAAAATATTATGATTGTATAAAAGATGATTTTTCTTATACAAACAAAAGAACTGGTTCTACCAGTTCTTTTTTAATTATAATTCATTTTCTTAATTCCTAAATAAATAGGTATATGGTCGCTTATTGTTAATCTATCTTTCTCTGGATAAGAAAATACTTTTACTCCAACTCTTTTATTAATATTGTTACTTAGAAGAACATTATCATATTGATTTCCGTTTAAATATCCATATTGTCCTAAAGTAGTAGCTGTATTTTTTATCTGTGCTGTGCTGACTTCCTCTTTCTTTTTTTCTTAGAGAATTTTTTATTTTTATTTCGATAATTCTGTTTTTACTGGTATCTGAATCTCTGTTATAAATTCATTTTCATCTTCTGTTATATGTATCTCTATATGATAAATTTCATGTATGTCCCCTGTAACTTCAAGATTATTTTCCTTGATATACTCTTTTAAAATTTCATAATATTTATAGCTTTCCTTATAGCTCCCTTTAAAAACTATTGTTAAAAAATATCCGGCATTAATAATTTCTCCTTTTACATCATTAATTATAAATGTTTCAGAAAAAGTGCCATACTCTCCTTTAATAAAATTTTCCTTTGAAAGAGTAGCTCCAATCTCATTGTTTGTCAAAATAAAATCGCTGTCATACTCTGTCTTTTCGTTTAATATTCTCAATTCAAAATCAATTTCCCAGTCCTGTTTAAAATTTCCTTTTGAACGAAGGAATTTTCTTTTTGGAATATATTTTAAAAGAGGTTTGTTAAAATTTTGAAATGTTTTAAAAAATTCAATATTTTCAAGTTTGCTTGCAAGTTCTTCCCTTAGTTCCATAAGTTTTTTTATTTTTTCTTCCACTTTCTCCAGCTGAAATTCAAGAATATTATTGGCAGAATTAATATTTCTTTCATCTAAAAACTCTTTTATATCCTCAAGTCCCATTCCTATATTTCTTAAATTTCTAATATTATTCAGTTTCCAAATCTGCTTTTTAGAATAATATCTGTAACCGTTTTCTCCTGTGTAGTCAGGGGAAACTAATCCAATTTTATCATAGTATCTAAGTATATCTGTGCTTATCTTATAAAGTCTGCTTATTTCACCTATTTTATAATATTTTTCTCTTGGTGATTTGCTGTTCATAATTCCTCCTGAAAATAATTTGTTAATTTTATTTTATCATAATTTGTATAAAAGTGATATAATATAGCGGTAAATCAAATAAACTCTATTTTGGGAGATGATAAATGAATCAAATTTTAAAAAGAAATCTTTATATTTTTGCTGCTTTTTCGCTCATTATACTTGGAAAAATAGTTCCTGTCCCCACAGGAATGACACCTGCCGGAGCGGAAATTATTGGAATTTTTTTAGGAAGTCTTTTATTGTGGCTGACGGTTGCCATTGACTGGCCAAGCCTTTTATGTATTATGGCTGTGGCAATGATTCCGCAGATAGGCTTTAAGGGAGTTTTTCAAAGTTCCTTTGGAAATGAAATCTTTCCTTTTTTAATGTGTACTTTCCTATGTACTCACGTTTTAGCACAAACACCTTTTTTAAAAAGATGTGCTCTGTATTTCATAACGAGTCCTGCTGCTAAAAAAGGTCCGTGGTGGTTTATTGTATCTTTCTTTACAGCTGTTGCTCTTATAGGATGTTTTGTTTCTCCAACAGTGCTTTTCGTTGTTTTTCTTCCTATACTGGAAAAAATCCACGAACTTCTGGGAATTAAAAAAGGAGAAAAAATCGGGAAAGTTTTAATGACAGGACTTGCTTTCACAGTATCAATTTCTTCAGGAATGACTCCTATTGCACACATATTCAGTATTATGGCAATGGGATTTTATCACACTGCTACAGGACTTACAATAAGTTATGCTCACTATATGGCTTTTGCTGTTCCTGTTGGAATTCTTTCCCTTATTTTTATGATTTTGATTTTCAGATTTATATTAAATCCTGATGTTTCAGAAATTAAAAATATTGATATGAGTTCTATGGCAGCAGATATGACTCCTATGGATAAAAAAGAAAAAACAGCAGTAGCAGTATTCTGTCTGGTAATTGCTCTTTGGGTTTTCCCAAGTCTTGTAAAAAATATCTTCCCTGCTGTAACAAAAATAAGCAAAATGGGAACTGCTATGCCTCCTATGCTTGGAGTAATTCTTTATTCTATTATATCTTTTGACGGAAAACCTATGCTGAATTTTGCAGAGGGAATGAAAAAAGGTGTTCAATGGTCAAGCCTTATTATGGCAGCAGGAACTCTTACAATAGGAAGTGCAATGACTCATCCAAATGTTGGTTTGTCTACTTATATTATTGAAACATTAAATCCTCTTTTAAGAGATATAAATCCTATGCTCCTTATAACAGCATTTACTCTGTGGGCATGTATTCAGACAAATTTCTCATCAAATATGGTAACTGTAACAGTGGTTACTACTGTAGCAATACCAATTATACAGGCAGCAGGCGGAATTGTTTCATGTCCTGCTATTGTATCTATGATAGGAATGATGGGATCTTTTGCTTTTGCAACACCTCCTGCAATGCCTCATATAGCTATGGCAATCGGTTCTGAATGGACTGATGCAAAATCTGTATTGATATATGGATTTATCTTGATGGCAGCAAGTACAATTTTTTCTGTAGTTGTAGGATATCCTATTGCATCTTCATTGATGATATATTAACTAATATTTTAAAAGCAGCCCGAAATTTTCAGGCTGCTTTTAAGTATAAAAACAAATATATATAGAGAGTGTTTAACTGTTAAATAATCCCATTTTTTCAAGAGTGTTAGTTATAAATCTTCCCTCTTCCACTCCTTCAAGTATTTTTCTGGCTCTTACGCTGTCCCCAATATTTACCACAGGAATGTTCTTCTCTGAAAAATACTCTTCTATTTCAGCAAGAGCAGGCTTGTTGCTTACCATTCCAAGACAAACAAATCCGTAATCAAAGTTTAATTCAACTACCTCTTTATTTTCTAATTCAACAACAAATCTGTCAGCTTTTACTTCCATTAAAGAAGTATTAGTGTATACTTTTACATTTTTTCTCTTAATGATGTCCATCATAGCAAGTCTTGTGATTACATCTAAATCTTTTCCAAGAAGAGGAAGTCTTTCAACTATTGAAACTTTTGCTCCGTGTTCTGCAAAGAACTCAACTACGTCAAGTCCAACAGCTCCTCCTCCAACTATAACAATCTCTTTTCCTTCAAATTCAAAGTTTTTAAGATTTTTTATAGCTCCAAGTATAGAAAATACATTTGAACCTTCTTTATCAGCAAAATCTTTAAGCCCTTTTATAGGAGGCATTAAAGGTTTAGAACCTGTAGCGTTTACTATTAAATCAGGTTTTAAATTTTCTATATTTTTTATATCTCCCCTAGTATTTGTAAATGTGATAAGATTTTTCAGATTAGCTGCTCTCTGCTCAAGATATTCTGGGAAGAAAGCTATTCTGTTCTTAGCAGGGAATTTAGCTATCTCTCTTGCAAGTCCTCCAAGCTGAGCTTTTTCTTCTAATAAGAAAGTTGAACATCCAACTTCAGCTAAAGTACATGCAGCCTCAAGCCCTGCTGTTCCTCCACCTATAACAACAGCATTTACATGTTTGTTAACTTTTCTGTTTTTATAATTTCCTTCATTTATTAAGTCAGGATTTACTGTACATCTTATTGGTCTGTTAAGTCCTATTCTGTGTCCTGCACAACCAATATTGCAAGAAATACATTTTCTTAATTCATTTTCTCTTCCAGACTGAACTTTTTCAACCCAGCAAGGTTCAGCAATAAGTCCACGTCCCATTCCTATTATATCAGCTTTTCCAGATACTAAAATCTCCTCTGCTATTTTAGGATCTCTGATATTTCCCATTGTGATAACAGGTTTTCCAAATTTCTTTTTAACTGTTTCTGCCATGTTTGCTCTCCATCCATCAGCAAAATACATAGCATCTATTTGATAATAAAGCGAATCATTTAATGCACATGAAACATTATAAATATCTACACCCTTATCTAAATATTCTAATATTTCAAGTGTATCTTCAAGAGTATTTCCTCCTTCAAGAAGTTCATCTGCACTTATTCTTAAAATAACAGGGAACATCTCCCCTACTTCCCTTCTTATTTTATCAATTATCATTCTGCAGAATCTTGCTCTGTTTTCAGGAGTTCCTCCAAATTCATCTTCCCTTTTATTATATAAAGGTGATAAGAACTGGCAGATTAAGTAAGAGTGCCCAGCATGAATTTCTACTGCGTCAAATCCTGCTGTCTGAGCTCTTTTTGCTGCTAAAGCATATTTTTCTGCAATCTCTTCAATCTCTTGAACAGTTAAAGGTCTTGGAACTGCTCCTCCTGTTTTTGAAGGAACATTTGAAGATGATACAGGCTGTCCTCCAATTCTTGAAGGAACTGCAGATGCTCCTGCATGATTAATCTGTATTGCTGCACAAGCTCCCTGTCTGTGAAGTCTTGTTGTAAGATTATATAAAGCAGGAATAAATCTGTCCTCATTTAATCTTATTTGAGTTGTTCCGTTTGAACCAAGAGGGAAGTCAACACAGGCATTTTCTACTATAATAAGTCCTGTTCCACCTTTTGCTCTTTGCTCATAATATTTTATGTGATCTTCCAAAAATTCACCATTCTGCCCACCAAAATTTGTACCCATCGGCATCATAGCCGTTCTATTTTTAATAGTCATATTTTTAACAGTAATAGAACTGAATAAATTTTCATATTTTTTCATAGTTTTAACCCCTTACAATAAAAAATTTAAAGTTTTGAACACAAAGTAATTTTAAGTTTTATACACTCTGTTTTGCTAAGATGTTATATCTGAAATTAACTATTACAGAAAGAAGTATTCCCACTGCTGTTACAGCTCCTGCAAAAACAAGAGTATATTCTATTCCAAAAATATTTGTAATATATCCTGCAAGAGCAGTCACTGTGAAAGTTGCCACGCTTGATGAAAGCATTATCATACTTGTAATTTTTCCCTTTGATACCGGGAATAAATCTGCCATTGTTGACACTGCCAGCTGAAGAACTCCTCCTGCTGCACTGAATCCGATAATAAATCCACCTGCAAGAGCCATCATCTCAGTTCTTATTAAAAACATTCCTGCTAATGTAATAAATGATATAAGCGGATAGATAAATAAAAATCTTACAGGCTTAATCATTTTCTTTACAAGAAAGGCTGTTATAACTACTGCAAGGATAGAACCCATAGCATAATTTGACTGAATTCTTCCTGCTGCTGATTCAGAAAGTCCTACAATATCTGTTCCAAAAGCTTTGTTTATATTAAGGAAAATCTGGAAAGTTGCTGTTGAAGTATATCCAATTACTATAAGAGCTATTCCCTCTATAAAGAAATTTGATTTTACAACAGGAGCAGCATTTTCTCCTTTTACTTCACTTTTCTTTGTTCCGCTCTGATCTGGGAAAGGAAGTTTTAATAAAAATAACCCATTAATAACTAAAAGAATTATACAGAAGATAAATGAATATCCAAAGTATAAGTTGTTCCCTGCTAAAAATCCTACCATCATAGGAAGAAGAAACTGTCCTATTGAGATGAAAAGTTTAGTAAGGATACTTGCAAATCCTGTAGAATTTACCAAAATCTCCATAGCTGCAGGAATACATCCTGAATCTAAGAAAGAGTTTGCTATTCCTGCAAGAAGAGCAACAAAGAATCCGATTTTTGAATTTGGAGTAATAAATATAAGTCCGAAGAACAGAGCATAAAATATCATTCCGATTATAATTGTTATTCTTCTGCCAAGTTTATCTGATATCACCCCTGAGAAAGGAAGAGCTATAAATCTTCCTATTCCCAAAGCTGATATGACATATAAAACAGCAGCGTGATTAGTATTCCAAAGTGCTTGGAAAGATTTTGTATTTTGAGCAAGTATTGAAGCACCGATACCGTGTATAAAAAAGTTTATATAGATACAGAATACTGTTACATATAATATATTAAATTTTTTCTCTTTAGCCATGTCTATATATCACCCGTAAATATTAGTATTTAATATCTAATATTTCTTTCATGTAATCTATCGGCATTTGTTTTCCAGTCCACATTTCAAAAGCTGCAGCTCCTTGGAAAAGCATCATTCCAAGTCCGTTTAATGTTCTGCATCCTGCTGATTTAGCAAGTTTTAAAAGAGCAGTTTCTCTTGGAGCATAAACGATATCAAGAACTACAAGTTCAGGTCTGAAGAAAGATGTATCAGGAATATAAGTTATTCCCTCTAATGGTTTCATTCCAACACCTGTTGCATTAATTAAAAGAACACTTGATGCTATTTCTTCTTTTAATTTTGCTAAATCATCTAAATCATAAAGTGAAACTTTACAGTTAGTTTTAGAATTTAATTTCTCAACAGTTTTTTCTGCATTTTCAAAGAATTTATCTTTTTTATTGAAAATAGATATTTCTGCTACTCCGTCTAAAGCTGCCTGTACTTGAATAGCTGTTGCAGCTCCTCCGGCTCCTACTATTGTGATTTTTTTACCAATGATATCTACTCCTGCGTCTTTTAAAGCACTCATACATCCGATTCCGTCTGTGATGTGTCCTGTTAAAACTCCGTCGTCGTTAACTATTGTGTTTACTGCTCCGCAAAGTTCAGCTGCTGGAGATAATTTATCAAGATATTTGTGAACAACAGTTTTGTTAGGCATTGAAACGTTGCTTCCACGAACTTTCATTGCTCTGAAACCTTTTATTGTATCTTCAAGGTCTTCTGTTCCTACTTCAAATGCTAAATAAGCATAGTCAAGTCCTAATTTTGCAAATGCTTCATTATGCATTGTAGGTGAACTTGAGTGTCTTATTGGTGTTGCTATAAGTCCTATTAATTCTGTGTGTCCTGTAATTCTTTCTGCCATTTTATATAATCCTCCAAATTTTATTTAATTATTTTGCATTGTGTAAAACATTAAGCATAGATACTAAGCTGTCAACATCAACCTGTCCAGGTGCAGATGCTTTTCCTGCTGCTCCGAAAGTAAGAGCAGAACCAAAAGTTTCTCCTGCAATACGGCTTATAACACCAAGTCCTCCCATTGACATTGTTATAATAGGTGTTTCAGCATATTTTGTAACCATATCATTTGTTGCTTGAAGAAGTTTTAATACATCTCCTGCTGATTTTGGCATTACTGCAATTTTAGGAAGATCAGCATTAAGCTCCTGCATTTTACAAAGTCTTCTTACTATCTCTTCTCTTTCTGGAGTTTTGTTAAAATCGTGGTTTGACATAACAATTTTTACTCCTGCTTTGTGAACTTCATCAACGATTTCTTTTACAATTTCGTCTCCTGTGAAAAGTTCCACGTCAACTAAATCAACTAATCCGGTTCTTGCTGTTTCAATGTTTAAAGTTTTGTAATACTCAGTTGATACTTCTTTTTCTCCACCTTCTTTTAAACTTCTGAATGTGAAAAGAATTGGAGTTTCTTTTAAAACTTCTCTTAACTCTTTTACAAGTTCTTTTACAGCTTCAATGTTTTCCACATCATTAAAGTGATCTATTCTCACTTCAACAAGATCAAGTTTTACTTCATGAAGAGCTTCAGCTGATTTTAAAAACTCTTCTTTTGTTTTTGCTACAAGTGGTACACATATTTTAGGGATTCCCTCTCCTAACCTTATGTTTCTGATTTCTACGACATTTTGCATGATTTACCTCTCAATTTTTTTTGAATTTAATAATACGAATTTAATTTTTACCTAAGACACTCACATTATAAATTCATATATAAAATAAGTCTAATACTAATTTTTTTTAAATTGATAGATTTTGTTTATCAATTCATGTTATAATATTTCATAAACAGGATACTAAGCTTTAAATTTTATTGACGGAGTGATTTCAATGAACTTAAACCAGCTTTATTATTTTAAAACTATTGCTGAGCTTGAACATTTCAGACTTACAGCAGAAAAACTTAATGTGGCACAACCCAGTTTAAGTGCGTCTATGGCAAATCTTGAGGCAGAACTTTCTGCCACCCTTTTTGAAAAACAGGGAAGAAATATAAAACTTACAAAAGAGGGAAAAATTTTTTTAGAGTATGTTGAGAAATCCTTAAAAATTTTGGAAGAGGGAATTGAAAAAGTAAAAAAGTTAAATAAAGCAAATATAAATCTTGCATATGTTTTTCCACTTTCAGGAGAATATATTCCCAAAACAATTAAAGATTTTCTGGATAAAAACAAAAATGCTGATATCTCTTTTACTCTGAAACAGGATTTTACTTCTGAAATTATAAACGGATTAAAAAACAACAAGTATGATATAGGTTTCTGCTCTGTTGATGAAAAGGAAAAAAATATTGTATTTGAGCCTGTTATTGAGCAGGAAATCATAGTTATAACTCCTAAAAATCATATTCTGGCAGAAAAAAAAGAGATTGATCTGCAGGAAATAGAAAATTATGATTTGGTTTCATATTTCAAAGACAGCGGACTTGGGCAGTTCTTGGGAAAAGTATTTTCTGAAATGAATATCTCTCCAAGCATAAAATTTGAGGCAGAAAATGAACAGGGAATAGCAGGGCTTGTATCTCAAAACTTTGGAATAGCCGTTGTGGGAAGAACTCCTCTTCTTGAAAATCAAAATATCGCTCAGATTAAAATTAAAAATCTTAAGCAGAAAAGATATATCTATCTGGCTTATCTGAAAAACAAGCAGCAAAAACCCTATATAAAAAAATTTTTGAACTATATTAAATCCACAAGTATTGTATAATTAAAGCTGTTAAAAATCTTCTTGAACTTATTTTGATATTGACAAATAATATTTTTTTAATGTATTATTTATCACAGATTATCAAAATTCAGAACAAGGAGATTTTTTTATGCTAAAAACTAAAACTCAAAAACATTTTTCGCTGGCACTGAAAATGGGAGCAGCTCTGTTTTTTGGAATTGTTTTCGGAAGTGCTTTTCTTTTTCTGAGAGAATATCTCTTAAAAAACGGATATGAACATATATGGAATATAATTGATACACTTCTTTTTAAAGATATTACTCTTCCTGAAAATACAAAGGCTGTGGGACTGCTTTTTATTCTGGGACAGCTCTTCATAAACTGTCTTCAGTTTATAATTGTGCCTCTTATTTTTTCTTCAATAGTTCTTTCTATCTGTAAAATAAAAGATACAAAAAAATTTGGAAGAATAGCTGCACAGACTATTTCAAATTTCATGTCTATGTATTTTATAGCTCTTATTCTTGCATCAGTTGTAGGATTTGCAGCATATAAAACAGGAATTTTTAAAAGTGTTATTACAGGTTCGTCAGAAAAAATAGTATCTCAAAGTATTAACCCTTTGATAATAGTTTTGCAGTGTATTCCTAATAATGTTTTTAATGTTTTCTCAACAAACTCACAGATTTTATCAATAGTCTTTCTTGCTGTTGTTACTGGAATATGTCTTAATGCTTTGGATACTGAAGAAAGTATTGTATATAGATTTTTGTCTGAGGTAAATAGAATTGTTTCTGTATTTTTAAGTTTTGTTATAGATAAATTCAGTGCCCCTGCAATATTTTGTTTGATAACAAGAACATTTGCAATTTACGGAATAGACCATTTGAAACCTGTTATTGCATATTTGTGGGTAACAGCAGCAGCTCTTATTATCTTTCTGCTTTTGGGATATCCCTCTTATGTATTTTTTAAGACAAGGCTTAATCCATTAATTTTTATGAAAAAGATAAGCAAAGCTGCTCTTCTTGGAACATCAGCTGCATCTTCAGCAGCGGCACTTTCTCTTAATGAAAAAATATGCAGAGAGGAACTTGGAATAGATGATGAGGTAGTATCTTTTGTTATTCCTTTGGGAATGACAATCAATATGAACGGGACAACAATAATGCAGATAATCGGAACAATTTTCATTGCATCTTCGGCAGGATATGAGCTGACTATACCAAGTTTTGTTTCCATAGCTTTTCTGGCTTTGATTGGTTCTATCGGGACACCGTCAATTCCAAGTTCATCTACAATAATTTTATTTTCTATTCTTAACGGAATGGGTTACAACAACGAGGGAGTTTTTATTATTTATTCTCTTATAGTGGCTGTAAACAGACCACTTGATATGCTGGCAACAGCACTTAATGTTACAGGAGATGCAGCAGCAGCCCTTGTAATTTCAGAAAAAGAAGAAATTTTGGAAAAAGATATATATAATACAAAGTTTTAACAAACTAAATAGTCTAAAAATATAAAACAAAATTATCTAAATTAAAAATATCAGCGTAATT
>UQOH01000027.1 GCA_900542625.1 uncultured Fusobacterium sp.
GTCGGTAGAGCAGGGGACTGAAAATCCCCGTGTCGGTGGTTCGATTCCGCCTCTGAGCACCATACACAACTTAATTTAGGAGGGCGATGTCGCCAAGTGGTAAGGCAGAGGTCTGCAAAATCTCCACCACCAGTTCGAATCTGGTCGTCGCCTCCAATGTATGAAATCTTCCTAGAAGGAAGTTATGAACCGTTCAGAAATGAGCGGTTTTTTATTTTTTGCATTTGTGGTATACTATTATCATAGGTTGTGAAAATAAAATATTGAAAACCTATAAAAAATGGTGGATATATGGTATAATCGAATGAAATACGTTGTGTGATTACATTGAAATTAAGGGGTATCTTTTATGAAGAA
This sequence comes from uncultured Fusobacterium sp., assembly GCA_900542625.1. Taxonomy (GTDB): domain Bacteria; phylum Fusobacteriota; class Fusobacteriia; order Fusobacteriales; family Fusobacteriaceae; genus Fusobacterium_B. The sequence continues at coordinate 358 of UQOH01000027.1, forward strand.
AAAAATGTATCTGCTTCTGGCATTGATGCTTATAGGCATGAAAGCATTGTCTGAAGAACAAATGATTACAAATGAATCAGATAAAAGTAAAGAAACGGAAATAGAAGTAAGTTTAGACAACGAAACTGTAACTTCAACCAACGGTATAGATGTTGTTTATGGTCAAAACAGATTTAAAGTTTTTGATATCAGAAGAGATACGGCCAAAAACAGAATGTATATAGATGGAGATTTTACTCTTGATTCTTATCAGCCTACAGGAGATATAAGAATAGAGTCTAAAAATGGAGTTGCTCTTCTTGATGGAAGTAAAGCTGTATTTGACACGACTTTTGGATATATGCAGGTTGGAAAAGTAACAGGAGCAGAAGCTCCTAATGAAAAAATTTATTTTGGAGGAGAAAAAGCCAAGTTTGATAATGGAGTAGTGCTGTTAAAAAATGCCTGGTTTACAACTGACCCCAAAGTAAATACCAACAGAGATCTGACGGGACTTGGATATTATATTCAAAGTGATAAGATAAAAATAGAACCTGATAAACAAGTAACCTTAACAGGTTCTGATTTGTTTATTCAGGATATTGATGTGATGCCTTTTACATTCCCATGGTACAGATTTAATATAAGACAGGGATCTCAAGTGCCATTATTCCCAATGTGGGGAGATGAAGAGGACTATGGATGGACAATCTCAACCGGAATGCTTTATGAAAGCAAAGACGGAAAATATAAAGGAGGTTTTGCACCTAAGTTCGGAGATCAAATGGGACTTCTTGTGGGAAGAATGGAAAATTGGTATGACACAGGAACCTATGGAGAATCAAGATTAAACATTACAGATCTTTTGCTTTATAAAAAAGATAAAAATCAAATAAATTCTGAAACGGGAAGACCGGAAGCAAGCAGTGATGACAGATGGGATATAAAATATACCCATAAGTATGACGGAGATTATGGTCACTTTGATTTTGGAGTGCAGAGCATGACCTATAATATGAATGATACTTTAAAAGATATTATAGAAGATTATGATGCAGCAGGTAAGTTTAATCATAAAGATAAAAATGGAAATCCAGTTAAAGGAGATTTAGGAGAAATCCCAAGCATGGGAGATTATTCTAATTTCTATACACTTGATACATCACTGACGGGACTTGGAGAAAGAAAAGACATAACTATTGATGCAAAAGTAAAACTTACTGATGATAAAAAAGCTTATCAATATATAGTAAATGATCAGATAGATGATTTGGGATATGATTCACAGGTTGACAATGATCTTTTCTCAAATGTATCTCTTGTGAAAGATAATGAAGATTATAAAATAAGCGGTTATTATAACTATTTATATGATATGGATCCACGTTCTAATGTAAATGATTTACAATCAAGAGCAGAAGATTTTGGATTTGGATTTGAAGATAAGAACCGTAAAATTTCATTAAGTTATGATGAGAAAAACGGTGACTTATACAGAAGACTTAATTCTTGGGAAAGAAATCCGGATTTAAGCAAATTAAAAACAACAGACAAATATGGACTTAAAGCTGACTATGTTCCATGGACTGTGGCTATGTATGATGTTTATGACAGCCGTAATTTTTCAGCAGCTTTTGGAGAATATGATTTAACAAAAAATATATCTTTTAAAACAGGATATGATTATACTTTCTCTGAAAAGAAATTAAATTTACAAGAAGACCCAATGAGAGCAGGAAAGGATAATAATCCTGGAATATTTGAAAAAGGCAATAGATGGAATCAATATAACAGATATGAAAATATCACATATGAAAAAATAGAAGAACAGAGAGCCTTTGTTGATTTGTATACGGGACTTTTAAACTTCACATTTGCAGGTGGTAGAAGAGAGGAAACAATCCACAGCAGAGAGGGAATAGACAGTTCTGATTTAAGTTCAAGAATCTTTAAAAATGAATCTGATTTCTATGAATTTGGAATTAATAAAAACAACATAGGACTTGGATATCTTGGAGAGATTGATATTTTTGGAAATATCAGACAGGATAAATTTAAATCCGGAATAAATAATGGTCTTGAAACAGATGATAATGATAAAACAACGAGATATCAGGCTGGTTTAAATCACAGAATTACACTTCTTGATAACTCAGGAAATGCAGACAGATGGGCTGATATAGGATTAAACAACGAATTTAAGTTCTTCTATCAAAATTATAAATACGACGGAAATTCTAATCAAGAACATGGAAGACTAATCAACAAAGACAATACATACACTTATGGAGATACAGTAAGCTTTGAATTTGGAAATACAGAAACAGTTTATACTGGTGAGTATACTCTGAAAGAAAGACCTGAGAATGATGAAAAATCAGGAGAGATTTTCAAAAACAAAGTTGACTTCCTGATTGACGGAGATAAAGCTTTATCAGCATACTATAATACAGATGACAGATATTCAGATGATTATGATTCAGTATTTGGAAACAGATATAATAATGATTTAGGATATAAAGATTATGGAGCAAATATTTATGTTGGTAATCATGAGTTTTACTATAAAAACCAAAGCATAGATTTTTCTGATGACTTCTTTAAGGGAATAACAGAAAAAGGACTTAGCGAAGAAATTAGAGAAAATGTATTCGGATATACTTACAGCTTTGGAGAAAACAGATTAAACTTTGAATATACTCAAGGTACAGATGAAGCAAGAGTAGGAAATGCAGATGTACTTGATATAGACAACAGAACATATGCTGTAACATATATTAACGGAGGAGAGATAGAACATTCTTACTCTGTAAAATATGAAGATTATCAAGGAAACTATAAGCCTTACAATGCTTATAGCGGAGATTTCAATACAGGTTACAACTCTAATGTAATAACTCTTAGATATGGATTTAAAGATAAGAGATTATCAGAAGAGGAACTTTCAAAATATGCTGAAAGAGAATATGGAAAAGACAGAAATGATTTAACATCTCAAGATATTAATAATATCAGAAGTATACTGGAAAACAGAAATTCTACTGCATTTAACTTAAACAGCGTAATGAATAACAGAGTATATTTTGGTGATTACAGAAGAAGCTTTGATGCAAGACTTACTTTAGAAAGCAGTGACGACAGAAGAGATCAGGAAAGTTACTGGGATTCACTTTCTAAAATAGAGGCAGCTGTATTCTATTCTCAAAACAGAATAGGATTAGGATATACTTTCACACAAGAGGCTGATTATGCAGGAAGACATGATAATCCTGATAACTGGAAAGTAACTGAAAGAGATCATGAATTTAGTTTCCATGCAAAAATTGGAAAACCAAGTGAGGGATGGAGATTAAGAACATATGTTCAGTTCTATGATAATATTGATGTAAATTACGGAGATGGAAGCGGAAGAAGATTCTTCGATGAGGCTGGTGTGGAAATCGGTAAAGAGATGGGATACTATGAGTGGTCTCTTGCTTATGTAAGAGAGTACAGTATTTCTACCCGTGACTACGAATGGAAAACAGCACTGCAGTTTACACTTCTAACATTCCCAGACAAGAGATTATTTGGAATTGGAGCTAAAGGGGACAGTGGAAACGACAGTAAAGTAAAACCAGACGTTCATGTATTCAGCGGTTTAAAAGTAGAAGACCAGCTTGGCGACGACTAAAAATAAAAAATAAAGTTTAAAAACGTTAAGGAGAGGATATATATGAAAATAGAATTAATGGATGGAAACATAAAAGAATTTGAAAATGCAGAAAATATGTTTGTAATCGCTAAAAGCGTAAGCAACTCACTTGCAAAAAAATCAGTAGCAGCTAAAGTAGACGGAGAATTAAAAGATATGTCTTATATTTTAGACAGAGATGCAAAAGTAGAATTTATCCCTGCTGATTCTGAAGAGGGAGAACATATAATAAGACACTCTGCAGCTCACTTAATGGCTCAGGCTGTTATAAGATTATTCCCAGGAACAAAAGTTGCAATAGGTCCTGCTATTGAAAACGGATTCTATTATGATTTTGACCCTGAAGTTCAATTTGTTCCTGAAGATTTAGAAAAAATTGAAGCAGAAATGAAAAAATTATCTAAAGAAGATATAAAAATTGAAAGAATAGAAATGACAAGAGAAGATGCAATAAAACATTTTGAAGCTCTTGGAGAAAACTATAAAGTAGAAATAATAAAAGAGATTGCTCAGGGAGAAATGCTTTCTTTCTATAAACAGGGAGAATTTATGGATCTTTGCAGAGGACCTCACGTTCCTTCAACTTCTTACATAAAGGCAGTTAAATTAAAATCACTTGCAGGAGCATATTGGAGAGGAGACTCTAACAATAAAATGCTTCAAAGAATTTACGGACTTGCTTTTGCTGATGAAAAGAGATTAAAAGATTATCTTCATTTCTTAGAAGAAGCTGAAAAAAGAGACCACAGAAGATTAGGAAAAGAACTTGAGTTATTCTTTGTAAGTGAATATGGACCAGGATTCCCATTCTTCATGCCAAAAGGAATGGTGTTAAAAAATACTCTTATCGACTTATGGAGAAAAGAGCACAGAAAAGCAGGATATGTAGAAATCCAGACTCCTACAATATTAAACAGAGAACTTTGGGAAACTTCAGGACACTGGTTCAACTATAGAGAAAATATGTATACAACTTCAATAGATGAAACAGATTTTGCTATTAAACCAATGAACTGTCCAGGAGGAATTTTAAACTATAAAAATAAGATTCACTCATACAAAGATTTACCAGAAAGAGTTGGAGAATTAGGACACGTTCACAGACATGAGTTCTCAGGAGCTTTACACGGACTTATGAGAGTTAGAGCATTTACTCAGGACGACGCTCATATATTTATGACTCCAGAGCAGATTGAAGAAGAAATCATAGGAGTAACAGAATTAATAGACAAATTCTATAAAGGAATTTTCGGATTTGACTATAGCATAGAGTTATCAACAAGACCTGAAAAAGCAATCGGAAGCAGAGAAATCTGGGATAAAGCAGAAGCAGGACTTGAGGGAGCTTTAAAGAAAATGGGAAGAGATTACAAACTTAACCCAGGTGACGGAGCATTCTATGGTCCAAAGCTAGATTTCAAAATTAAAGATGCTATTGGAAGAACTTGGCAGTGCGGAACAATTCAATTAGACTTCAACCTTCCTGAAAGATTTGATATAAGCTATATCGGTGAGGACGGAGAAAAACACAGACCAGTAATGATTCACAGAGTTGTTTACGGTTCTATTGAAAGATTTATAGGAATATTAATAGAACACTATGCAGGTGCATTCCCTATGTGGCTTGCTCCTACTCAAATCAAACTTCTAACTATCAGTGAAGAAGTAGTTCCTTATGCTAAAGAATTAAAACAAATGCTTGAAGATATGGATTTAAGAGTAGAGCTTGACGACAGAGCAGAGTCAATCGGATATAAAATCAGAGAGGCTAATGGAAAATATAAAGTTCCTATGCAGTTAATAATTGGTAAAAACGAAGTTGAAAACAGAGAAGTTAACGTAAGAAGATTTGGTTCAACTGAGCAGGTATCAATGAAACTTGACGATTTCTTAAAATATGTAGTTGAAGAAGCAAAAGTAAAAATAAACAAATAAATAAAAAATAAGTTATAAAAAATAAAAAGCTGTCTGAGATTTTCAGACAGTTTTTTTTGATTTTTTGACACTATATAAATAAACGAGTAAGAGAAAAAAATCATCAAAAAAGATACATAAAAGATATTTTGGTAAGATATAATATAAAAAATATTTGTTTTTCAAAATGATAAAAATATGTTTTCAAAATGAAAAAAATTTTCGTTTTGAAAATACGAAGAAAACAAAATTACATTTTAATGTAAAATAATATATAAAAATGAAAAAAGTATAACAATTTAATATGTTTATAATGAAAAAATAAGAAAAAGTTTTTAGTTTTTAAATTCACTATAATAAAAAAATTAAGAAAAAAATATAAAAATATAGTAAAATATTATGTGGCATAAAAATTGCTTATAAATAATATGTGAAATTTAAATGTAATATTTTTCGGAATAAAATCCAGATATAAATGATTGTGTATGAAAAAAGTTAAAAAAGTATATAATCATGGAATCTATTTTAAGAAAATATCTGTAAAATAAACTTTAGGAGGGAATATGAAGATAATAATTGTAGGCGGAGTTGCAGCGGGAATGTCAGCAGCAGCAAAAGCCAGCAGATTAAACAAAGAAGCAGAAATAGTCATTTATGAAAAAACAGAGATTGTTTCTTGGGGAGCATGCGGACTTCCTTATTATGTAGGAAATTTCTATGAAGACCCAAACAACATGATTGCAAGACCTGTTCATAAATTTATTGAAGCAGGAATGAATATCAAAATAAAGCATGAGGTAATCGGAGTAGATACTGAAAAGAAAGAGATTACAGTTAAAAATCTTGTAACAGGAGAGATTTTTAAGGACAGCTACGATAAACTTATGATTTCAACAGGAGCACATGCAATAATGCCTCCTATCAAAAATTTAGAAACTAAAGGGGTTTATACTCTTAAAGACTATACAGACGGAATAGTTTTAAAAGAAGAGATGATGAAAGAGGAAAATCAGGAAATCATTATAGTTGGAGCAGGATATATTGGTATAGAAGTTGTTGAGGCAGCAAAGCATTTAGGAAAAAGAAATGTAAGACTTATCCAGCTTGGAGAAAGAGTATTAATGGAAAGTTTCGACAAAGAAATTACTGATGTGATGGAAGAAGAAATAAGAAGTCACCAAGGTGTGGAGCTGCATCTGGAAGAGAGTGTTCTTGAAATTATTGAAGAGAATGGAAAAGTTTCAGGAGTAAAAACAAATAAAGGTGAATACAAAGCAGATTTAGTAGTTATTGCAACAGGAGTAAGACCAAATACAGCTTTCTTAAAAGAAACAGGAATAGAGATGCTTAAAAACGGAGCTTTAGTAATAGATGAGCATGGAAAAACAAGCATAGATTCTATCTATTCTGCCGGGGACTGTGCAACAGTTTATCATCTAGTGAGAAAGGAAAATGTATTTATTCCTCTGGCAACAACAGCAAACAAAATAGGAAGAGTTGTAGGAGAAAATCTTGCAGGTGTTGACACTGTATTTAAAGGAACTTTAGGGTCTGCAGCAGTAAAAGTTATGGATTTAGAGGCTGGAAGAACAGGAATTACTGAAAGAGAAGCAGCTAATATGGGAATCAATTACAAGGTTGTATTTGTAAAAGATAAGAATCAGACTAATTATTATCCCGGACAGGAAGATATCTATATTAAATTAATATATAACGGAGATACAAGAGTTCTTTTAGGAGCACAGATAGCCGGAAAAAAAGGAGCAGTATTAAGAGTAGATGCTCTTGCAGCAGCAATATACTCTGAACTTACAGTTGATGAAATAGGAATGATGGACTTCTGCTATGCACCGCCTTTTGCAAGAACTTGGGATGTAATGAACGTAGCAGGAAATGTGGCTAAATAGATAATAAATAAACTAAAAAGTTTAAATAAAAAATAAAAAGGGGACAAAAAATGAATAATGTATTTTTCAAAGAATTTTTAATGGTTAGTGATGTAAAAACTATCATTTTCTTAGCAGTTCTTGTGGTAATTCTTATGATACTTAACAAACTGCCTAAAAAGAAATTCAGCTTTTCAGCGAAAGTAATGATAGCAACAGTTGTAGGATTATTTTTAGGACTAGGGATTCAGCTTACAGCAGGATTTCCGGCAGATCCAATGAAACTTGATTTCATTAGAGAAACAACTTTATGGTACAGCCTTCTTGGTGGAGGATTTATCTCTTTAATCAGAATGCTTGTAATTCCTTTAGTAATGGTATCTATTATTCACGTTATTATCAACATGAAAGAAGATGCAAAACTTGGTGAATTAGTGCAAAGAACTTTAGTTATAACTTTAGTGATGGTTGCAGTATCTGTTGCTTTAGGACTTTTCCTAGGAAATTTATTCAATGTTGGACACGTTGAACAGGCAGCAGTTGTTGAAGGGGCAAATAAGATAAGAGAAGTTAAGAACATTGTAGAAACTTTAAAAGCTCTTATTCCTGCAAACCCAGTTGAAGCTATGGTTAAATTAAACATTGTTGGTCTTGTAATTTTCTCAGCAATTGTTGGTGTGGCAGCAAAAAGAATGTCTAAAAAATATATGGACGTTGTAAAACCATTCTTCGATTTAATAAACGCTATGCAGAAAATAATCGTTTCTATGGCTATGAGTATTATTAAATGGATGCCTTTAGCAGTAGTTCCATTACTTGCAAATACAATTGCACAAAAAGGAATCGGAGCTATTGTAGAAGTAAGTAAATTCATATTAGTATTATATCTTGCAGTAGCAATTATGTTTGTTCTTCAAATGGCAGCAGTATCTTTATTCGGATTAAATCCATTTACTTATGTAAAAAAATGTGTTTCTCTTGCAATACTTGCTTTCACTTCAAGATCAAGTGTTGGATGTCTTCCAGTTACAATTTCAACATTAACTCATAAACTTGGAGTAACTGAATCAACAGCAAGTTTTGTTGGAAGTTTTGGAACAACAGCAGGAATGCAGGGATGTGCAGGTATATTCCCGGCTTTAACAATAGTTTTCGTAACTAATATGAGCGGACAGACAGTTGATTTAACATTAATAGTTATGTCAATAATCGTTGTTTCAATCGGTTCACTTGGAATTGCAGGAATCCCTGGAACAGCAACAATGGCAGCATCAGTTGGATTATCGGGAACAGGGCTTGCAGGATTATTCCCATTAGTTAACCCAATCTTAGCTATTGACCCAATTATTGATATGCCAAGAACAATGTTAAACGTTATCGGTTCTGTAACAAATGCTTTAATGGTTGATAAAAGTTTAGGATTAATTAATATGGAAGTATATAATGATCCTAAAGCAGGAAATGAAGCAGCTGCAGCTGAAGAGTTTGAATAATAAAAATTTAATATGATAAAGTAAAAAAAGGCTATTGGTGTGAATAGCCTTTTTTTTTGGATTATTAATAATATCCTCTTGAGTGAATATATTATATATAATTTTTTATTTATTTTCAATCTTTTTATTTCTTAGATTTCAGAGTTGAATAAAGAACAGTTCCAAGAATTATAATTCCTCCTACAATTACTTTGAAGTCAGGGATTTCATGGATTAAAATTGCTGCAAGGATAATACCATATAATGGTTCAAGACATGTTATAATTCCTGCAGTCTGAGTTTTAACATATTTCATTCCGCCGATAAAAAGTGTATGAGGCAGAGCTGTAAAAAGTGTTCCAAGCAGAATTGTAAGGAAAAGATTGGAAACAGATATTACAGGCTGACTTACAAAATAGAAAGGCAGAAGAAGAAAAGATGCTACTCCCTGTTCATAAAATGCAATCATTGCACCGCTGTAATCTTTAGTGAATTTTCTGTTTAATACAGAAAGAAAAGCATAAGTAAATCCTGAAAGAATACCCATAAGAGCACCTATTGTCATTTCATTTCCAAATTCAAATTCAGGAACAACGAAAAATATACCTATAAAAGTGACAACAGCAGTTATAATATCAGAAATCTGTAATTTTTCCTTAAAGAAATAAGGTTCTATGAAAGTAACAAACACAGGGAATGTAGAAAAAGTCAGAAGCCCGATAGCTACTGTAGAAAGTTTTATTGATTCATAGAAAGTAGTCCAGTGCACTGCAAGAAGTACTCCAAGGAAAATAAATGAAAGATAATGTTTTTTATCTTTTAGTCTGGTATCCTGTTTTTTTATTTTCATAAAAGCTAAAATAGACAGAGATGAGAAAACAACTCTTCCTAAAACAAGAATAATACTTGGAAGTGTAATAAGTTTTCCGAAAACTCCAGTAAGACCAAAAAGAAGTACAGCAAAGTGTATCTGTAAAAGACTTTTGTTTTTGTTAAGCATAAAAATTTCTCCCCTAAAATAAAATTATATAACTACTCGATAAATAGAATTTTATATCAGAAAGCTTTGGAAGTCAATAAAAATTGGAAAAGAAAATAGATTTATTGCATAAAACTGTAATATTAGTTATAATTTTAAATATGCGTGATATTTTGGAAAGGGGTAAAAATGCTGACAAGTAAATCTATAGAATTGCTAAAATATTTATTAAACAGAAAAGAAAAAATACAGCTGAAAGAACTGGCTGAGCATTTTAAGCTTAGTGAAAGAAGTATCAGATATGAAATTGAAAAGATAGAAAAGGAAACAGAAAAAGAAAAATTCAATCTGAGTTTAAATAAGGGAGAATGCTGGATTGAAAATTATGAAAATCTTGAGAAATTTCTGGAAAAAAATAACGGATATGTTCTTTCTCCAAAAGAAAGAGAATTATATATTTTTCTGAAAATATGTTTTGAGAGAGTAATAAATCAAACAATAATTTCTGATGAGGTAGAAATCAGCAAAAGTACTATAAAAACCCATTTGAGAGATATAAGGAAGATGCTTGAAATTTATAATCTTGAATTGGAACTCCTTCCTAAAAAAGGACTTATAATAAAAGGAGATGAAGAACAGCTTCGTCAGTGTACATTAAAAGCTGTTTATCTTTCTAAAAAACAAAAAAGCAGATTTTTAGATGAAGTAATAAAAGGTTATCTGAAAAATATTAATGAAGAGGGAGTAAAGCTTTTTATTAATTATTGCCAGAAACTTATGGACAAGATAATATCAGATGAAGCTTATGAAATTATTTTAAGATATTTAATAATTGTAATTTATTTTAATAGAAAAGGGTATACTATAAATTCTATTAAAAATGAAAACTTTTTGAAAAGCATAAAAGAATACGAGGCTGTACAAACTTCAAAGGCTCTTCTTGAAGGATTTTATGAGATTGAGCTTTCAGAGGCAGAATATCTGAAAATAACAGATTATTTTTTAGGAAGCCACACATATAATATATCTTATTCTTATTACGAAAACTGGGTTGAGATAGAAATTATAGTAAGAAACTTTATAGAAAAGGTAAATAACGAACTTGATGTTGATATTTCAAATGATGAAACTCTTATTCTTGGTCTGGTAAATCATATTAAACCTACGATATACAGAATAAAAAATGGAATTGAACTTGAAAATACAATTTATGAAGAGGTAGCAGAAAGTTATCCTAAATTGTTTTCTCTTGTAAAAAGCAGTGTAGATGAACTTGAAAAGTTTATAAACAGTGAATTTACAAATGATGAAATAGCTTTTATAACAATTCATTTTAAAGCAGCTATTGACAGAAATGTAAAAAAGAAAAGAGAGAAACTTAAAGTTTTAATAGTATGCGGTTCAGGATATGGAAGCTCAAAACTTCTGGCTCAGCAGGTAAAAGATATTTACAGAGTAGAAATAATCGATACAATTCCAAGATATCTTTTAGAGAAAGTTGATAAGAGAAAAGATATTGATCTGATTCTTACAACAGTGCCTATTGAAAACTTTACTTCTGAAAGAGAGATAATAAAAGTAAGTCCTCTTCTGACTAAAGAGGACATGCAGAAACTTGATAATTATCCGATTCCGAGAGATAATAAAAAAATAATTTTTTCAGAATTAATAAATGTTATAGAAAAAAGTACAGGGCAGAAAGCAGATGATAAACTAATAACAGGCTTAAAAGATTTTTTAGACAGCAAACTTATAGACGATATTTTTCATAAAAAGATTACAATTTTTGACCTGTTGTCAGAGCAGAGAATAAAAATTAAGGGAAAAGCAAAAAATTGGAAAGAAGCTATAATAGAGGCAGGAGATCTTTTGTTAAAAGATGACTGTATAGAAGAGGGATATATTAATGATATGATAAAAGTAGTTGAAGAGTTTGGAAACTACATTATGCTTGTTCCTGATATAATTTTTCCACATGCAAAGGCAAAAGAAAAGGTTAAAAAGACAGCTTTTTCAATAGTTTTATATGATGAAAAAATAGATTTTATAGACGGGCAGAAGATAAGCATGGTAATAGCTTTCTGCTCAAAAAATAAAAATGATCATCTTGACGGGCTGATAAAAATCATCGATAAGATTGAAGAAAATAACCTCAAAGAGAAAATATTGAAGAGCAAAAACAGCAGAGAAGTAATGAAAAATTTTATAGACTAAAAAAGAGAGTTGAAAAACTCTCTTTTTTTGTGAATAAAATAGAATCTTTCGCATTTTTCTTATGTGAAATATAATAAAGATGAAGATAGTGAAAGGGAGATGGAAACGATGTTAAAAAAATCATTAGAAAACAGAGTTAATATAGTAGACAGAGTTAAAGACTGGGAAGATGCTATAAGAGTTGCAGCCAAACCTTTAACAGCAGATAAATCAGTGGCAGTTTCTTATATAGATGCAATGATAAATAATGTTAAAAAATTTGGAACATATATTGTTGTAGCACCAAAAGTGGCTATGCCTCATTCAAGACCTGAAGACGGAGTCAATAAAAACTGTCTTGCTCTTTTAAAAATAAATGAAGGAGTAATATTCGGCGGCGGAGAAGAAGAGGAAAAAGTATATCTTATCTTTGTACTTGGAGCAGTTGATAACAATTCTCATATAAATACTCTTACAGAACTTATGGATATAATAGATGATGAAGAGAAAGTAGATGCTTTGTCAGAAGCAGAAACAATTTCAGAAATAATGGATTTAATATAGCAGAAAATAAAATTAATAAAATAGAGGAAAAACAGGAGGAAGAAAATGGTAAAAATTTTAACAGTATGTGGAAACGGAATAGGAAGCAGCTTAATGTGTGCAATGAAAATTGAAGAAATCTGTAAAGAAGAGGGAATTGAGGCAGAAGTAGCATCATCAGATTTCAACTCAGTAGCAGGAAAAGGAGCGGATTTAATTGTTACTGTAAAACAGCTTGCAGATCAATTAAAAGATTACAATGTTGCAGAAATAAGAAGCTACACAAATAAGAAAAAAATTAAAGAAGATGTATTAGACAGAATCAAAGAATTAGCAAAATAATTATTTTATTTAAAACGGAACTATATATTTTTATTTAAATTTAAGGAGGAAAAAATGAACTTTTTAAGAATAATTGCTAACGATATTTTAACTAGCCCGGCTTTTTTACTTGGTCTTATGTCACTTATAGGACTTCTAGCTTTAAAAAAACCTTTCAATAAATTAATAACAGGAACTTTAAAACCAATTTTAGGTTATATTATGCTTGGAGCAGGAGCAAGTTTTATTGTATCAAACCTTGATCCGTTGGGAAAAATGATTGAAAAAGGATTTGGAATTACAGGGGTTGTACCAAACAACGAAGCTATCACTTCAATAGCTCAAAACCTTCTTGGTAAAGAAACAATGTTTATTCTTGTAACTGGTTTGGTAATCAATATTATAATTGCAAGAGTAACTAAATTTAAATATATATTCTTAACAGGACACCACAGTTTCTTTATGGCTTGTATGTTCTCAGCAGTTTTATCAACATCAGGATTAAAAGGAACAGCGCTTGTTTTAATAGGTGGAATATTATTAGGAGCATGGTCAGCAATTTCTCCAAGCATAGGACAAAAATATACAGATCTTGTAACAGATGATGATGGAATAGCTATGGGACACTTTGGTTCTTTAGGATATTATTTATCAGCTTTCATAGGTTCAAAGGTTGGAAATAAAGAAGACAGTACAGAAGATATAGTAATTCCTGAAAAAGTAAACTTCTTAAGAGACAGTACAATTTCTACTGCAATCACAATGATAGTTTTCTATTTAGTGGCAGCAATAGCAGCAGGACCTGAATATGTTCAGACTAATCTTTCAAATGGAACTAACTATATTGTATTTGCTTTAACTTCAGCATTAAGCTTTGCTGTTGGAGTAACAATTGTTTACAATGGTGTTAGAATGATATTATCAGAACTTATTCCAGCATTCCAAGGAGTATCTCAAAAACTTATCCCTAATGCAATTCCGGCAGTTGACTGTGCAGTATTTTTTACATATGCACCAAATGCAGTTTTAATTGGATTTATCTCTTCATTTATTGGTGGAGTAATAGGAATGTTAATTCTTGGAGCGGCAGGAGCTGTACTTATTATACCTGGTCTTGTTCCTCACTTCTTCTGTGGAGCAACAGCAGGAATTTATGGAAATGCAACTGGTGGTAAAAGAGGAGCAGTTATTGGTTCATTCATTAACGGACTTTTCTTAGCTTTCCTTCCAGCAGCACTTCTTCCAGTATTAGGAAGTATTGGATTCCAAAACACAACATTTGGAGATTTTGACTTTGCAGTATTAGGAATTTTAATAGGTAAAGCAGTAGAAAATATAGGAGAAATAGGAGTATACGGAATAGTTGCAATTCTTTTAGTAATCTTAATTGTTCCTAACTTCATAAAAACAAAATCTCATGTTATCAATGCTAAAGATGAATATTAAAATTTAAAAATTAAGAACTGATGTTAATTCAGAAAGGAAGAATTATGAAAAAAATACTTTGTGTAGGACATTCAGCATATGATATAACTTATCTTCTTCCAAATTTTCCTGTAGAAAATAAAAAATATAAGGCTCAGGACAGAATAATGGTAAGCGGCGGACCGGCAGGGAACGCCTCTTATCTTCTTGGAAAATATGGAGAAGAGGTTTCATACATAACAACTCTTGGTAATGATGTATATGGAAGAGAGATTTTAAATGATCTTAAGGCTGTGGGAGTTGATACTAAAAATATAATTGTAAGAGATGAATTTGTTACTCCATGCAGTATTATAATTACTAATGGAAGCAATGGTTCGAGAACAATTATAAATTACAGAGAAGAAAGAAAAATTGATGGAGTAGAGTTTCAATACAAAAACTCTCCTGAAATAATTCTTTTTGATGGACATGAGCTTAAACTTGCTTTAATGGCTGTGGAAAAATTTCCAAATGCAGTAAAAGTTTTAGATGCAGGAACATATAAAGAGGGAACAAAGGTTCTTGGAGCTCTTGTTGATTATTTAGTATGCTCAGAGGATTTTGCAAAAGATTACTGTGGAGTTGAAAAAATAGAAGAGGAAGATTTCCTTAATGTTTTATTAAAATTAAAAGAACTTAATAAAAAAACTGTTATAGTAACTTTAGGTGAAAGAGGTTCTATAATGGAAAAAGACGGCAAGGTAGTAAAATTTAAAGCATTTAAAACAAAAGCTGTAGACACAACAGGTGCAGGAGATATATTTCACGGGGCATTTGTATATGGTTTAAGCAATAATTTTTCTATTGAAAAGAACATAGAATTTGCTTCTGCATGTGCTTCACTTTCTGTGGAGAAACTTGGAGGAAGAAATTCAATTCCTGAGATAGAGCAGGTACTAGAAAGAATAAAAAGAGGTTAAAAATGAAAAAATATAGTTTTGAAGAATTAGGATTAGAAAACACAAGAGAGATGTTTAAAAGAGCAAATGAAAATGGATATTCAGTTCCAGCTTTCAATTTCTGTAATATGGAGCAGCTTCAGGCAATTCTTTCAGCCTGTGCAGAGGCAGAAAGTGATGTTATACTTCAAATTTCTGCAAGTGCAAGAAAATATATTGGAAAAGAAACTCTTCCTTTAATGGTTAAAGGAGCAGTGAAAGAGATAAGGGAGCAGGGATCAAAAATATCTGTAGCTCTTAATCTTGATCATGGAAAAGAAATTGATATGATAAAAGACTGCCTTGATTATGGTTTTTCATCAGTAATGATAGATGCTTCAAAATATGATTTTGAAAAAAATATAGAGATTACTAAATCAGTAGTTGAAATGGCAAAAGAATATGGAGCGTCAGTAGAGGGAGAAATTGGAGTAATCAGCGGAACAGAAGATGAACATAAAGCTGATGAAAGTCTTTTTACAAAACCTGAAGAGGCAATTGAATTTATTCAAAAAACAGGAGTAGATTCTCTTGCAATAGCAATAGGAACAGCTCATGGAGCTCATAAATTTAAACCTGGTGAAGATCCAAAATTAAGACTTGATATTTTAGAAGAAATAAGAGAAAAAATAGGAAGTTTTCCTATTGTTCTTCATGGTTCTTCTTCAGTGCCACAAGACTTTATAAAAAGATTTAAAGAGTTCGGCGGAGTTGTTAAAGATGCAATAGGAATTCCTGATGAAGAGTTAAGAAAAGGATCAAAATCAATAGTTACAAAAATTAATGTTGATACAGACGGAAGACTTGTTTTTGTAAGCAGCCTTAGAAAAAATCTTACTGAAAATCCAAAAGAGATGGATTTGAAAAAAGTTTTTGAATATCCTAGAGAAGAGATGAAAGAATTTTATAAGAAAAAAATAAATTCAGTTTTTAAAGTTAAATAAAAAATAGATAAAAAGCTCTCTTAATTAATGCAGAGAGCTTTTTATTTATATAGATATTTTTATATTTTTATTTCCAGTCTATAGATTTTTCAATAACTTCTAAAAGTTTTTTAATATCTTCAGGATAAACCTCTCCAATATTTCCAATTCTGAAACTTTCCACTTCTGTTACTTTTCCTGGATATATTACAAATCCTTCTTTTTTCAGATTCTGATAAAATCTTTCAAAATTGTATTTTTCAGATTCTGGAGCAATAAAAGATGTAATGATAGGAGACTGATATTCATCAGAGATAAGAGTTTCAAAACCAAGTTTTTTCATTCCATCTCTAAGAACTTTGTTATTTTCAGTATATCTTTTTTCTCTGGCTTTTATTCCTCCCTCTTCTTTCAGTTCTGCAAGAGCCTGATAAAATGCTCTCACTGTATGAGTTGGAGAAGTGAAACGCCATTTTCCGTGATTTTCTTCCATAGTTTTCCATTGGCTGTATAAGTCAAGAGCAAGAGAACGAGCTTGTCCTGCACAGTTTTTCAAAACGTCTTTTTTACAGATGATAAATGAAAATCCTGGAACTCCCTGAATACATTTATTTGATGAGCTGATTATAAAATCTGCACCAAGTTTTACTAAATCTATATCTACTCCGCCGAAACTTGACATAGCATCAACTATATAAATCTTTCCAAACTCTTTTACTATTTTTCCAATTTCAAATACAGGGTTTAAAATTCCGCTTGTTGTTTCACTGTGAACTACAGAAACATGAGTTATATCCGGATTGTTTTCTAAAAGCTCTCTCACTTTTTCAGGTGTAACTGCTGTTTTATCACCAAATTTTTCTATAACATAGTCTATTCCCAAAACAGATGCAATCTCTCCCATTCTGTTTCCATATGCTCCATTTGCAAGAACAAGCAGTTTTCCATTATTTTTTGGAACAGCAGTTCCTATTACTGATTCAACTCCAAAGGAACCACTTCCCTGCATAAGAACAGTTGTATATTTATCTCTGTTTTCTTCATCTACACATAAACCAACAAGCTGTGCTCTTATATCTTCAACTATATTGTTATAATCCTTATCCCATGTACACCAGTCTTTAAGCATTGCTGTTCTCACTCCTGCACTTGTGCTTAATGGTCCCGGAGTAAGTAAAAGATAAGGTCTTTTTAAACATTCATCTAATCTATCCATTTTTTATATTTCTCCTCTTTATATATTTGTTATCTCTGAGCTAGGCTCTTTCCCCTGCTGCTAATTTATTGTTTATAATTTCTATTGCCATAGGAACTTTTGAAATATCTTCAATTACCATGTGAGCTCCTGCTGAAAGCATTTTTGCCTCAACTTCTGCCATTTTTGTTTTTAATTCTTCTTGAGAAAGTTCTTTTACTTCATCTTCAGAAAGCCCAAGTTCGCTGCTTCCTTTTAAAACTCCGATTGTCCATACTTTTGCATTTCTTCCCTCTTTGATGTCAGAAATTGTATCTCCTATTTTTAAAACACAGTCTAAATCTCCAACTTTTAATTCATTCATATTTTTAAATATCATATATGGGAAAGGTCTTCCGGCAGAAACAGATGAAGGAGTTACATAAAAATCAGGTGAATATCCTTTTTCTGCTGCTTTAGGAACAACAATATCCATCATTTCTTGAGTATATCCTGTTGTTGAACCTATTTTTATTCCATTGTTTCTTAAAACTGCCATTGTTTCAAGGCAGTGTGGAACAGGTGTTGTATACTCAGCAAGAATTTTAAAAAGTTTTTCTTCAAATCTGCTGTACATATCTTTAACATCATTCATATTCCATTCTCTTCCATATTTTTTATTCCATAAATCTGCCACTCTCTCACCTGAAAGCATTGCTTTAATATGGTCTATTTTTAAAAGTCCCATAGGAGCTCTTGCCTCTTCAAGAGTAACCTCAATTTCCTTTTCTTTAAATACTTCAAGAAATACTTTTACAGGAGCAAAACATCCATAATCAACTGTTGTTCCTGCCCAGTCAAAGACTGCTAATTCAATTTTTTTCATTCTTTCATCTCCTAATTATCTTTATTTTTAATTTTTTTATTTTTCACTATTTTTAAAATTATCTGATAAATTATTTTTATAATTATATTTGTTCCCAAAATCACAATAGACATTGCTGCTGCTTTGGCTGTTTCTCCTGCATCATCAAGGTTGATTACTGCCACTGCCAGAAGATTAAGGTTTGATGTATAAAGAAAAACAAGTGCTGAAATAGTTACCATTGAGTTTATGAAATAGTAGAAGAATATTTCAAGAACTGCATCAAGGCACATAGGCAGTGTTACATGAGCAAATGTTTTGTACCACGGAATTCCTATTGAAAGAGAAACTCTTTCAAACTCTTTATCCAGTTTCTTTAAAGCTGTATTTGCTGTTAAAAAAGAGATTGAATAAAAGTGAATTACATTGGCAAGAACCATAATCCACATTGTTTTATACAGAAAGTGAAATGGATTTCCAATGTTCATATTTGTAAAAGGTATTCCGAAAGATGTTTTGTTAAAGAAAAATATAAATGAAATACCTATAACCATTCCTGGCAGAGCAAGAGGAACTATTGAAAGAAAGTAAATCATCTTATCAATAATTGTTTTCTTTTCTTTCTTTTCAATAAGATATGCACTCATAAATGTAAGAACAGTTCCCACAATTCCTGAAAGCAGTGCCAGAATAAAAGAATTTTTAAAGAACAGAGCCACTCCTCCGTTATAGTCATAAAATTTAAAGTTTTTCAAACTTAAACTTAAATCATAAGGCCATAATTTTGAAAAAGCAGAAATAAAAATTGTGATAAAAACTGAAATGATACAGATACATATTGCTGTCATATAGATGTAATAAAATGTATCTCTTATTCTGTCTTTTTTTGGAGTGTATGCTTTTGATTTTGCATTAAACACCACACTTTGTTTTTTCTGAACTTTCTGGTCTATAATAAAAGCTATTACAGAAGGAATAAGAAGAATAATGCTTACTACTGCTCCCATTGCCATATTATTCTGTCCCACAACTTTTATATACACATCTGTTGCAAGAACGCTGTAGTTTCCTCCCACAACTTTTGGTGCTCCAAAATCTGTGAAAGTAAGAATAAATGCAATAATAAATGATGAAATAAATCCATATTTTATATTAGGCAGTGTTATTGTGAAAAATTTTCTCAGACTGCTTGTTCCAAGCATATCTGCTGCTTCATACAATCTGTAATCTGTTACAGAAAGAGCTATGTTAAGAACTAAGAAAACCTGCGGGAATATATAAAGAACTTCTGCAATAATTATTCCTGTTGGCCCGTAAAGATTTATATCCCATGCAAGAGCAGGAAATCTTTCTAAAAATCCGGTTGTTATTACTCCTTTTCTTCCAAACATATACACAAGAGCTATTCCGTGCATCATTGTAGGTGCGAAAAGAGGCAGCATTCCAATATATTTAAAAGTTTCTTTAAATTTAATTGTTGTTCTCTGTATTCCATAAGCAAATGTAAAAGCCAGAACTATTGAAACGATACTTGAAATTATAGAAATAAACAGAGTATTTTTCAGAGAGATTATTGTATTTCTGTTTGTAAAATATTCATAGAAATTTTTTAATCCTATAAATTCCCCTGCATTATTTTGAAAAGATTTTGCTATAAGAAGTCCCAAAGGACAAATAATAATCACAGCAAGAAATGCAAGTATAAACAGAGTGAGAATTTCTTTAATTACTTCGTCTTTTGTTTTTTCCATGATTACACCCTGTTCTCAAAAGACATATAATAATTTTCATCAAATTCTAAAAGAAACTTGCTTCCCACTTGAAGATTTTTTTCATCAACCATATCACATGGAACTTCAACTTTCAGCATATTCTTATTGTTCTTGAAGAATAATCTGTATGAAGGTCCAAGATATTCCCAGCCTTCAACCTCTCTCATAATAGTTTTGTTCGGGCTTTCTGTATTAACTTCTGAAACTACTTTTATATGTTCAGGACGAATTGAAGTTCCGTCACTTAAGAAATTAATTTTTCCGATAAAGTCTGCCACAAAAAGTGATTGAGGTTTTTCATAAATCTCTCTTGGAGTTCCTACCTGCATAACAACTCCAGACTGCATAACCATTATTTTATCTGACACAGAAAGAGCTTCCTCCTGATCATGTGTTACCATTATTGTTGTAAGTCCCAGTTTCTTTTGCAGCATTTTAATATCATTTCTCAGTTTCTCTCTTACTTTTGCATCAAGAGCTGATAAAGGTTCATCAAGAAGAAGTACATCCGGTTCAAGAGCTATTGCCCTTGCAAGAGCAACTCTCTGCTGCTGTCCTCCGCTCATCTCATTTGGATATTTTCCGCTTATTCCGGCTAAACCTACCATTTCAAGAACTTCCAAAACTTTATTTTTTATAACATCTTTAGGCATTTTTTTATTTTCAAGTCCGTAAGCTATATTTTCCCATACAGTCATATTTGGAAAAAGTGCATAAGACTGGAAAACTATTGAGAAGTTTCTTTTTGAAGGATGAAGATTTGATATATCTTTTCCCTTTAAAAATATATGCCCTGAATTAAGTTCTTCAAGCCCTGATATAACTCTTAAAAGAGTTGTTTTTCCACAACCTGACGGTCCAAGAAAAGAGATAAATTCTCCCTGTTCAATAGTCAGGTTTATATCTTTTAATGCATGAAATTTTCCATAAAATTTATCAACATTTTTTATTTCTAAATAACTCATTATTTCCTCCGTTATTGAAAGCACAGCAGAACTTATTTTTGTTCTGCTTTTGCTCCAAATTTGTCACTCCATTTAT
Organism: uncultured Fusobacterium sp.; assembly: GCA_900542625.1. GTDB lineage: Bacteria > Fusobacteriota > Fusobacteriia > Fusobacteriales > Fusobacteriaceae > Fusobacterium_B. The sequence continues at coordinate 21,519 of UQOH01000027.1, forward strand.
CAAGAATTTCATCTTTGTGTGCTGCAAGCCAGTTAAAATCATTTTTTACAAGATGAGATACAGGGTCTTTAGGATATCCTTCTGGGATTGGATTGTTGATATCAACACTTGTTATTGCATATTGAGTTCCGTATAACTTCATCATCTCTTCTGAAATAGCCCAGTCTAAGAATATTTTTGCCTCTGGTTTAATATTATCTTTTTTAATAAGAGCATTTGCCTCAGAATCCCATCCTGAACCTGCTGCAGGGAAAACAACTTCAATAGGATTTCCCTCATTCATAAGTTTTACGCAAGGATAGTCATAAGATATTCCAATGGATATTCTCCGTTTGCTGCCTGTTTAGCAGGTTTTGAACCTGAGTGAGTATATACTCCCATATTTTCATGAAGTTTTTCCATATACTCCCAAGCTTTATCCTCTCCCATTATCTGCATAAATCCTGCTACTGCTAAAAATCCTGTTCCTGATGATGCTGGATGAGGCATTGAAATAAGCCCTTTGTATTCTGGTTTTAACAGATCTTCGTATGTTTGAGGTACAGGAAGATTTAATCTTTCCATCTCTTTTGTATTTACTGCAAATGTTGCCATCCATGCATTATTTCCTACCCATACAGGAACAGGAGCTGCATCTTTAAATTTAGGATCAACTTTTTCTACTCCTTTTGGTGCATATGGCTCTAATAATCCTGCATTGTCAAGCATTAAAAGTCCTGATGCTGCTGTTCCCCATACTACGTCAGCCTGCGGATTTTCTTTTTCAGCCAGCACTTTTGTAATTACAACTCCTGTAGAGTCTCTTGTAATGTTAACCTTAATATCTGGATAATGTTTTTGGAAATTTTCAAGGAACATTGGTATTTGTTCATTTTCCAGTGCTGTATATACATTTATCTCTTTTACAGGTGTACTGCTTTTTTCTGCTCCGCACCCTGTAATCATAAGTCCTGCCAATAAAACTGCTGCTAATTTTTTCATAATATTTCCCTCCGTATACTTTACTTTATTAATTATCTGTACCAATTTTAATATAAGTCTGTAAAGCAGGTTTCAATTTAAAGTAAAAAAAATGTAATTAATGTTAACCTTTCTGTATATAAAAATATACATTTCTATATATTAAATTATAAAATGTTCTTAAAAAACAGGAGGAACAAAAGTGGATATTAGAAAATATATAGAAACAGACATCACCAAAGAAGAGGCTTTAAGCCTTTATAATTTAAAAGGAAGCAGACTTATGGAGCTTTTTGTTGCTGCAAATGAAATAAGAGAGAAATACTGCGGAGATATTATTGAAACATGTACAATTACAAATGCCAAATCCGGAAAATGCAGTGAAAACTGTAAATTCTGTGCTCAGTCTGCTGTATATAACACAAATATTGAAAGCTATCCTTTAAAAAATATAGATATTTTAAGACAAGAGTATGCTGAGGCTGAAAAACATAAAAGCAACAGATTTGGAATTGTTACCAGCGGAAAAGGAATGAGAGAGGGAACAGAGGACTTTAACAGCCTTTTAACTTTTATAAAAGAGGCAACAGAAAAAAATAAAGATATGGAAATCTGCTGCTCTTTAGGTATTCTTTCTGAGAGTGAAATGGAAGCACTAAAAAATGCAGGAGCAAAAAGATATCACTGTAATCTTCAAACTTCTCCTGAAAAATATGGAGAGTTTGCTGCCACTACCCACTCTGTACAGGACAGAATAGATACAATAAAAAATGCTAAGAAAGCAGGACTTGATGTGTGTGCCGGAGGAATAATCGGAATGGGAGAAACATGGGAAGACAGAATTGATCTGGCTTTTGCTTTAAAAGAGCTTGATGTTGAAGGTGTGCCTATTAATATTTTAAATCCTATAAAAGGAACTCCACATGGAATAAGAGAAATTCTTGATATTGATGAGGTTTTAAAAACTATTGCTGTTTACAGACTGATTCTTAAAGATAAAAATATAAAGATTGCTGCTGGAAGAGAGAATATTTTTAAAGACTTTATGGGAAGCGGATATCTTGCAGGAGCAAACGGAATGCTTGTTGGAGGATATCTTACTGTTAAGGGAAGAGATATCCAGGATGATTTTAATTTTATAAAAAATATTCAAAAAATATGGAAAAAATAGACAGTTTCTCTTTTTAATATGATATAATTAAATCATATTAATCTTTTAGGAGTAACAAACTATGAAAATTGCATTAATCGGAGCTCCCGATTCTGTAGAAAAAATATTAAATATACTTTCAAAACTATATACAGATATTGAGTTTATACCTCTTGCTACTGAAAAAATACAGGATATGATGAAACTTGCCTTTGAGGTTGAGGACAAAGTACAGGGAATCTATCTTGGAGGAATAGGAATATATTCTGCTGTTAAGGATAAAATAAAAATACCAGTTTCTTTTGTAAAAAGAGAGGGCAGCGGAATTATAAAACCTTTCTGGGAACTGAAAAACAGCAGCACTATGGATATAGAAAAACTTAAATTGGGAATTGACATTATAGATGAAAGGGAATTTATAGAAACATTAAATGAATTTGATATTAAGATAGACAGCTATTATCTTCAAAAATATGATTCTGAAAAAGAAGAAACAGACTATCTTGATGTTTACATGAAACAGATAGAAAAAAATGAAATTAACTGTATTTTTACATCTTTTGGTTATATATATTATTTTTTCAAAAACAGGGATTTTCCTATTTACAGAATACAGGCTGCAGCATCTGAAATAAAAGAGGGATTTAAAAATCTTCTTAATATTATAGAAGTAAATAATGCTGAAAAAAGTCAGATAGGAATTGAAATTATAAAAATAATAAAAGAGGATGCTCTTTCAAACAGTGTCCTTTCTTATAAAATGGAATTTGAAAAGGAACTTCTTGCTTATTCCCGTGAAGTAGAGGGAAATATTCAGGCTGTTGATGAAAATGAGTATCTTATTCTTTCTAATAAAGGACTTTTAAATAATCCTGAAAATGTTCAGACTTTAATATCTCTTATCAAAAGTAAAAATTACAGCAGATTCTGCATTGGTGTGGGAATAGGAGAAGGAAGTACTATTGTTCAGTCAGAAAAAAATGCAAGACTTGCTCTTAAATTGAGTATCAATGAGGGAAAAAATAATATATTTTTCTCTAACGGGCAGGAAATAAAGGGTCCTCTTATGAGTTCTAAAGAGATAGAATATAAAAACTCATTTGATAAAGAGATTGTTAAAATTTCCAAAACTGCAGAGGTAAGTTCTCTTTACTTGGAAAAAATAAAATCTATTATGAGAAAACAGGAGAAAAACACTTTCACCAGCAGAGAACTTTCAGAATTTTTAAGTATCAGTGAAAGAAGTGTAAACAGAATTATTAAAAAGCTTATTGAAAAAGGTTATGCAGAAGAGGCTGAGTTTGAAAGTTCAGCGGGAGCAGGACGCCCAAGAAGAAAAATAAAATTTATATTTTAATTGATCAAAAGCGCTGGAAAGAACGCTTCTTCCAGCATTTTTTCATAAAAAAATTTCTGCAAACTTTTCAGCAGGAAATTTTCTCCTGCTCTCACCTTTAAAGAGAATGGGACAGCATACCTCGTTTATTCTGTCCCTTATTCTTTTACCAA
>UQOH01000028.1 GCA_900542625.1 uncultured Fusobacterium sp.
GATTACACCGGAACATATTACCGGTAAAGAGGGACTTGAACTTTACAAGAAAAGAATCAAGTAATTTTATAATATAAACATAAAAAAGGGGGTATTTACATAAATGAAGGAATACAATAGTTTAATAAAACTTTATTATAAGCACTATGATACAGAAGAAGAATATAAAGCAAGAATTGAAAATCCTTGTACTTATATAACAGATTTAGAAATATCTCCTATATTAAGAGATGAAAGAGTAAAGGACATAAAATATCCTCTTTTTTATCTTCCATTAACTGAGTTAAGTTTATTAGAACAGAGTATATATTTTAATAGTAAAGATATTCTTGCGCTCGAAACTAAATTACCCGCATTGGCTAATTTTTCATGTATCAGAGATATAATGACAAATGAAATTATTAGAAGTAACGGGATAGAGGGAGTACATTCTACTAAAAAAGATATTTATGAAAGTATGAACCTTGAAAAAAGTACTCGTTATTCGGGTATAGTTAATAAATACATTCAGATTATAGATAATAAGATAGAGAATATAAGTACTCCCGAAGAAATAAGAAATATGTATGATGAAATTTTTAAGGAAGACATCTTGAAAAATCCTGAAAATCAGTTAGATGGTATTCTTTTTAGAAAAGAAGGTATACATGTTTCTGATAGTAAGAACAGTACTATTCATACAGGAGATTTATCTGAAGATATGATAATAGCACATATCAGCGATTTAATTAATTTTATGAATAAACAAGATGTTCCTAGTTTAATAAAAGGTGCTATTGTACATTACTATTTTGAATATATCCATCCATTTTATGATGGGAACGGTAGATTTGGAAGATATTTATTTTCTATGTATTTATCTCGAAAAATAGATATTTATACCGGTTTATCTCTTTCGTATGCTATATTTGAAAATAAAAAAAGATATTCTGATTTATTTTTAGAAACTTCTAATATAAAAAATTATGGAGAAGTTACATTTTTTATAAAAGGTATGTTAGAGTTTATTATAAAAGGGCAAGAAAGTATTATTGAAATGCTGAACGATAAAATATTAAAATTGGATTATGCAGAGACTTATATTGAAAAGTTGGAAGATATTGAGCCAAAGAAAAAAAATATTTTATACATATATATTCAAAATTATATTTTTGCTAAAGATAACCCACTGACTGACAATGAATTGTTATCACATATTTCAAATATAAATAGTGTAATAACATTAAAACGGCATTTAAAAGAATTAACAGAATTAGGATATATTACACAAATATCTAAAAAACCAGTGATAAGAACAATATCAGATAAAGTTAAAGAAATCTTATATTAATTAAGTAAATCCCTAGTTTTATACTGGGGATTTTTTTAATGGTTAAAATGATTAGGTATTGAGCAGGTCAAAAATAAAAAAATATTAGTTATTCACGACGGAAGAGGGGCGGAAAAGGGTAAAAGTACGGCGAAAAAATGCGTATTTTACACGTAATTTACATGTTTCTATTATAAATCATGCTTTTAATTACCTTTAAATATAAGCGTGAAAAATAGAACTTATAAAATATTTTGAGTAAGGGAGCAGTCAAAAACAGTTTTTTTAATTCTTTGAATAATAAAAAAGCCAGAAATTAATCCTGCTTAAAATATTATTCCTTAATTAATATAGATAAAAGACTGAGGTGCTGTTTTTACAGAAAAATCTTTCAAATTTTTCATAACTTTATATTTTGTTAATGTTCCTATTTTAATTGCATATCCCTCTTTTTTATTTTCAAAATATTTATAAAATTTTTCTTCTGATATTCCTGTACTTTCTGGAGCTAGTTGCCACAACTTTTCAGGTAAATCTTGTATGATTTCTTCAATAGTAAATTCTCCAACGATTTTTTTTACGGGAGAAGTGCTATAAACAATTATTGATTTTATATCTTGTCTTTTGAAAATATTTCTACGAAATTCATATTTCTTTTCGCCAGAAAATATTTTTTCTACATATTCGGGATTTATAGATAATAAGACTTTCATTTCCTCCCCCTCTGTTATCTATTTTTATTTATACATTATCATTATATAAAAATAATATATAAATTTCAACTTTTTATTATTTTATAATCAAATTGCTTACTCCACCTTTATCTAAAATTTGACATATTTGTGTATCTATTAAAGGATAGACAACTATTCTTTGTGATCTAGGAACTCCTATTTCTTCTAATAGTTCTTTTCTAATAATTCTTTTATTTAATGCCGAATTGTACAATAAAGTAATTATATATGGATATTTTTTTGTATCCCAAAAATATTTTAATTCTTCTGATTTAAATATCGTCCTGTCTGAACAATACTTAAAAAATTCTTCTTTATTCTGAAATCCGTTTATATCTTTCACATCACACAGAGTACATATTGAAGTAACTACTGCACTATATTCTGCTTTTTTTCCAGTTTCAGCTGTTCTGTAAATAGCAATAATATCTCCTTTTTTATAATCAGTTATATTATAACCTCCTGACAAATATACTTTCTCTATGCAATTTGTATGAGATAAATCTTTTATTATGTGATTTTTCTCTGTTCTCAATTTAGAATCTGGAAATAATTCTGTGTGATATTTAGGATAAATTGAAAGTAAAAATTTTTTTGTTTCATTTAATTTTATAATTGGATAATCTTTTTTTATATCTCCTGTAATTTTATTAAAGTCCTTTATATATACTTGTTCACCTTTTTTAGTTCCATAATAATTAAAACCATATGTTGATAATAAAGAAATCAATGTATCCTGTTTTTTGTAGATAGTTACATAAGATTTTGTTATATTTTCTTCTACCATTTTATCAAAAATAAGTTTGATAAATCTTTCCCCCAATTTACTTCCATGAGCATTTATTTTAAATGTTCCTACTTTTAAAATTTTTTCTCAATTTAATTTTAGCGGTGGGTTAATATCAAGGTCATCTTCTATTTCTATTTTCATATATAAAAAAGCCTGAACAGAATTATTTATTTCAAGGATATAGATATTGTCTTCTGCTTTTTTTCTAAACCAATTTTCAAATCCTGGATAATCAGCTTTTAAAGAATCAAAAAAACAGTCATCTAAATTGACATTTTTAAATTTTACAATTTTTATATCTCTCATAAATTATCCTCCGTTTTTTTAAAATTATATCCAAAAATAAACTTTTAAAAACATATCTTACACGGTTGTCTATTTCCAACCTTAGAAATATCTATCTCAATAATATTTTTACTTTTGGCTAATGTTCTGCAGTTTATATTTGAGTGATATTTTTTCCCTTTGGGAGTTATATATACTATTTGTCCAGCAATACATAAAGATGTAAAAATTATAAAAAATATTAAAACCATTTTTTTCATTTTTCACCTCACAAAATATTTATATATCTGCTCTTATACAATGTACCATGAAAGTAATTATTAATATTAAAAAACCACTGTATAGAACCAATAAAAATAAATTCCATATTATTTCAGTTATGAATCCCAGAAGTGTGAAAATTGTTTCAAGAGTATCACCCCAAAAAATAAATGAAACAATGACAATTATTACAAAAGCAAAAAATATTAATAATGCTATATGAAAATCAGACATAAAACCACCTCATAAAAAGCCTTTAAGTCAATTTTCTTTCCCTCTGCGGTTATCTTTAAAGAATGAATGAGAACATAGAAAAAGAAGCAATTTTATTATAATATTTATCTCTCTTTCAGTCAAGGCAGGAGGAAAAAATGAAATGAAAGTGAAACTTTAAAAGAAATTAAATTCCCTTACAGCAATAGAAGATAAAACAGCTAAAAATATTAAAATTTACCAAGAATATAGAGAAAATAATCCTGAGATATATAAAATACTATATATCTTAATAATATTGTGTTATAATATGACAAATAATAAAACATCATATAATTTTAAATTACATATAAAAATCTTCATGGAGGAATTTATGAAAAAAAGAATTGCTTTAATAGCTCACGACAAGAAAAAAGATGAACTGGTAACATTTGTAAAAAAGCATGTAAAATTTTTTGAAAATTATGATTTAGTGGCAACAGGAACTACTGGAGGAAGAATAATAGAGGCAACAGGGCTTAATATTCATAGATATCTTTCCGGTCCTCTTGGAGGAGATCAGCAGATTGGTGCTGATGTGGCAAATGGGCTTATAGATGCTGTTTTCTTTTTCCAAGATCCTTTAACAAGTCAGCCTCATGAGCCTGATATCAGAGCTCTTGGAAGACTTTGTGATGTTCATAATGTTCCAATGGCTACTAATGAAAGAGCTGCACAACTTCTTATTACAGGTTTAAAATCTGAAAACGGAGTATTATAAAAAATTTTTCATATTATCTTTAATAAAAAAATCCCTTTGTTATAAACAGAGGGATTTTTGATCTAAAGTTTTTATGACTTCGGAGTAAATACAAATTCTTTGTTAAAATATACTTTTATTTTTCTATTGTTATATACAATAGGTTTGAATTTCCATTTTTTTACTGCTGAAATAACCTCTTTATCAAAACCAAATTTTTCATGTGATTTTAATATTTTAATATCTTCAACATTCCCATTTAAATCAACAAGAAATCTTACTTCAACAACAACAGTTTTATTGTATCTTATAACTTCTGCCTGTCTGGGATAGTCCGGATCTATTTGAGAGATAATTTCAAAGCTGATTCCTTTTGAAGAAACAGCAGTGTATGTTCCATCAGAATTTGCTGTAAAGTTTCCATTTTTTATAAAAATATCATCTGGATTTATTTTTTCAGTAGTTTCTTTTTTAGTTTTTTTTGCTTGTTTAGGATTTTCAGATTTCTTTTCCTCTTTTTTAACTTCCTCTTTTTTCTTATCTTTGCTCATTTTACTTTTTATTTCAGGTTCATCTTTTTTTTCTATTTTCGGCACATTTTCTTCTTTTTTTATTTCAGGTTCAGGTTGTTTTTCTTCTCCGCCTTTTATTTGGTTTATACCGTCTAATCTCTGTTCAGCACTTATAACATTATACGAAATAGGGATATTTGTACGAACGGAGATATTTGGGTCTCCTAATGTCTGGTATCTGTTATAATTCAAAAATAAAAGGGAATGAAGAACCAGAGCAATTACAAAAAATTTTTTCATCTCTTTTCAGCTCCTATTCATAAAAATTTATTCCTAAATTTTCTATACCCTGCTGTTTTATTTTTGTAATAGTATCCATAACAGTCTGATATTTAAGATTTTTATCTCCTGTTACAGATACCTCTTTTACATCTGCCAGAATTTCTGAAAGATTATTAATATCTATTGGAGATGTTTTTCCGTTTTTTATTATAAAATAATTTTCATCTTTATCTATAACTATCTCAGCTTTTATTTTTTCCTCTGTCTTTTCAGCAGTGGAAGTGGGAACATCAATATTAATTTGACCGTATTTGTTGAAAGTGGTAGATACCATAAAAAATATCAGCAAAAGAAAAACCACATCTATAAGCGGTGTAAGGTCAAGTGCCATAATACTTCTTTGTTTTCTAAATCTGCTCATTAATTTTCTCCTAACATTGTTTGAAGATATTGATAATATTTGTGATAATTTTATCTATGTCCTCTTCAGATTCTTCTATTTTTTTATTTAAAAGATTGTAAACCACAATAGCAGGAATTGCTATTGAAAGTCCTGCTGCTGTTGTAAGCAGAGCTTTTGAAATACCGTCAGCAACAAGTGCAGGGTCTCCTGCTCCAAAAGTCGATAAATTTCTGAAAGCATCAATCATTCCTGTAACTGTACCAAGAAGGCCAAGCATAGGAGCAATATGCCCTATAATAGCAAGAAGATGCAGCCTTTTTTGAAGAGGAGCAATTTCCTCCATTCCTATCTCTTTTACCAAATAATCAAAATAATGGAAATCACTGTTTCTGTTACATCTTGTAAGGAAACATCTTACAGTACAAGCAACTGCGTTTTTTTCATTGCTGCAAAGGCAGACAGCTTTGTCAATGTCATTTTCAGATACTGCTGCCAGAACTTTTAATTTAAAATTTTTACTTAAAGATTTTTCTCTTCGTAAAAAATAAGTAATTCTTTCTAATATAATTGCTGTTGAAATAATGGAAAGCCCAAATAAAATCCACATTAAAGGCCCTCCGACTTTTAGGTAATACATCATGGTATAAAATCCCCCTTGTTTATAATTAAAATTTATTTTAAAGTGCGAAGTCTGCATATGTGAAAACTTACACTAAAAAAGACTATTGCCAGAAATATTCTTAGATGAATACTATTAATATTCCAAAATGAAAAACCAATGCTTAAAGCTAATATTGAAATTGCATTTATTTTATTCTTTAAAGTTATTCCCTTTTTTTCCTGATAATCTCTGATATATTTTCCAAAAATTTTATTATTCATAATAAAATAGTGATATTTTTCAGAAGATTTCCCAAAAGCATAAGCACTGAGAAGAAGAAAAGGAGTTGTTGGAAGTAAAGGAACTGCAATTCCTACTGCTCCTATTATCAGGGAAATACATCCTGTAAAAAATAATATTTTTTTTCTCAATTCTCCGCACCTTGCCTTTCAGATTAAAATTATTTACGATTAATAATACTATTAAAAATTAAATATGTCAATAACAAAAAATTTATTTTAAAAATAATTTGACACACAAAACAAATTATGACAAACTGTTAATAGTTTTTATAATCTTTACGAGATTATATAAGAATCTAAAATTTTTAAGGAGGAAAGAAGATATGTAATTTTTTTAGAAAACTTAAATTTTTTAAACTAGGGGTAGACTTAATAAATTTAAGAAAAGGGGTATAGTTATGAAAAAATACAGTATTGCAGCATGCTTATTCATTAGTTCATGTTTATTAGCAGAAGATGTGAAGTTAGATAAAAGTATTATCAATCCGGACTACATAGAGATTGAAAAGCTGAAGTCAACTAAAAATGTAATAGTTGTAAATAAGCAGGATATAGAACAAAAAGGATATACTTCTGTATCACAGGTTTTAAATGATGTTCCCGGAATTACTGTTGGAACATCAAATTGGGGAGAAATAGATATAAGAGGACAAGGAAGTGATCAGGCAGCTAAAAATATTCAGGTTATGGTTGACGGAGCTCCGATTACTACTTTAGTAAATCATCCTCACTCTACAAACTATGATATTGTTCCTGTTGAACAAATTGAAAAAATTGAAATTATTCCTGGCGGAGGATCTGTATTATATGGAAATGGGACATCAGGAGGAGTAATAAATATTACAACAAATTTAAAATCTATGGAGAAACCTGTAAACAAAGCAGGGTATGAATTTACAATAGATAAAGAGAAAAAGTTTTATACAAATGTAGGAACGAAAATAAATGATAATCTTACAGTTCAGCTTAATTATTCAAAAAGTGAAAAAGATTGGTATTTTGTTGACACCTATAGTGACACTCAATATTTTTCAGGAGGATTAAATTATAAAATTTCTGACAGACAAAACTTAAGTTTTAAATATAGTTATTTTGAAGAAGAGGGACAATTTATAAAAAATGTAACAAAAGAAAATTTAGAAAAATATGGAGAAAATTATAGACCTTCATACAGTACAATTACAACAGGATTAGATGAACACGGAGTGAAACAGACTATATCAAAAAGAAGATATCTTTCAAGTGACAGAGAAGAAAATAACTATAAATTAAGTTATATTTATCAAATAAGTGATGATATATCTTTTATGATTGATGGTTTTAAAAACAAAGGGTATTTTACAAATAATCAATATGATGATAATCAAAAAATGAATCAGGAAACAATAGGAACGAAAGCTAAACTTAATATTAATTATGGAGAAAAAAGCAGTTTTTTATTAGGAACAGATTATTTTAAACAAAAAGCTGATTTAAAATATAAAGATTATAAAATGAAAAAAGATGATAGCGGAAAACCTATTAAATACAATGGAAAATATACATATGATGAAATTGAGCGTAAATTTGAATATGAAAGATTTGTAAAAGCTTTGTATTTTATGAATATTTATAAAATCAGCAATTTTGAATTTACTCAAGGAATAAGATATGATATTACAGATTGGTCTTTTAATAAAAATGCAGCAGATGGACAAGGAAGTGATACAAGAACTTCAAAAAATAAAAACTATGAACTATCTGCCGGATATAATTATCGTGATACAGGAAAAATTTATATAAGATATGAAAGAGGATTTACAGGACCTGATGGAATACAAATTTCAGACAGAGTATTAGACAGCGATGGGAATAAAGTCTATAAAAAAACAGAGGCAGAAGATGAAATTTTTAATATTTATGAAATCGGCTTAAGAGATTATATCTTAGGTTCAGCTGTAAGTTTAACAGGATTTTACACAACTACTGATAACCAAATGAATAGAGTTTATAGAAACGGAATAAAAGAATCTGTTACTGTAAATTATTTAGAAACAGAAAGATATGGTGCAGAACTTACTATGAATCAAAGAATTGGAAAATTTTCTTTTGAAGAAGGATATACTTATCTAAAAGGTAAAAGTAAATATAATAGCAAAGGAAAAGCGGCTGTTGCTGATGGGGATAAAATAGACTGGACAGACAGCGGGCTTAAAAAAGTTCCAAAACATATGGTTTCTTTAAGAATGGATTATGATATAACTGATAATCTGGCAGTTGGAACTACTTGGAAATATACAGGAGGATATAATAATTTCTTGAAAGAAGCAGACAGAAATGAAGATAATTTAGTAAAATCTCATACTGTTGTAGATTTATCTATAAGATATAATAATCCAAGTGGATTTAGCATTTATGGAGGAATAAATAATATCTTTAATGAAACATATTATGGATATGTTTCAGATGGTTTTTCTACTGTAATTCCTGAAGATGGAAGAACTTTTTATGCAGGGTGCAGTTATACTTTTTAAAAAATAAATTTTTATTTATAAAAATATTTGACAAACAAAATAAAAATATGATATAAAATATACGCTCATAAAATAAAAATTTCATCCTTAACAACCACCATGTACAAGGAACTGAAAATCAATCCCTGACAACTTGTATGAAAGAAAAACAGGATTTACTTTCTTATTTGTAAATACCTGTTTTTCTTTTGAAAAGTTTTTAAAAATTAAAAAGATAAAGGAGAAATTCATGAAAGAAAAAATAAAAGAGATGCTGGAAAAAGATAACAAAATATCATTAAACAAAATTGCTGAAAATCTAGGAGTATCATACATAGAAGTTCTAAGAGAAAGTCCTTCTGTAAGAAAATATGATGTGGAAAAAATAGACGAGCTGTTTGAAATTTTAAGAAGCTGGGAAAAAGTTTTTCTTCTTGTGGTAACACCTGATTTTGTTCTGGAAATAAAAGATAAGTTTCCAAAAGGGTTTTATGCTCACGGCTATTTAAATTTTCATGATTTAAATTCTTCAATAGGAGGACATCTTACAGTTTCTGCAATTAAAGAAATTTTTCTTGTAACAGATATCATGTTTGGAAGAACAAGCTGTTCTGTTAAGTTTTTTGGGGAAAATGGAAAAGAGATATTTTCTGTTTATGTTCCGAGAGACGAAAAGAAAGAATTAATACAAAAGTGTCTTGAAGATTTTAATAATTTATAAAAGTATAAGTTTACAAAGCTTTCTGTGATATTGAAAAATATCATAGGGAGCTTTTTTTTATTAAGTATTTTTAAGAAAAATTAAAATTTAAAATAAATTCAAATTAATTTGACAAAACAGATAAAAGAGATTATAAATGAAGTATAAAGTACTGTATTGAGTGATATAAAACAATCGCTAGTATTTCAAAACAGAAAGAATATTATCGTTTTAAAACATTAAAAGCAATAATATCAAAAAGTTTTTTGACAAATTAAATAAAGAAATAGAGAAGAGTGATAAAAAATTTTTTATAGTGATAAATTTTTTATCTCAATGAAAGGCTGAAAAATCTGGAGTTTGATAAAAAATTTTTCAGCGTGATAAAAAAATTATTGACAAAACCTCTTAATTTGAGGTATTCTTGTATTGAAGATTAGTTACAAAAGTTTTAAAAAGAGGTAGGATATGACTAAAATAGAACGAATCTTTGAGCAGTATAAAATTATGGGAGAATTTATATCCAGATGTTTTGGCAGCAATGTAGAAGTTGTACTGCATGATTTAAGAGATTTTGAACATTCGGGTGTAAAAATTTACAATAATTATATAAGCGGAAGAGATGACGGAGCACCAATGACAGAATTTGGTCTTAGTCTTTTAGAGAGCAAGGTTTACGAAAAAGAAAACTTTATAACTAATTATAAAGGAGTAACAGGCGGGAAGATTTTAAGATCTTCAACACTGTTTATAAGAGATGATAAAGATAATCTTATTGGAATGCTTTGTGTAAACGTAGATATCACAAAGTATATTTCTATGAGTAAAGAACTGGAAAGTCTTGCATATTTCGGGCTTGATGAAAACTTATTGGAAAAGCCTAAGATGATAGCAGATTTCCCAAAATCAGTTAAAGAGATGATAAATGCTTCTCTTTCAAGCTATATATCAAGCAACGGATATGACTGGCAGAGATTAAATAAAGAAGAAAAACTTGATGTGATTCAAAAACTTAATGACAAAGGAATATTTAATCTGAGAGGCGGAATTTCAGAAGTTTCAGAGGCTTTAAAAATTTCGGAACCTACAATTTACAGATATTTGTATGAAGTAAGAAATAATAAAAAATAAGCTCAGAATATTGGCAGAGCAGTAAGAAAAAATGGTTTTTTTACAGTCTGTCAAGTTCATATAGAAAATGAGGAAAAGGAGAAAAAAGGATGAAAGATGTAGTAGAGATTAGATGGCATGGTAGAGGTGGACAAGGAGCTAAAACAGCATCACTTCTTTTAGCAGATTCTGCTTTCAATACAGGAATGTATGTTCAAGGATTCCCTGAGTACGGACCTGAAAGAATGGGTGCTCCAATAACTGCTTACAACCGTATTTCAAAAGAAAGAGTTAGAGTACACTCTAACATTTATGAACCACAATTCGTAGTAGTAGTAGACGAAACATTACTTGCTAGTGTTGACGTAACTAAAGGATTAAAAAAAGAAGGAGCTATTATTATTAACAGCTCTAAAACTCCAGCTGAATTAAGACATCTTTTAAAAGGATACGAAGGAAGAGTTTATACTTGTGATGCAAGAAAAATCTCTGAAGAATGTCTTGGAAAGAACTTCCCTAATACTCCAATGCTTGGAGCAATAGTTAAAGTAAGTGGAGTTATTGATGAAGAATTATTCTTATCATCAATGGAAGGATCATTTAAACACAAATTTGCAAGTAAACCTGAAGTACTAAAAGGAAATATGGAAGCTTTAGTACGTTCTATGAAAGAGGTGAAAGAATAGGATGAAGAATAAACACGGAGTTAAAATCGAAGAAACTATGTCTTGGAAAGACATAACACCTGGTGGAATAGTATATGAATCAGGAACAGCTAAATACTTTAAAACAGGAGACTGGAGATCAAGAAAACCTATATTTATAGCAGACAAATGTAAACAATGTTTACTATGTGCACCAGTTTGTCCTGACTCTTCAATTCCAGTAGCAAATGGAGTAAGAGGAGAATTTGACTACGACCACTGTAAAGGTTGTGGAATATGTTATGAAGTGTGTCCATTCGACGCAATAGAACTTGTAAAAGAATAGTTTGGGAGGAAAAATTAATGAGTATAAAAGAAAGAATGTCAGGTAACGAAGCCATAGCAATTGCTATGAGACAAATAAATCCAGATGTAATTCCAGCTTTCCCTATCACACCATCAACAGAAATACCTCAATATTTCTCTCAGTTCGTAGCAGATGGAAAAGTTGATACAATCTTCGTTCCAGTTGAATCTGAGCATAGTGCTATGTCAGCAGCTATTGGTGCAGAAGCAGCAGGAGCAAGAACATTTACAGCTACATCTTCTTGCGGATTGGCTTTAATGTGGGAAATGCTTTATGTAGCAGCATCTTCAAGATTACCAATCACATTAGCTTGTGTAAACAGAGCTTTAACAGGACCAATCAACATCAACGCAGACCATAGTGACTCTATGGGTGCAAGAGATGCTGGATGGATTCAAATATACAGTGAAACAAACCAAGAAGCTTATGATAACTTCATTCAAGGAGTTCTTATTGGAGAACATCCAGATGTACAGCTTCCAGTAATGGTTTGTCAAGATGGATTTATCACATCTCACGCTGTTGAAAACATAGAATTATTAGAAGACGAAGTAGTTAAAGAGTTTGTAGGAGACTACAACCCTGAAGATTACTTACTAAATGCAGAAAGACCAATAGCTCACGGACCTTATGATATTGAAAAATATTATATTGAGCACAAAAGATTACAAGCTCAAGGTATGATGAACGCTAAAAAAGTAATCCTTGAAATCGCTGAGAAATTTGAAAAAATTTCTGGAAGAAAATATGGATTCTTTGAAGAATATAAATTAGAAGATGCAGATGCAGCTATGGTTATAATCAACTCTTCAGCTGGAACAGCTAAAGAAGTTGTTGACCAAATGAGAGAAGAGGGTAAAAAAGTCGGAGTATTAAAAATCAGAGTATTCAGACCATTCCCTATGAAAGAAATTGCTGAGGCTCTTAAACACGTTGGTATCGTAGCAGTAATGGATAAATCTGAAGGATTCAGTGCTTGCGGAGGACCAGTTTTTGCTGAAACTAGATCTGCTCTATATGATGTAGCAAACGGACCAAAAATGGTTAACTACATTTATGGATTAGGTGGAAGAGACGTTACAGTTGAAAGCTTAAGCTCAGTATTTGAAACTATACTAGCTGAAAAAGACAGCAGTGAACCATTAGAAACATACAGATATCTAGGTGTAAGAGAATAGGAGGAAATTCAATGGCATATAATTTAAAAGAAGTAATGAATAAGCCTGAAAGACTAACTGGTGGACAAAGAATGTGTGCTGGTTGCGGAGGTCCAATAGCAGTTAGAACAGTTTTAAGAGCTTTAAAACCTGAAGATCATGCAGTAATATGTAGTGCTACAAGCTGTCTTGAAGTATCTACATTCTTATATCCATATGTAGCTTGGACAGATTCATTTATCCACTCAGCATTTGAAAATGCTGCTGCAACAATCAGTGGTGTTGAAGCTGCTTACCAAGTATTACATAAAAAAGGTAAAGTAAAAGAAACTTATAAATTCATCGCATTTGGTGGAGATGGTGGAACATACGATATCGGATTCCAATCTTTATCAGGAGCAATGGAAAGAGGACATGACATGGTTTATGTATGTTACGACAACGGAGCTTACATGAACACTGGTATCCAAAGATCTTCTGCAACACCTCACTTTGCTGACACAACTACTACTCCAGTAGGAAAAGAAAGCAATGGTAAAATGCAGTCTAAAAAAGATCTTCCTGCTATAATGGCAGCTCACAACATTCCATATGTTGGACAATCAACTTTCATCGGAAACATGAAAGACCTTTATGAAAAAGCTGAAAGAGCTATTTATACTGAAGGAGCAGCATTCCTTGCAGTAATGGCACCATGTCCAAGAGGATGGAGATACAGCGAAGAGAAAATGATGAAAATATGTAAATTAGCAGTAGAAACTTGCTACTGGCCTTTATATGAAGTAATCGACGGAGAATGGAAACTTTCTTATAAACCAAAAAATAAACTTCCTATCACAGATTTCTTAAAGGAACAAGGAAGATTTAAACACTTATTCAAAAAAGGAAATGAACATCTGTTAGAGCAATTCCAAGCTGAAGTTGACTTAAGATGGGCAAGACTTTTAAAAAGATGCGGAGAGGAAGCATAGTTCCAAACCAATAGAGAAATAAAGCAAAAGTTAATACTAAGAAAATTAATAAAGATATAAGTTTTAAGAAACATTTTACGAACTCGTTTAATTAGTAGTTATAGTATATGAATAACATTCATACTTGTAGGGAAACGCTATTAAAGGAGGGAATATATGGAAAGCAAAAAAAGCAGCTTTATCGGACTGGTACCATTTATAATTTTCATATTAGTTTATTTAGGAAGTGGAGTACTTCTTCAATCACAAGGTGTTGAAATGGCATTCTATCAACTTCCGGCACCAGTTGCAGTATTTATTGGAATTATAGCAGCGTTTATCTTATTTAAGGGAAGCATTGTTCACAAATTTGATTCATTTTTGAAAGGTTGTGGAGAGGAAAACATAATTATAATGTGTATAATCTATCTGTTGGCAGGAGCTTTTGCGGGAGTTTCAAAAGCAATGGGTGGAGTAGACGCAACAGTTAATTTTGGTTTAACTTATATTCCAAGCCAATTTATAGCAGCAGGTGTGTTTGTTATAGCAGCATTTATTTCAACAGCAACAGGAACATCAGTAGGTGCTATCGTTGCTTTAGGACCAATTGCCATTGGTCTAGCTGAAAAAAGTGGAGTGTATCTGCCAATAGTTCTTGCCGCTCTTATGGGTGGAGCAATGTTTGGAGATAACCTTTCAGTTATTTCTGATACAACAATTGCAGCAACAAGAACACAAGGTGTTGATATGAGAGATAAATTTAGAGTCAACCTTACAATTGCATTGCCAGCAGCAATTATTACAGTAATTCTTCTGTTAATTTTCGGAAGACCTGAATTTATACCTGAAGCAGAAGTATACAGTTACAATTTTATAAAAGTTCTGCCTTATATTTTAGTTCTTGGACTATCATTAGCAGGAATAAATGTATTTGTTGTTCTTACTTTAGGAATAATAGTATCAGGTGTAATAGGATTAGCATATGGAGAGTTTACAATGCTTAAATATGCTCAGGAAATTTATAACGGTTTCGTTGGAATGAACGAAATATTCTTACTATCTTTATTAACTGGTGGACTTGCTGTATTAGTAAGAGAAGCTGGAGGTATAGATTGGCTTATTGAAAAAATACAAAAAATGATAACAGGAAAGAAAAGTGCTCTTATAGGTATCGGACTTTTAGTAGGACTTGTTGACGTAGCAGTTGCGAACAATACAGTTGCAATTATTATCAACGGACCTATTGCTAAGAAAATTAGTAATAAATATCAAGTTGACCCTAGAAAGACTGCAACAGTTCTTGATACATTCTCTTGTATTTTCCAAGGTGCAATTCCATATGGAGCTCAAATGCTTATTATGCTGGGATTCACTCAAGGAGCAGTAAACTTTATGCAGGTATTCCCATTACTATGGTATCAGGGATTACTTCTTGTATTAACATTAGCATCATTCTTTATCCCATTCGCAGATCATTATATTAATAAAGAGCCGTGGGACTGGAGTAAAGAAGAAATAGATTTAGATTAATTTAACTTGGTTAGTTTTGTATAAAAATCACAGGAAAAGAGAGAGTCGCCGCTCTCTCTTTTCTATTATGTGTGGCTTATTATTATTTTAATATAAAAAATAAATATTTTTTAAAAAAACTATTGACAAAATTAATTATATAAGGTATAAATATAGTACAAGGAAGATATAAACGTCTAGACAAAAAAAATCCTTGAAGGAGGAGAGTCCCGTGGGAATCTAAAATTTAGAAAAGGACTTTAGAAGTAACTTTTCAAAATGACCGGCTTATACTTTAGTAAATAAAAAATCATTCTATGAAATCCATAGCATGAGATAAGAGAAGTAATCCGGAAGATTATTTTCTCAAATGAGGAAGAATAAGAGCAAAAGTTAATATTGTAACAATGCTTATTTTAGGAGATAGTGATTTTTAAAGAAGTTTCTATTTTAGGAGAATAATCATAGTAACAAAATAATAGCAGTACCTCGTTATTCAACCTTTTCGTGCATATGAGAGCAAACAGTAATGACTAAGTTATTTGGTGGCTAGATTTCAAAACTTCGGAAGAGTTTTAATCAGCACAGGAAATAATAAAAAAGAAGCTGGAAGATAGGAAGATTAAATAGAGAAAAAGTATAATGCATTAGGTGATAGATAAAAAGCAGGACAAAAAATATTCCAAAGAAAGAAGGTGATCCCACCTGGATGAGATGAGATAAAGGGTTATCTGTTAAATTATTAAAATTAGCAGATAACCCTTTTAAGTTTTTTGTATTTTTTAAATCTCTATTTCAAAAATTCCTCTAATTTCTCTTTTAAAAGCTTCGGTGATGTTAACTGCACTGCATTAATGCCGCAGGCCTGTGCACCTTCAATATTTGCCTTTACATCGTCTATAAAAAGACATTCTTCAGGTTTCAGAGAATAAGTTTTAAGAAGAAGCTCATATATTTCTTTTTCAGGTTTTAAAAGTTTGCAGTGCCCTGAAACAATTTTCCCGTCAAAAGTTTTAAAAAATTCCCAGTTATCATAAATATAATTAAAAGCAGGATAGTGGAAATTTGATAAAACGTACAGATTATATTTTCCTTTTAAAGATTTCATTATCTCCACATTTTCAGAAATAGGTGCAAGACAGTCTATAACATTTGTATCAAAAAGTTTTTTTATTGCATCAGCACATTGAGGAAGCTCTTCTGAAAACATTTTCACTGCATCAGAATATTCAAGAACACCTCTGTCCAAATCAGCCCAGGCTTGTCCGCCGAAAACCACTCTGTAAAAATCATCTCTGTATTGTTCATCAATATTTTCTCTTACAAATTTTTCAGGATGAAAAGAAACAAGTACATTTCCAAGATCAAAAATAATATTTTTTATCATATAAATTATCCTCCTTATAAATCTCTTGTCCCATTATATACCATTTGCTGACAAAATGGAAACTAAAATAAAATGTTTTGAAAATAATTTCTTCCAAAATTCATAAAAAAATATTAAAATAATAAAGAATAATAATTGCGAAGGAGAAGATAATGATAAAATTAATAGTATCAGATATGGATGGAACACTTCTTGATGATAATAAAAAACTTCATGATGATTTCTGGGAAGTTTTTGAAGAGCTTAAAAAAAGAGGAATATATTTTGTTCCTGCCAGCGGAAGACAATATTTTAATATTTACGAATATTTTAAAAGAATAGAAGAGGGGCTTGTAATTCTTGCAGAAAACGGCTCATTCATAGTTGAAGATGGAAAAGAACTGTATTCAAAATGTCTTAATAAAAAAGATGCATTGGAACTGATAGAGGCTGTAAGAAAAATTCCTACTGCCCATGTTATTTTCTGCGGGAAGAAAAAAGCATATGTTGAGAGCAGCAATCCTGATTTTATAAAAGAGGTTGAAAAATATTATACAAGATATGAGATTGTTCAAGATGTAACAAAGGCAGATGATGAGGCTCTTAAAGTTACTATCTGTGATTTAACAGGAGCAGAAGAAAATTCTTATCCTCATGTAAAAAAATATTCAAAAGATTTTAAAGTGGCAGTGTCAGGTTTTGTGTGGGTTGATATTATTAACAAAGATTCTGACAAAGGAAAAGGACTCAGCGTTCTTCAAGAAAAATTAGGAATATCTAAAGATGAAACAATGGTTTTTGGAGATTATCTGAATGATTATGAGCTTATGCAGCAGGGAAAATACAGCTTTGCTATGGAGAATGCTCATCCTGAATTAAAGAAAATAGCAAAATATAATGGCGGAGATAACAACAACAGCGGAGTTATTAAAACTATTAAAAAATATGTTCTTGAAGGGAATATAGAATAAAAATTAAACTGTAAGGTTTTATGAAAAATGAAATAAGAATAAAATTTTCTTGGAAAAAAATCGAAAATTTTATTCTTATTTTTAGTTTATGACAATTTCTATAATTTTTTATTTAAAGAGAGTTTTTTAAAATAGCTTTTACATAACATTTTAAAGCCTCTCTTTTTAAACTGAATTTATCAGATTTAGTTACATAAGGACTGTCAAAAAGAATATTTACAATGTTTATTGATTTGTTAAATTCATTTATCTCTGTGTCCTTCAATTCTATTATTTTCTTTTCATTGTTATCAAGTTCATCAAAATAATGTAAAACTATTTTACTGCTGTTTATTATATCAAAATACAGCTCCTGCCCTGATTCCAAAATAATATCAGGTTTTCCTTTATTCTGCTTTGATATTTTTTCTTTGGATTTATCATTGTCTTTCAAAAGAATATCTTTTGTTGTTTTTAAAGCTTTTACAAATTTTGAAATTTTTGAAACAGGAATTCCCTCTTCTCCTGCCTCTATCATCTCTATTTTTTTCTTTGATTTATACCCTGTTTTTTCAGCCAGTTCCTCTTGTGATATTCCAAGCTCTTCTCTTAAACGTTTTACAATATTTATTTCCTGTGTATTTTCAGTTTTTCCAATAATATTGTCCTCTTCATCTGTATTTGAAGTATCAATAAGAGTTGAAATATAGTTCAAGCTGATATTAAAAAGCTTGGTGTATGCCAGAAGATAAACTCCTGCAGGAGTCTTTATTCCTGTTTCCCATTCTGAAATCATTTCTTTGTTCGTATCTAAGTTAAACTCTTTATTAAAAATATCTGAAAGCTCTTCTCTGGAAAATCTTTTTTCCAGTCTTAAAGTTCTCAATATACCGTTTTTACCCAATTAAATACCTCCTTATTTTTAACACATCTGATATTTTACTATTTTATTGTTTAAAAAGCAAATTTGAAATAAAATACAAAAGATATATTTTTAATTGAGAGTTGGGAAAAAATAGATTATAATAAATTATATTTATATAAAAATAAAAATATTTTAAAGAGGTTTCTTATGAAAAAATTATTCACAGCATTACTGTTTTTTGCATTTCAAATAACAACATTTTCTATTTCTGTCAATGGAAATACAGCAGAGGATAGTTTTGGTAATAAAATATTATTGAAAAAATATGAAAGAATTGTTATCTGCGACCCTTCAGCTGTAGAGATTTTTTATCTTATAGGCGGAGAGGATAAAATTGCAGGGATATCAAGAACAAAAATAAATAAAATGTATCCGGAAGATAAGACAGAAAAACTTGTATCTGTGGGAACGATAACAAAACCCTCTATTGAAAAAATACTGCAGTTAAATCCCGACTTAGTAATATTAAATCCTATGGCATCAAAAATAGAACCTCTTTTAAAAGAATATAATATTCCGTATTTTATAGACCGTTCTGTAACTTTTGATGAGATTTTTCTGAAAACAAAAATATACGGAATTCTTTCCGGGAAAGAAGAAAATGCAGAAAAGCTTATCGAGGAAAAAAGAGCTAAAATCAATGAAATAAAAAAAGATGCAGCAAAAAGAAAGGACAGTTTAAAAGGAATTATTCTGTATACGGGAAATCCTATGACATCTTTTGGTTCTGATACAATTCCAGCAGAGATATTTAAACTTTTGAATATTGAAAATCCGGCAGAAAAATTTATGGGGAAAAGCAAAATTCTTTCAGCAGAGATGATTTTGGAAGAAAACCCTGATATTATTATAGGGACTATGAAAATAAAATCTGTTGAAGAACTTGTAAAAAACAATGAGTTTTTGAAATATTCCAATGCTTATAAAAATGGAAATATTTATGTATTTGAATCAGAAAAAATACTTCGTGCAACACCGAGAATAGCAGAGGGAATAGAAGAGATTTATGAGGTAATTAAAAATGTTAAAAAATAAACTGAACAAAAATATAATAATAAAATATTATAAGCAGGAGAAAAAGCTTCTTGCTGCTTTTGTAGTATTTAACCTTGTTGTAACAGTTCTTGACCTTACAACTCCCCTTGTTGTAAAAAATATAATTGATAAGTCTATTCCATCTAAAAATATAAATGAGCTCCTTGTTCTTACATTTTTTGCTCTTTCTCTTTATGGAGTAAGAACTTTCTTTGCTGTGATAACATTCAGCAGAGGGCAGCTTATGGGAAATAAAATTAAATATCATATGAGGAATGATTTGTTTAGTCACTTTTTAAAACAATCACATGAGTTTTTTAATAAAAAAGATGTGGGAGAACTGATTTCGAGAATTACAGGAGATTTGGAAAATTCATCAGCTCTTTTATATAGAGGACTGCAGGATCTGCTGGCTTCAGGAGGCTCTCTTATTGGAGGATTTATCTTAATGTTTTTATACAGTCCTCTTCTTGCATGTATAACTTTTATTCCTCTTCCTTTTGGATTGATTTTTGTTTATAAAAAAAATAAAAAGATGAAATCAGGATATAGGGAAATAAGAAAGAAAAACAGTTCCCTTACAGTTGTCATCAATGAAATGCTTAGGGTTATTCTTTTCTTAAAAGATAATCTTCTTGAGAATACAGCATATAAAAAATTTGTTAAGGCAAATGATGAGCTTTTAAATTCTGAAAAAAGAAACTTTTTAAATGTGGGAATTTTTATGGCTGGAGTTACTTTTTATGTTCACTTTACACAGCTTATACTTATTGGAGCAGGAGGAATTTTATTTATAAAAGGTAAAATAAGCATAGGAATTATTGTTTCTTTTCTTCTTCTGGTTGACAGATTTAAGGTATCACTTATAAAGCTTGCAGGACTTACTGATACATACCACAAGGGAACGGCTGGAATAAACCGTCTTGAAGAGATGCTTAATGCAGATTTTTCTGTTCCTGAAGGTGATACAGAGATAAAAGAATGTTTTGAAAGTCTGAAATTTGAAAATGTATCTTTTAATTATGCTGAAAATATTCCTGTTTTAAAAAATATAAGTTTTGAGATTAAAAAAGGAGAAAAAACTGCTATTGTTGGAAGGAGCGGAGTTGGTAAAACAACTTTAATGAACCTTATAAAAAGAAATTATTTAGCTGACAGAGGAAAAATTTCTCTTAATGGAATAGATTATCGTGATACAAACCATGAAAATATTTTGTCTTTTATGGGAGTGATTGAGCAGAGAGAAAATATTCTCAGCGATACAATTTTTAATAACATAAGCATTGTTAAAGAAAATTCTTCTGAAAATGAAGTTTTTAAATCAGCAGAAAAAGCATATATTCATGATACTATTGAAGAATTTCCTGAAAAATATAACACTGTTCTTGGAAGCAGGGGAACAACATTGAGCACAGGTCAGCAGCAGAGAATCTCTCTTGCAAGGGTATTTTTAAAAAATCCTGAAATAATAATTTTGGATGAGGCTACGTCAGGTCTTGACAACAGCTCAGAAACTATTATAATGGATAATATAGATAAGTATTTTAAAAACAAAACTATAATAGCTGTTACTCACAGACTTGGTGTTACAAAAGGTTTTGACAAAATAATTGTTCTTGGAAAAGAGGGAATCGCAGAAGAGGGAACTTATGATGAACTCATGGACAAGAAAGGTGAATTTTTTAATATTCAAATGGGGAGATAATTTTATTTTAGATTTATAAATATAGAAAGGATGTAAAGGAGATATTGGGCTATGATATATGGAGAATTAAGAGAACTTAAATTTTACAAAGGAATTTCAAAAAATTTAGACAAAGCTATTGAGTGTATTGAAAGCGGTGCATACAAAAATGGTGTTCCGGGAAAAAATGTGATAGATGGAGATGAACTTTTTTTCAATTTTGAAGAAGCCGATATAAGAAAAGAGGAAGACGCTTTCTTTGAAGGACACAAAAAATATATTGATATTCAGCTTGTAATAGAAGGAGAAGAACTGCTTGGGTATAGTCCGCGTTCAAATGTTGTGAGAACTTCTCCATGGAACAGAGAAAAAGATTTTGAAGTATACGAAGGGTCTGTTGATCATTATTTCTTATTAAATAATGATACTTTTATTATTTTATTCCCTGAAGAACCTCATATGCCTCTTTTGGAAACTGAAAAAGAGCTGAAAAAAGTTAAAAAAGCTGTATTTAAAGTTAAAATTTAATATTATACTTAGAGAAATTTCTGAGAAACATGATATAAAAAGGCAAATCTTTTTATGAGGCTGCCGGAGTACTTACAGGACATTATTAAGAAAGATAGGAATATATAAATATAAAAAAGAGCTGTTGCAAATGGATTATTTTTAATCATTAGTTTGTAACAGCTCCTGTTTTTTATTTTAATTATTTTTTGCCTGTAAGTTCTTTATAACATACTGCGCATACTCCGTTGAAATGATTTCCTATAGAAATACCGTCTTTGTCAGCTTCAACGTCACCAATCATAACATTCATTGTGGCTTTTCTTTTTCCACAGTGTCCGCATACAGTCTTAATTTCATTAAGTGTAGTAATGTATGGAAGCATGTAAGCAACTGTAGGGAAAAGTTCTCCTCTGAAACTGCTCATAAGTCCATAAAGGAAAATATTCATATCACTGTCTATCATAAGCTGCACAAGCTGGTCACAGTGTTTTTTAGATAAAAATTGAAACTCATCTATTAAAATAAGATCAAATTTATTTTTCATACAATAGTCATATAAATTAAAATCCTCTGTAACTATAACAGCATCAATGGTATATTCCATAGCTCTGCTTGACACTTTGTTTCCGTCTCTGTTGTTTTTGTAAGGCTGAAAAACTTCAACTTTTTTTCCTACACTTTTATTTCTGTGGGCAGTCAGAAGAAGTTCTGATGATTTTCTTGATCCTACTACTCCATAATAAAAATTAATTTTTCCTGACATTTAAGCCTCCTAATATTGTTTTCTGCAAATATTATAAGAAATGTACCCCGTGTCTTTCGTAAGCTTCAACCATTTCTTTAGGCCATACAGATGCCTGAACCTCTCCGATGTGCACTTTATCAAGGAAGAATAAACAGATTCTTGATTGTCCGATTCCTCCTCCTATTGTATATGGAAGTTTTCCTTCAAGAAGAGATTTGTGGAAAGGAAATTCTTTTCTTTCTTCTGCTCCTGCAAGTTTTAATTGTTTTGCAAGACTCTCTTCACTTACTCTGATTCCCATAGAAGAAAGTTCGATAGATCTGTTTAAAGGAGGATACCAGAATAAAATATCTCCGTTTAAATCCCAGTCGTCATAGTCTGGAGCTCTTCCGTCATGTTTTTTTCCTGATTTTAAAGTTTTTCCAACCTGACTGATAAATACAGCCTTGTATTCTTTAGCTATTGCGTGTTCTCTTTCTTTTGGAGTAAGATCAGGATATCTGTCTTCAAGTTCCTGAGAAGTGATAAATGTAATCTCTTCAGGAAGTTTTTTAGAAAGCTGAGGATACTCTCTTAAAATATATTCTTCTGTTTTTAAGAATGCTCTGAAAATATTTTTTACTATTGTTTCAAGAGTTTTTTGTGTTCTCTCTTCTTTTTTTATAATAAGTTCCCAGTCCCATTGGTCAACATAGAAAGAGTGAATATTTGATAAGTCTTCCTCTCTTCTGATTGCGTTCATATCTGTATAAAGCCCTGTATGCATAGGGAAATTATATTTATGAAGTGCCATTCTTTTCCATTTTGCAAGTGAGTGAACAATGTGATAATCTCCATCATGAAGTTTTGTAGAAAAAGCTACCGGTTTTTCACTTCCATTTAAGTTATCGTTAAGTCCTGAATCTTCTCTTACAAATAGAGGAGCAGAAACCCTTGTTAAGTTCAGCTCATAAGACAAAGCTCTTTCAAAGAAATCCTTTACTTTTTTGATACTTACCTCAGTTTCTAACAAACTTAATTTGTTTTCATATCCTGCTGGTACAAATACGTCTTCCATAAATCCCACCTCTTTTATAAATTTATAATATTAAAAAATTATCAGCTCTGAAATAAAAAAAGTCATCTGATTTATACCCAGACGACTTAAACTTAACTTTGTTATTGGAAGAAAGGGCACAAATCATATTCTAACATGTCAAAATGGATTTGTCCTCTTTTGTTAAATTACAAGAGTTCAAACCCCATTAGATTGCCATTATTATTATTTATGATTGATGCAATAATAACTTTCATCTTTTTTCCTCCAGAATAATTCATGTTTATAGGTTATAACATTTTGGTAAAAAAGTCAATCAAAATTCTATTTTTTGATTGACTTTTGAGAAATATTTAAATAAAATCTTGCTGTCTAAAAGCTTTATATGATAACATTTAGGTAAGTAATAGTATAAAATTTTCTTTAAAAAAATATCAGCTGTATATATTTTTACGAAAAGAATTTTAATAAACATTTTATTTAGGAGGAAGTATTATGACAGATAAAAAAGATATAAGGTTAGTTATAGTTATTCAGTGTGCAATGGCGAAAAAAAGATGCAGCGGTTTTTTATGTATGAACGCTTTCTATAATAGAAATGACTTTTTTGAAGATTATCCAAAAGACAAAGAGATTAGATTTCTTCCTTTTGAATGTGGTGGGTGTTGCGGGCAAAGCGTAAATTCATTTATGACAAACGTAAGCAGAAAACTGGCAAAAACAGATATAAAGAAAGAGGAAACAGCTGTTCATCTTTCTTCATGTATGTCTTTTGATAACCACCATTCTGACAGATGTCCTTTTATTGATTCGATAAAAGATGCTGTAAAAAAACAAGGGTTTACTAATATTTTTGAAGGAAGCAAACGTTCTGTTATGGCAACCAAAAAAAGAGAAGAAGGAATATATAAAACATATTAATTAAAAA
>UQOH01000029.1 GCA_900542625.1 uncultured Fusobacterium sp.
TAAAGAATTTTGCACAACGAGAAGCGATTAGTGAACGTCCTTTTAATTCAGCCATTACTACTTACCTCCTTCTTGTTCTTTTTCTTTTTGTTTTTGTTTTAGTCTTTGCCAAAGAGGACAAACGTGTCTAACATTGTCGCCTTCTCTTACATAAATCATATCAACCAATGGAGCAGGAACGTTAATATCATTAGGTCCTAATTCTCCAATTTCAACTAATTCTTCAGCCTCTACAATAACAAGATCTCCGGCAAAAGCCATTTCTGTACTGATAGCTCTTGAATTCATTCTGAAAGAAATATTTCCAGCCTTATCAGCCTTAGTAGCTTTTATTAATGTTATATCTGCTCTTAATGGTAATTCTAATAAATATTCTTTACCGTTGATTTCTAATTTTTGTTTTCCCTTTTCAACATCAGTTCCAAGTCCTGTAGGTGTCAAACATCCACCTAAACCATAACCTCCGCAACGGATTCTTTCAGAGAATGTTCCCTGTGGGCTGAATTCAATCTCTAATTCTCCTGCAAACATTTGATCTTTAGCTGCTGGGTTAAGTCCAATATGTGTTGTGATAAGGCTTTTTACTCTTTTATCACTGATTAATTTTCCAAGCCCAAGATCAGGCATACCTGCAGAAACTGCTATTGCATGAATATCTTTAACACCTTTTTCCAACATTCCCTCTATAATATCATCTGCTGCAAATTCTCCGTGCCAGTCTCCAAACATTATAGTCTGTCCATCGTGAAACTTTTCAAGGATTTCTTCTTTTGAGAATAATTTTGATAACATTTCATCCCACCTTTCTTTTTATATGATTATTATATAGCTGTAATATTATTATTCACCTTTGAAAACAGCTTTTCTTTTTTCCATAAATGCTTTACATCCTTCTTGGAAATCCATAGAAGCAGCACACTCTCTTTGAGTAGGAATTTCAGTTTCATCAAGCCATTTTTTATAATCAGAATAGTTTGCATCATAAAGCTGCTTTTTAATATTTTTGTAAGAGATAAGTGGTCCTGCAGCAAGTTTTTTAGCAAATTTCATAGTTACTTCTTCCAGTTCCTCAACAGTTGTAATTTTGTATGCAAGTCCAAGCTCTTTTGCTTCATCTGCAGATACTGGTCTTCCTGTAGCTGCCAGTTCCATTGTACAAGAAACACCAATAGCTTTAGAAAGAAGATAAGTTGCACCTGTATCAGGGACAAGTCCTAAATTTACAAATGCAAGAATGAATTTTGCATTGTCAGCACAAATCATAAAGTCTCCGCCAAGTGCAAGACTTACTCCGGCACCTGCTGCTGCACCTGAAACAGAAGTAATAACCATTTTGCTCATTTTTTTCAATCCGTCAGCTACAACACCAACTTTTGCAATCAAGCCATCCATGTTTACTTCTCCACCGGCTTGAATTAATTGATAGAAATATCCTATATCTCCACCGGCTGAAAATGCTTTTCCTGCACTTTTAATAACAAGCACTTTAACATTTGGATCTTTCTCAGCTGCATCTACCACATACATTAATTCATCAGCCATCTGTTCATCGATTGCATTAAGATTTTTTAAGTAATTCATTGTTACAATACCAATACCATCTTCCACAGTATAAATTAGTTTCTGCAATTCCATAATAGACCTCCCTGTTTTTAGTATTACTAACATTATACCTCGTTATTTATTTTTTTGAAAGGTTTTAGAAAAAAATATTTTAAAATATTACAAAAATATCAAAAATACTACGAAATTATTGTTTAAAAATTAAGTTTGACGAAAGAAAATAACAATGTTAAAATTTAAAAATAATCAGTGATTAAAAAATTTATTCAGGAGTGGAAAACAATGAAAATAACAAAAAAAATATTTTTAATAATTTTTGCAGTTTTTTTTATAATCGGGTGCAAAAACAAAGAAGAAAAACTGAAAGAGATTAATATGAGTTATGTAAAAGGACCTTTAAGCATTCCTTCTATTCTTGAAAAAAATCTTGGAACTGCTGAAAAAGAATTTGAGGCTGAGGGAATAAAAGTAAATTTCCATGATGTTACATCGGGTCCTCAGCAGGTACAGGCTCTTATGGCAGGAGATTTGGATATTCTTCATGCTTTTGGCGGAACATCAGCAATAATTTCAGCATCAAATGGAGCAGAGTTCACTGTAATTAATGTATACAGCCGTTCTCCCAAAGGTTTTATGCTTGTTTCAAATTCAGATGAGATAAATTCTCCGCAGGATTTAAGAGGAAAGAAAATAGCAGGTCCTAAAGGAACAATACTTCATCAGCTTCTGGCTGCATATCTTGAAAAAGCAGGAATGACAACAGATGATGTTCAGTTTATAAATATGAAAGTGAATGATGCAGAGGCAGCTCTTGAAAGCAGATTGGTTGATGCTGTTCTTCTTACAGGTCCAAGTGCAGAGAATGCTGTTAAAAGAGGAGCTGAAGTTATTACAAATGGAGAGGGGCTTGTTCAGGGAATAATTGTTACAGCTGTAAGCAATGATTTCCTTAAAAAATATCCTCATATTGTTGAGAGAATAGTAAAATTAAATGAAAAAACAGCAGATTTTATTAAAAATAATTCTGACGAAACAGTTAAAATAGTAAGCAGAGAGACAGGGCTTTCAGAAGAGGAAGTCAGAAAGATGAAAGAGATTTATGATTTTAATCCTCAGATAAAAGAAAGTGATATTGAAGAGCTGAAAAATACTCAGGAATTTTTAATAAAAAGCGGACTTCAGGAAAACAGAGTTGATATAGATAAACTGATTTTAAAAAAATAATAATTAAAAAAATAAGAATAAAATTTTCCATATTTTTTAGAAAATTTTATTCTTATTTAAGTTGTTACTCTTTTACTTTAGATAATATTACAGGTACTGTTGAAAGAATAATAAGTGCTATAAGAAGTATAAATGCCATTTGATTACCTGCAGCAAATCCTGCAGGTCCTGAACTTTGAATTACTCCTGTTATTTGAAGGATTATTCCAACAAGTCCGATTATAGATCCTCCTGCAACTAATCCTGAAGAAAGGCTTACTCCGTTAGAAACTTTAGTTTCTCTGACAACTTCATCTTTAGATGTTTTTTCTATAAATGTTCTTATTAATGCACCTATTAAAATTATTGAAGAAGTTGAAATAGGAAGATAAAATCCAATTGCAATTGTCATAATTGGCAGTTTAAGCAGGAACAGAACGATTGCTATAACAACACCTACCAAAATCATTACCCAAGGAAGCTGTCCTGATGTTATTCCTGCAGTCAGTGTAGACATAAGATTGGCCTGCGGAAGAGCAAATGGAGGATTATCTCCCTGAATTGCTAATTGTCCTGAAAGAATAGTTATTGTTCCTACAACAATTATTACACCAATTATTCCAGCTAAAGTGAAACATTTCTGCATCTCACTTTTACTTCCACCGATGATATATGTAATTTTTTGTGACTGTGCATATCCTCCGCCAACTGAAATAGCTGTAACAATAAAAGTTGCAAAAAGCAGTAATGAAATATTATCTGATGTACCTTTCCAGTCCATTATAACAAAAACCAATGTTACAACTACTAAAGAAGCTATTGTCATCCCTGATACAGGCAGATTTGATGTTCCAATAGTACCTGTTAATCTTCCTGATACTATAACAAACAGAGCAGCAAGAATTATCGAAACTATAATTCCTATTATTGCCATAAGAGGTCCGCCTGATATAAAGAATGCTCCGATAATTGCTATTATTAATCCTAGAGGTAATATCAGTTTCTGCAGTTTAGGAGTTTCACTTTCTGTTCCTGAAACATTTTTTGCTTTCATTGTTTCTTTTACTGAAGTGATAATTGTAGGAATAAGTTTTACTGCACCTATAAGTCCTCCGCAAAGCATCATTCCTGCTCCTATATATTTTACATAAGAACCTGCAATAGCATTTACGTCCATCTGGCTTATGGCAACAGCTCCATTATTCCAAACTAAATGTCCTTGTTCTGCCATATCGGAAAAATATCCAATAAGAGGCATAACTGCAAAGTTTGACAGAAGTGAACCTGCAAACATTTGAATTGCAATAGGAAGTCCTACTATAAATCCTATACCTAAAAGCAATGGATTTGCTTCAATTTCAAATTTAAATTTATAGAATTTGTTTCCAACAAAACTTATCATATTATTGCATAAATTTAAGAACGAACCTGTAAGAACAGTCAGTATTCCTCCTATAACAAACCCAATTCCCATAAATTTAACAGAATCTCCTCCCACATCAGATGCTACCAGAGTTTCAGATATTGCCATTGATTCAGGATACATAAGTTTTCCGTGTTCCTCTATAATTAAATAATTATGCACTAAAGAGCATACACCTATACCAAAAAGAACACCTGCTATACCAACAACTGCACCTTGAAAAAATGATACTTTGCTCCCAATAAGTATTATTGCCGGTAAAACGAATATTACTCCTGATGCAACAGATTCTCCTCCTGAAGCCATACCTTGAACTAAATTTTTTCCCAACACACCTTTTTCTTTAGCAAAAGCAGCAATAAATGCTGAACCTATAATTGAACCGGGAATTCCTGCAGCAACTGTAAGTCCTGCTTTCATTCCTGAATAAGCTGTTGATGCTGCAAATATTACGGCTAAAATCATCCCAATAATGAGCACAACAATATTTATTCCTTTTCTGCTTTTGTCTGTTATGTACGGTACATAATCTTTTCCATGAACACCGCCATAAGCATCTTTTGACAATTTTTTTGTTTCCATGACAGCCTCCTAAATAAATTATTTATGACTCTAATTTACTATAACATACTGAATAATGTTTTTCAAGATTATTTCAATATAAAAGTCCTAACATATCTTTTTTAAAAGATGTATATGAGATTATATCTTAAATTATTTTCGAATTTCATGGTTATTATTTAAAAAATTCAGCAATAAAATATCTTGCAATTTACAAATTTATATTATATATTATCAGTAGCAGGAAAAGAATTTTTGTTTACAGGAGGTTGCGTTAAGATGAATAATTTAAATAATATTGAACCAAAGGATGTCTTTAAATGGTTTTATGAAATAAACCAATATCCAAGAGGTTCAGGAAATGAAAAAGAAATAAGTGACTTTTTGGTAAAATTTGCAAAAGACAGAGGGCTTGAGGTTTATCAAGACGAAATTCTAAATGTGATTATTAAAAAACCGGGAACTCCGGGATTTGAAAAATCTGAAACAGTAATACTTCAAGGACACATGGATATGGTTTGTGTAAAAACTGACGACTCAAACCATAATTTTGAAACTGATCCTATTGAAATGATTGTTGAAGGGGATATTATCAGAGCCAATAAAACAACATTAGGCGGTGATGACGGAATAGCTGTTGCATTTGGGCTTGCAATTCTTGATTCAAAAGAAATACCTCATCCGCCAATAGAATTATTAATAACAACAAATGAAGAAACAGGAATGGACGGAGCTATGGCTCTTACTGCTGAACATTTAAGCGGAACAAGGTTAATAAATCTTGATACAGAAGAAGAAGGAAGTTTTCTTGTGAGCTGTTCAGGAGGTTCCAACATAGATTCTGCTTTCAAAATAGAAAAAGAAAAAACAACTCTTCCTGCATATGAAATATCTGTTTCAGGATTAAAAGGAGGACACTCTGGTGTAGAAATTTATCTTCAAAGAGCTAATGCAATTAAGACAGCAGCAAGAGTTTTAAATGCAGTTAAAGATGATATTGTACTTGCATCAATTACAGGAGGAATTAAGCATAATGCAATTCCAAGCACAGCAAAAGCTGTATTTGCAACTGAAAAGTTTTCTCAGATAGAAGAAAAATTAAAATCCCTGATAAAAGATATAAAAGAGGAATACAGAGTTGAAGAGCCTGATTTTAAAATTGAAATAAAGAAAACAGAAGTTAAAGAAACGTATACTAAAAATTTGAGCAACAGAATAATAGATTTTTTAATGATTCTTCCAGATGGAGTTCAGTATATAAGCAAGGATATTGAAGGGTTGGTTCAGACATCTTTAAATAATGCAATTATTGAAGAAAAAGACGGTAAGCTTCTTTTAATTACCTCAGTAAGATCAGCGTCATTAAGTTCACTGAGGGAAATATTAAATAAAATAAAAGCTTTGGCGGGTCTGGTTGATGCTGAAACTAGAGAATATGCTGCTTATCCAGCTTGGCAGTATGAACCTGATTCAAAATTGAGAGATATTGCTGTGAAAACTTTTGAAGAATGTTACGGTAAAAAACCTAAAATAGATTCTATACATGCAGGTCTTGAATGCGGTCTGTTAAAAGGAATACTGCCAAATACAGATATGATCAGCTTTGGTCCAAATATAAAAAATGCTCACAGCCCTGCTGAATATATGAGTATATCATCTGTTCAGAGAGTCTGGGAATGTACAAAAAAATTATTAGAAAATTTGAAATAATAAATATATTTAATGAAAATAAAAAAGCCCTGAATTTTCAGGGCTTTTAAAGTTCTTTGTTATAAGAATTACTTTTCTGCGTAAACAGAAACTTGCTTTTTGTCTTTTCCTAATCTTTCGAATTTTACATATCCATCGATTAGAGCAAATAAAGTGTGATCTTTTCCTTCTCCCATGTTTACACCAGCATGGAATTTGTTACCTCTTTGTCTGATAATGATGTTTCCAGCTTTAACAGCTTCTCCATCATATTTCTTAACTCCTAGGTATTTAGGATTAGAATCTCTTCCGTTTTTAACAGAACCTTGTCCTTTTTTGTGGGCAAATAATTGTATATTTAATGTAAATAACATCTAAATTTCCTCCTTCTCTACAAGCTTTATATTTTTAGGATAATCTTTTGATAATTGCCTAACAATTACCAACATGCTTTCTAAAAGAGCGTGCACCTCTTTTTCTTTACCTTTAAGATCCATATCTGCTAAATCAACAGAAAGGAAACCTTCAGATGATACTTCAAATCTTGGATAGATATCTAAAACATCTTGAAATCCAGCAAGTGGAAACTGTAATGCTGTAGAAAGTGCTGCACACACTATATCTGAACCATATTCGTCGTATTCTGCATGCCCGACAGCCTTATAACTGATAATTCTGCCTTTTTTTCTTAAAACTTCAACCTTTGTCATTTAATTATGCATTGATTGCTGTAACTTTGATCTCAGTGAAAAGTTGTCTGTGACCTTTTTTTCTGTGATTTCCAGTTTTTGGCTTGTATTTGAAGTTAACAACTTTAGCGCCTTTACCTTGGCTTAATACCTCTACAACAACTTTAGCTCCCTCAACTACTGGAGTTCCAACTTTAACGTCTTCTCCATTAGCAACTAAAAGAACATCAGTTAATTCTACAGATTCATTAACTTCAGCATTAAGCTTTTCTACTCTTAAAACATCACCTTCTGTAACTTTGTACTGTTTACCACCAGTTTTTATAACTGCGTACATTCTAACACCTCCAAAAGTATTAATCGCTGATAACAGGTTGCTGATGACCTTCATCATGCGTAATCTAAAATATATTACTATACTTTGCTTTATAAGTCAAGGGATTTTATTTAAATTTTTTAAAAAATTAAAAAATTTTTTTAAAAAAGCTGTGTGCAGATAAAAAACATGGGAAATAGAGAAAATAAAAAAATATTGATTTTTAGAAAATATAAGGTTATAATTTTTTAGTGATTTAGTAAAAAATATAAATGGAAGGTAGATATGATTTTTCAGAGAGAAGAACTTTTAATAGGAAAAGAAAATCTTGAAAAACTTCATAACTCTCATGTAATTGTTTTCGGCGTGGGAGGAGTTGGAGGTTTTGCTGTGGAGGCTCTTGTCCGAGGAGGGATAGGAGAGCTTACAGTTGTAGATTATGACACTGTAGACATAACAAATCTGAACAGGCAGATAATTGCTTTGCAGAGTACAGTGGGACAGGATAAAGTTTCAGTAATAAAGGAAAGAGCTTTATCAATAAATCCTAATATAAAAATACATGCATTAAAAGAAAAGTATAACAAAGAAACAAGAGATATTTTTTTCAAAGATAAAAGTTACGATTATATAATTGATGCAATAGATTTGGTTTCATCAAAACTTGATTTAACAGTAACAGCGTCAGAGAAAAATATTCCTATAATATCGTCAATGGGAACGGGAAACAAAATAAACCCAACAATGCTTGAAGTGAGTGACATAAGTAAAACATCAGTATGTCCTCTGGCAAAAGTAATGAGAAAAGAGCTGAAAGCAAGAGGGATAAAAAAAATGAAAGTGGTTTACTCTAAAGAACAGCCTATGAAGCCTGTTAACGAAGAGGGAAGCAGAGAAAAATCAAGGAATGTAGGAAGTATTTCCTTTGTTCCTTCTGCAGCAGGACTTATAATAGCAAGTGAAGTTATAAAAGATATATGTGGATTAAAAAATTTAGGAGGAAATTAATATGGAAAAAGTAGGAATCTTTTATGGTTCAAATACAGGGAAAACAGCAGCGATAGCTGAAGAGGTAGAATTTAATCTAAGAAAAAATGATTATGAAGTTATAAATGTAGCAGATGGAATTGAAAAAATGAAAGAATTTAAAAATCTTATTCTTTTAACTCCAACTTATGGGGTAGGAGAGGTGCAGGAAGATTGGGCAGCAGTTATGCCTCAGCTTAAAGAAATTGATTTTACAGGTAAGAAAGTTGCTATTGCAGGGCTTGGAAATCAATTTGCTTTTGGAGAATCTTTTGTTGGAGGGATGAGAGTTTTATATGATGCTGTTACAGGAAAAGGAGCAGAAGTTATAGGTTTTACATCAACAGAGGGATATAAATATGAAGAAAGTGAGGCTGTAATAGATAATCATTTTGTAGGGCTTGCTTTAGATGAGAACAATCAAGATGATGAAACACCGGACAGAGTAATGGATTGGGTTGCACAATTAAAAAAAGAGTTTTATTAATATTATAAAAGTATTTTTAAGGGCTGCTGTATATAAACCAAGAATAAAACTCAGCAGCTCTTTTATTTTTAATTTCCAAAAATGAAATAATAGTGTATAATTTACCTTATTAATAAAAAATAAAAAAATTATATATTAAAGTAAGAGAATGAGGGGAAAGTTATGGAAAAAAAAGAGTATGGATTATTTACAGCTATTGCAATGATTGTAGGAATAGTAATAGGTTCAGGAATATTTTTCAAAAGTGACAATATTCTTGTGTTCACTAATGGGAGTATAAAAGACGGTGTGATATTATTTTCTCTGGCAGCAGTGGGAATCATATTTGGAAGTCTGGCAATGAGTGTTCTTGCATCTAAAACTACAAAGGCAGGAGGGCTTATAACTTATGCCAATGAGTATTCAGGAAAGAAAGTGGCATGCGCATTTGGGTGGTTTCAGATTTTTATTTATTATCCAGCAGTAACAGTGGCAGTTTCTTGGGTTGTTGGTGTTTATATGTGTATGCTTTTTGGGTGGAATGCAACATTTGAACTTACAGCATGGATAGGAATAATCGCCTCTGTTTTATGTTTTGCCATGAATGTTTTTTCAGCAAATCTTGGAGGATATTTTCAAAACTGTGCAACAGTAATTAAGATGATTCCTCTTATTTTAATAGCAGGAGCAGGATTTATATATGGAAATCCAAGTGAGTTTGTATTTACAGCAAAAGAAACAGCCGGTTCATCAGTAAGCTGGCTTGCAGCTTTAGGACCAATAGCCTTTTCATATGACGGATGGGTTGTTTCTACATCAATAGCACATGAAATAAAAAATTCTAAAAGAAATCTTCCAATAGCTTTAATATTTGGACCGGTATTTGTTCTTATTGCATATATTTTTTATTTTGTAGGAATAAGTATTCTAATAGGTCCTGAAAATATTATTCAGATGGGAGACCAGCACGTTAATGCAGCTGCTATAAGATTATTTGGGGAGAGCGGAGCGAAACTTATATTAATCTTTGTGATTATCTCTGTTTTAGGAACATTAAACGGATTTATTTTAGGATTTATCCGTATGCCTTATTCTCTGGCTTTAAGAGGAATGTTCCCAATGGCAGAAAAAGTTAAGAAAATTAATGAAAAAACTCATCTTCCAGAATATTCAGCAGGGATAGCTTTTATTATAACAATGGTGTGGGAATGGATAAATTATGTTGCATATAAGGGTAATCTTATTCCGAATTCAGACGTATCAGAAATACCAATAGTAGCAAGTTATATCCTTTATATAATACTTTATATTTGTGTAATCAAATTATATTTAAAAGGAGAAGTTGAAGGAAAAGTTCGTGGACTGCTTATTCCTGTTCTTGCAATAATAGGTTCTGCAATAATTGTAGTTGGAGGACTGCAGAATCCAATGACATTTGTATATATTGGAATATGTTCGATAGTAATAATAATTTCTTTGATGTTTTATAAAAAAGCAAATATTTAGTTAAGTTAAAAAAGAGAAAAGAGGTAGGAATATTCCACGCCTCTTTTTGTGCAAAAGTGATAGTTTGTGATTATTCTATTGTTGAATAGCATAATAATTTTTTTATAAAAATAGTTTCCTATAATTTAAAATTTATTATAGGAAACTATTTTAATTTAAAATAAATCAATTTTTATATAAATTTTTTCCAAGTAAAAATGCACGAATAGCTTTCTCACCCGTAAATTCTAAAAGTTTTTTTACATCGCTTATTGCTTTATTTAAGTCCATAGGTTCATTTATTATATCTAGGACTAAATCTATTCCATTTTTATAAATTTCTTCAAGATTTCTGGCTGAACTTCCTACAATTGCAATAACAGGAACATTATATTTTTTTGCCATTTTTGCTATTCCTATAGGGGCTTTTCCGTAGACAGATTGATTATCTATTCTTCCTTCACCTGTAATAACAAGATCGGCATCTTTAAGAGTTGCTTCTAAATTTATTAAGTTCATGATTTCTATTATTCCTTCTTTAAAGTCAGCTTTGCATATACTTAAAAGTGCATAACCCAATCCTCCTGCTGCTCCACTTCCTGGCTTAGAGGAATACTCTTCATTTAATAAATTGTCTATTATATTTCCATAGTTTCTTAAAATATTATCAAGTTCTTTTACATCTTTGGAACTTGCACCTTTTTGAGGTCCAAATATATATGAAGCTCCATTTTCTCCGCATAAAGTGTTACGAACATCTGATAAAACTATTATTTTTGATTCATATATTCTTTTATCAAATTTAGATAAATCTATTTTTGCCATTTTCTTTATTTCTATAGGATTATAACCTATTTCATTTTCATTAGAATCATAAAATTTAGCTCCTAAAGCAGCAAGCATTCCTGCTCCACCATCATTTGTTGCGCTTCCTCCAAGACCAATATATATATCTCTTATTCCTTTATCAAGTATGGTTTTTAAAACCTCTCCAACCCCGTATGTACTTGCTGCAAAAGGATTTAGTTCTTCTTTTTTTACAAGATTTATCCCTGAAGACTCTGCCATTTCCATTATAGCAATATTTTTATTTATAATTCCGTATTTTGCATTTACTTCTGCTCCAAAAGGGCCATGAACTTTTTCAAATAAATATTTTCCAGAAGTAGAATCAACTATAGTTTCAACTGTTCCTTCTCCTCCATCAGCAATAGCAATTTTTTTTATTAGAACATCATTACATATATTTTTTATTCCTTTTTCTATATATTCAGAAACTTCTTTTGAAGTTGCACTTCCTTTGAAAGAATCAGTAGCAATGACTATTTTCATATTTTTCATAAGTTTACCTCGAGCGATGTTTATATAAAGAATGAAAGTATAGCTACTACTGCTAGTGTAACTATTCCTTGTACAAGAGTAACTCCTGTCTGACATTTATATGCTGTTTTTGTATCCATTCCTGAAAACTGTGACACAACCCAGAAATAAGAGTCATTTGCGTGTGAAACAGTCATAGAACCAGCTCCTATAGCCATAATAATTAAAACTTTTCCTAATTCACTGTCAAATCCTAAAGTCTGCATCATTGGTGCTATCATAGCAGAAGTAACTATCATTGCAACTGTTGATGCTCCCATAGCTGTTTTTAATAAAGCTGCTATTATAAATGGTAAAAATACACCCATACTCATTTTTAATAAAGAACCGCTTAAAGCATCCGCTATTGGAAGTGATTTTAAAATTTCTCCAAAAGCTCCTCCAGCTCCTGTTATAGCTAAAATACTTGCTGAATTTGTTACTCCTTCTGAAATCCAAGTAAGAGTATTCTCTTTTTCACTCTTAGGGATAAGTGAAACTGCAAGTGCTACTCCTAGGATTAAAGCTACTACAGGATTTCCTATAAAATTAAAGAACTGTCTTACAAATCCATCACCTAATGGTCTTGAAGGAAAATCTGCTACAGATTTTATAGCGATTAAAATTATTGGTACTAAAATAGGAGAAAATGAATGAAGTGCTCCTGGAAGTTTTCCATATTTTTCTATAAGCTCTTCTACTGTATTCTCTGGATTTGCTGGTAAATCTATTTTACCTGCAACTTTTTTAGCATATAAAATTCCTGCTAAAGTTGAAGGTATTGAAACAAGAAGTCCAATTCCTATTGTTAATCCTAAATTGGCATTTAAAGTTCCAGCCATTGCAATAGGTCCAGGTGTTGGAGGAACTAAACAGTGAGTTGCATAAAGACCAGCACTTAAAGCAGTTGCAAGTACTGATAAAGATGTTCCTGATTGAGCTGCTAAGGCTTTTGAGATAGGAGATAATACTACAAATCCTGAATCACAAAATACTGGTATTCCTGTAACATATCCTGTTAATCCCATAGTTAATGCGGATCTTTCTTTACCAACTATTTTTAATATTGTATTAGCC
The DNA here is from genome assembly GCA_900542625.1 of uncultured Fusobacterium sp. GTDB lineage: Bacteria > Fusobacteriota > Fusobacteriia > Fusobacteriales > Fusobacteriaceae > Fusobacterium_B. Next base: position 12,858 of record UQOH01000029.1, read on the forward strand.
ATAGTTAAAGCAGCCCCTGTTTTTTCCAGTATGGTTCCTATTATTGTTCCTGCTAAAATAACTATACCAATATTAGCTAAGATACCTCCAAATCCTGATTTTGTTTTATTGATAACATCGTCAACAGAAAGTCCACATGCTAATCCAACTGCTATAGCTATTACTGTAAGTACTAAAAATGGGTGTTGCTTATACTTACTTATAGCTACAATCATAACAACTACTGAAATTAAAATCACTAAAAACATATAAAGACCTGACATAAAATCTACCTCCTATTTTTTAATTATCTTAATATAATAATACAGTATTGCCTGTAAAAAAAAGCATCTTAAAAAAGGTATCTCTTTATCTAATTCTGTTAGAGTTAAAATTTTATTTATCCTATAAATTAAAGTATTTTTATGAATATCAAGTTTTTCCGCAGCTATTGTTGTATTAAAATCACTATCAATATAAACTTTTAAAGTATACATTATTTCATGAATATTCTTTTCTTGAAAATAATCAATTATTTTTTTATATATAGGTTTTATAATCCTATTAGTTTCTTTTTCAGAAATTGTATTAAATAGATATGAAAATTTATATTTATACTTATCCATATTACAAATGTCATATTCCAAAAGGCTCATTTTTTTTATTTCTGAGTAAAAAATTGGTATTTCTTCTAAACTAAAGCATTTTTCTCCCATAAATATTTTACAGTTATAATTTAAGTTTTCTTTTATTTTTTTTCTTACTTTAATTAAATAATTTTCAGTATCATCTATATACTTATCTTTTTTTAAAATGACAATATCATTTAAATATATTCCGAATAAATCTTTTTGATAATTTAATAACTCAGAATCTAAAAGGATTTTTTCAACTTTATCATATTTTTTAAAAAAAGAGATTTTATTATCTTTTATATTTTTAAGTTTTAAAATAATTATTCTAATTGGAAAAGAAAGCTTAAATTCTATGGAATCTAATTGTTTTAAAATATTATTTTCTAAAAGGTTTTCTCCTTTTAGTATTTCTGTTAATAAAGAAGATCTAGTATTTTTATCTAATCTCAGTTTTTCTTCTGAAATAAGCAATTTTAAGTAAAGTTCAACACAAGCTGATAACAAATTTGCTGCATCTTCCATAACATTTGGATCTCCGTAAATCCCTACAACACCAAGTACTTCGTTTTCACTTATTATAGGAATATTTATTCCTTCTTTACTTCCAGGAAAAAATTCTAGCTCATTTTTATAAATTTTTATAACTCTTCTTTCTTCTATAACTTTTTTAGCACCTGCATGAAAAGTTCCTATTCTACTTACATCTGATGAAGAGATTATTATACCGTCTACATTCATAATGTTTATAATACAATTTTTAGCTATTGGAATTATAAGTTTTATGAATTCATCAGCTGTTTCACGAGTAATTTTTATCATAGTATAATAACCTCGTCACCACAAGATAATTTACAACTTATAAAATCTTTTCTTTGTTTTGCGAGATTAATTACTAATTCCCCTGAACAGTGGGATACTCCTAATATTTTTACCCCAAGTTGTTTCATCTCATCTAATGTTTTTATACATCTTTTTTCATCTGCTTCTACTAAATGTGTTCCACCATAAACAGCATATATATCTTTATTAAAAGTATTTTTTATAGAAGAAAGGATATTTAATATTCCAGGATGAGAACATCCTGTGATGACAGATAATCCTTTCTCTCCTACAATAACTAAACTTATTTCATCAGAAAAATCATCTTTAACAAAATTATTTGCTTTTTTTATTACAAATCTGTCTTGTATTTTTTCAAATTCATATTTTCTTTTAAAATCCCCAATAACAAAGAAATTTTCTTCAAGTTTAAGCAAAGTCTCACATTCAATGTGTTCTATATTATTTTTAGCAAGAAATTCTTTATCAAATCCACAGCCTAAATAAGTATATTTTACGCCATCAAAGGCATATTTTTCATTGAAGAATCCTTTTCCTGTTATTAAAGTTTTAATTTTATATTCATTGACTAAAGGAATAAAACCACTACTGTGATCATAATGAGAATGACTACATATTACAGTCTCTAAACTATTTAATTGAATATTCATTTTTTTTGCATTTTTTAAAAAATTATCTGAACCGCTGCAATCAAATAAATAATTTTTATTGTTTAGAGAAATAAAAAAAGAAAGACCATGTTCATTAATAAGACTATGATTTTCTGAACCGCTATTTTCTATAATTGTTTTCAAACTAATCATACTTTTTTCACTCCTTTTTTACTATATTTTTATATTTTTTATATTATAACAGATAAATATGTTCATGTCATTGTTTATGAATACAAAATAAAGATTATATTTTTGTGTTTAAATATAACTTTTTTATTAAAAAATACAAATTTGTAAATTTATAAGAAATTTAGTTATGATCTTTTTTTATATATGTTATATAATTTTTTTATTTAATATTTATATATAAAAATATCAAATAATAGTGTAAAATTAACAGATTGTAATTTGATATATCTTTGTATAATTTATATAAAAATTATATGAGACAATTAAAATGTGGTTCTTTGAAACTAAAGAAAAAATAAAACAACAAAGAAAAGGACGTGAAAAAAGAGGTAAAAAAATTAAATTTGCTAGTAATCAAATTAGAAATCATATAAGAGAATGCGGCAGTATATTGATTTGTATTTTTATATATTGATATATATGTTAAAATCAAGATTTAAATTTTTATAATCTGTTGGGATATTTTCATAGATATTTCTAGGCTTTTATACAAAATAAGAGTCCTTGGAAATCAAGGACTCTTATTTTGTCAAAGATGTTTAACAGAAATGTAATACCTTTTTTTTCTAAAAAATTTACCATAATAAATTTAAATTATTTAGCTTAAAAAGAACTTACGAGAGCCTTTTTAAAAGCAGGGTATTTTTCTTGGACTTATAATCAAGAAGATAGACAAAGTGCTTTATACAGCCTTTTACGAGATGTCTTTTAATATTCAAATTATACTGTACATAAGGTTATATCATATATATAAATAAAATAGCCTAAAAATAAAAAATAGCAATTAAATAGAAAAAAAGTTATAATTAGTAGGAAAGAAAAATATTCAGGGGTGTTGAAATGGTAGGAAATATAGAAATTGAAATAGAAAAACTAAGAGAGGAACTGGAAAGGTACAACTATTATTATTACTCAAAAAATGAAAGTCTTGTTTCTGATGTAGAGTACGACAGCCTTTTAAAAAGATTGGAAAAACTGGAAAAAGAATATCCTGAATTTTCAAGCAAGAACTCTCCAAGTGTTAATGTAGGTTCAAGTTTAAAAGATACAAAATTTGAAAAAATTGTACATAAAACTCCAATGCTGAGTTTATCAAACAGCTATAATATAGGAGAAATTGAAGATTTTACAAAAAGAGCAGGAAAAATAATTGCACAAGAAAGCAGTTATGAAAATACAGTTGATTATGTTTTAGAAGTAAAACTTGACGGGCTTTCAATCAGTGTTTCTTATGAAAAAGGAAAACTTGTACAGGCAGTTACAAGAGGTGACGGAGTAATCGGTGAAGATGTTACAGAAAATGTAATGCAGATTGCATCAGTGCCTAAATTTTTAAAAGAAAATATAGATATAGAAGTAAGAGGGGAAATAGTTCTTCCTATAAGCAGATTTGAAGAGCTTAACAGAAAAAGACTGGAAGAGGGAGAAGAGATATTTGCAAACCCAAGAAATGCTGCAAGCGGAACTCTTAGACAGATAGATGCAGAGATAGTAAAAGAGAGAGGGCTTGACTGTTATTTCTATTTTATAGTGAACCCTGAAAAATATAACTTAAAAACTCATAAAGAGGCACTTGAGTATATAGAAAAAATCGGGCTGAAAACAACAGGAATAGGGGAAGTTATAAACAGTATAGAACAGCTTGATTCAAGAATAGAGTTTTGGAAAGACGAAAGAGAAAAACTTGATTATGAGACAGACGGACTTGTTATTAAAGTAAATACTCTTGAGCTTTGGGGTATTCTTGGAAACACAACAAAAAGTCCAAGATGGGCAATAGCATATAAGTTTCCTGCAAAACAGGTGTCAACAAAACTTCTTGATATTACATGGCAGGTTGGAAGAACAGGAAAAGTAACTCCTGTTGCTGAGCTTGAAGAGGTTGAAGTATCAGGAAGCAGAGTAAAAAGAGCAAGCCTTCACAATTTTGATGAGATAGAAAGAAAAGATATCAGAATAGGTGACAGGGTAATTATAGAAAAAGCAGCAGAGATAATTCCTCAAGTTGTTAAATCTATAAAAGAAGTGAGAACAGGAGAAGAGGAAATAGTAGTGCCTCCTGTGAACTGTCCTATATGTGATTCTGTTCTTGAAAAGGAAGAGGGACTTGTTGATTTAAAATGTAATAACAAACATTGTCCCGGAAAAATTCAGGGAAGAATAGAATATTTTGTTTCAAGAGATGCAATGAATATTGTAGGGCTTGGGATGAGAATAATTGAGAGATTTTTAGAACTTGGATTTATAAAAGATATAACAGATATATATAAATTGAAAAATTACAGACAGGATATAGCAGGACTTGAAAAAATGGGAGAAAAGAGTGTTGAAAATCTTTTAAATTCCATTGAGGAAAGCAAAAAGAGAGACTATACAAAAACTCTTTATGCTTTAGGTATTCCTTATGTTGGAAAGTTTCTTGGAAATCTTCTTGCAGAGCAGAGCAGAAATATTGACGAGCTTATGAAAATGACAGAGGAAGAACTTCTTACAATCGACGGTGTAGGAGAGAAAGTTGCCAGATCTGTTTACAGCTTTTTCAGAGAACCTGCAAATATAGAAATAATTCAAAAACTAAAAGATGAAGGTGTAAACTTTTCTTTATTACAAGAGTCTAAAGTTGAAAGAGATGTTTTTGAAGGAAAAAATTTCCTTGTTACAGGTAAACTTGAAAAGTTTACAAGAAATGGAATAAAAGAGGAAATAGAGAAATTCGGAGGAAAAAATCTTTCAGCAGTAAGTAAAAATCTTGATTTCCTTATAGTAGGAAAAGATGCAGGAAGCAAATTGAAAAAAGCTCAGGATATTGGAACAATAAAAATATTAACAGAGGAAGAATTTTTCCAGATGATTAACGAAAAAAATGATTAAAAACGTGAGTTAATTTGACTAAGAGCTTACTTTGTGATAGTATTTAAAATGTAAAAATGTAATAAATAAATTAGTACATAGAGAGGAACAAACAAATGGGTCTATTAAAAGCAATATTTGGTACAAAAAATGACAGAGAAGTAAAAAGAATGAGAAAGACAGTTGCTAAAATCAATGCTCTTGAACCTGAATATGAAAAATATTCAGATGAAGAACTTAGAGGAAAAACTGAAGAATTCAAGAAAAGACTTTCAGAAGGGCAGACTCTTGATGATATTCTTGTAGAAGCTTTTGCAGTAGTAAGAGAGGGTTCTAAAAGAGTGTTGAGAATGCGTCACTATGATGTGCAGCTTATTGGAGGAATTGTACTTCACGAAGGTAAAATCACAGAGATGAAAACAGGGGAAGGAAAAACTCTTGTTGCTACAACAGCGATTTATCTTAATGCTCTTACAGGAAAAGGTGTCCACGTAATTACAGTAAACGACTACCTTGCTCAAAGAGACAGAGAGCAGATGGGACAGCTTTATTCATTTTTAGGTTTAACATCAGGTGTAATAATAAACGGACTTGACAATGAGGCAAGAAAAGCAGCTTATCAGGCAGATATCACTTATGGAACAAACTCAGAATTCGGGTTTGACTATTTAAGAGATAACATGGTAAGCAGATTAGAGGACAAAGTACAGAGAAAACTAAACTTCTGTATAGTTGACGAAGTGGACTCAATTTTAATTGACGAGGCAAGAACACCTCTTATTATTTCCGGAGCAGCTGAAAATACTGCAAAACTTTATCAGACATTCTTCCAAGTGGCAACAATGCTTGAAAGAAGCAGAGAGACAGAAAAAATAACAGATATCAGAAAGAAAAAAGAGATGAACTTCCCAGACGAAGTTTGGAAAGATTATGAAGTAGATGAAAAAGGGAAAAATGTTGTTCTTACAGAAAAAGGGGTTAAGAAAGTTGAACAGATGTTAGGACTTGATAACCTTTATTCTTCAAGCCACATCGAACTTACTCACTATTTAATGCAGTCACTTAAAGCAAAAGAACTTTTTGTTAAAGATAAGGATTATTTAGTAAGAGAAAATGAAGTAATCATAATAGACGAGTTTACAGGAAGAGCTCTTGAGGGAAGAAGATATTCTGATGGACTTCACCAGGCAATAGAGGCTAAAGAGGGAGTAAGAATTGCCGGAGAGAACCAGACTCTTGCATCTATAACTCTTCAAAACTATTTCAGAATGTATGAAAAATTATCAGGAATGACTGGTACTGCTGAAACAGAAGCAGCAGAATTTATGCACATTTATGGTCTTGAGGTTGTAATTATTCCTACAAACAAACCTGTTATCAGAAAAGACAACGGAGATATCATCTATAAGACTAAAGAGGAAAAAATAGATGCTATTGTTGATAAAATAAAAGAACTTCACGATAAAGGACAGCCTGTTCTTGTTGGAACAATCACAATTCAAGGTTCAGAACTTTTATCAAACAGATTAAAAGAAATGAATATTCCTCACAATGTATTGAATGCAAAATTCCATGCTAAAGAGGCAGAAATTGTTGCACAGGCAGGAAGATACAAAGCTGTTACTATTGCTACAAACATGGCAGGTAGAGGAACAGACATTATGCTTGGAGGAAATCCGGACTTCATGGCAAAAAGTGAAGTTTCTATGGAAGATGAAAACTACAAAGAGGTTTTAGACAAATATATTGCTCAGTGTGAAACAGAAAAAGAGAAAGTTAAGGCTCTTGGAGGATTATTTATTCTTGGTACAGAAAGACACGAATCAAGAAGAATAGACAACCAGTTAAGAGGAAGATCAGGAAGACAGGGAGACCCCGGAGAATCACAATTCTATCTTTCACTTGAAGATGACTTAATGAAACTTTTCGGTTCAGACAGAGTAAAAACAGTAATGGAAAAACTTGGAATACCAAAAGGTGAACCTATTGCTCATAAAATGATAAGCAAGGCAATAGAAAATGCTCAAAAGAAAGTTGAATCAAGAAACTTTGGAATCAGAAAATCTCTTCTTGAATTTGACGACGTTATGAACAAGCAGAGAGAAGCAATCTATGCAAGCAGAAATGAAGCACTTTCTAAAGCTGATTTAAAAGATACAATTACAGAAATGCTTAGAGGAACAATTCAGTCAGCTGTTATCGAAAGATTTGTTGGTGAATTTAAAGATGAATGGGATATCAAGGGAGTATCTGAATTCTTAAAAGAACACTATGGATATGAAATTGAAAATCTGGATGAATACAAATCTTATGGTATAGAAGAATATGCGGAAAAATTATTTGAAGATGTAGAGGCAAAATATCAGGAAAAAGAACAGGAAGTTACTCCTGAGCTTATGAGAGAAATAGAAAAATATGTTCTGTTTGAAGTGGTAGACAACAGATGGAGAGAGCACTTAAAAGCTCTTGATGGATTAAGAGAAGGAATTTATTTAAGATCTTACGGACAAAAAGACCCTGTAATTGAGTACAAACTTCTTTCAGGAGAACTTTATGGAAGAATGCTTGAAACTATAAAAATGGAAACAACATCTTATATGTTTAAAGTAGTAGTTAAAACAAAAGAGCAGGTGGAAGAAGAAACTGCACTTGACGGAAGTGAAGAAAACCCAGAAGGACTATGTCCATGTGGAAGCGGAAGACCATATAATAAATGTTGTGGAAGATAATCTTAGGAGGATTTTGATTATGAAAAAATTATTAGCTGTAGGAGTATTATTATTAGCAACTGCTTGCAGTTCTGCAAAGGTTTCTGAAAAAAAGGAAATTACAGATGAACAAATGAAAAACTGGCCGGCAACAATATCAAGAACTATAATTGAAGAGTCACTTATTCCTGATTGGTATGGAAATGGAGATCCATTATATTACTTACAAAAAACAGGAAAAATGACTGAAAAAGATTATAATTTCTTAAAGACTCTTTCTACAAAAGAAGAGCTTACAAGTGAAGACAGAGATAAATTTAACTCACTTCTTGACGGATATGTTTCTGACATGGACAGAACTTTCTATCTTGATGATACTAACATAAAAAATCCAAAAGGATTAGTTGACAAAATGGTTGCAGATGCACGTTTAAGAATGGCTAACCCTTCAAACCACATTCAGAATGTAGTTGCATCTCCTGAAGAGTGGGAAGAGATAGTTGCTTTCTCTCAAAAATCAGATTTAGATAAGAAAGATGTAAAGAGATTAAGAAAAATTCTTAATAAATTTATAAAGAGAACAGAGTTTTTCAATGCAAGAAGCTGGTATGGAGCAGAAGTATCAGACAGATTAATGGAGATTATAAACATTACTCAAAAAGGTGTTTTAACTAAACAAGAGAAAAACAATGTAAATGCTAAGGCATTATATATAGCATATCCTACATATTTCTCTGAATTAGAGAACTGGGACAATTAGTAGAAGATAGGTGATAAAAGACCCCTGCTGGCGAAAATATTTTTCAATGCAGGGATTTTTTATCTAAGAAAGATAAATTAAGAATAAAATTCTCGATTTTAAAAATATCTGCGTAATCTATGCAGCGAAACAGAATACAGAAAATTTGACTGTCTGAACGAAGTGAGTTTCAAATTTTCATTCTGTGAGCAATATAGATAGCTGATATTTTTTCTTAGAGAATTTTATTCTTATTTAACATTTTATAATTAACTTTAAGAAGGTGAAAAGTTATGGACAGCAGGGTAACAGCAGATTTACATACGCATACAGTTAATTCTGACGGGACATATACTGTGGAAGAACTTGTGAAAAAAGCAGCTGAAAAAGGTTTGAAAATACTGGCAATAACAGACCATGACACAGTAGACGGACTTCGTGATGAAGAAAAAATAAAAGAGTATGAAAAAAAGTATGGAATTGAGATTATAAAAGGAATAGAGATGTCCTGCAATCTTAATGGAAAAGATGTTCATATTCTTGGATATTTTCTAAATCTTGAAGATAAAAACTTTTTGAAAGAGCTTGACAGAATAGCTGAAATAAGAAACGAAAGAAATGAAAAAATAATAAAGAAACTGGCAGATTTAAATCTTCCTGTAACTATGGAGGAACTTAAAGAGATAGTACAGGGAAATGTTATAAGCAAGGCACATTTTGCAGAAATCATGCTGAAAAAAGGGTATGTAAGCTGTAAATCAGATGCTTTTAAAAACTATCTTGGAAAAACAGGAGCAGCTTTTGTGGAAAAAAGAGATTACAAACCTGCTGATGCAGTGGATATCCTTGTGAAGAACGGGGCTTTTGTTTCTCTTGCACACCCAAAGCTGATTACAGAAAATCTTCAGGAAGTTGAAAGAATTATAACTGATTTAATAAAGCACGGGCTTAGAGGGCTGGAAGTAAATTATTATAGTTTTTCCCAAAAAGACAAAGAGATTTACAGAAAACTGGCAGAAAAATATAATCTTATAATAACAGGAGGTTCAGATTTTCATGGAGGAAACAGAGTGGAAGTTTCTCTTGGGGAAACAGGATTAAGCTGTGAAGAATATGAGAATTTGAAAAAAAGTTTGAAAAATATATAAAAAACAGATAAAATTTAAGTATATACATTTAAAAAAGTATGGAGGTAAAAAATGATAATCGTAACTGGTGCAGCTGGATTTATCGGAAGTGCATTTATATGGAAACTTAACGAAATGGGAATAAAAGATATTTTGGCAGTAGACAAAATGAGAACAGAAGATAAATGGCTGAATTTAAGAAAAAGAGAATATGCAGACTGGGTAGACAGAGATAATCTTTTTGACTGGCTTGCAGTTCCTGAAAACGCAGCTAAAATAACAGGTGTGGCTCACTTTGGTGCTTGTTCTGCAACAACAGAAAAAGACGGAGATTTTTTAATGAGCAATAACTATGGATATACAAAAAAATTATGGCAGTTCTGTGCAAAACAGCAGATAAACTTTGTTAACGCATCATCAGCAGCTACTTATGGTGCAGGAGAACAAGGATATGATGACGACATATCTGTTGAGGCTTATCAAAAACTTCTTCCATTAAACAAATATGGATATTCTAAAAAAATATTTGATGACTGGTCTTTCAAACAGACAGAAACTCCAAAGCAATGGGTAAGCTGTAAATTCTTTAACGTTTATGGTCCTCAAGAGTACCACAAAGGAAGAATGGCATCTATGGTTTTCCATACATTCAACCAATATAAAGCAAATGGAGGAGTAAATCTTTTCAAATCTCACAAAGAGGGATATGCTGACGGTGAGCAGTTAAGAGATTTCGTATATATTAAAGACGTTGTTGATCTGTTATATTATTTCTTAACAGAAAAAGTTGAATCTGGTGTATACAACGTTGGAACAGGAAAAGCAAGAAGCTTTAAAGACTTATCAATGGCAACAATGAGAGCTGCATCAGGAAATGAAAACTTAAAAGAGGAAGATGTGGTTACATTTGTTCCTATGCCTGAAGATTTAAGAGGAAAGTATCAATACTTTACAGAGGCTAAAATGGAAAAAGTAAAAAGAGCAGGATATACTAAAAAATTCCATACATTAGAAGAGGGAGTTTATGACTATGTTGTAAACTATCTTGCTAAAGAGGACCCATATTTATAGGAGGAAAAAATAAATGAACCCATTTTTACTTGTAATTTTACTTGGGATAGTGCAGGGAGTAACAGAATTTCTTCCTATAAGCAGTACAGGGCATATGATTTTGGTTGAAAGATTTATAAACAGTCCAAATATAAGCAGACATTTTATGGACAACTTTCTTGTAATTGTGCAGTTTGGTTCTATAATTTCAGTTCTTCTTTATTTCTGGGGAGATATTCATCCATTTACAAAAGACAAAGAGGTTCTTGTGGAGAGAGTGACTGTTTGGAGCAAAATAGTTGTAGGAGTAATTCCTGCTGCTGTTATTGGTTTTATGGCTGATGACTATATAACAGAGATGTTTATGGGAAATACCAAAATAGTTGCAGTTATGCTTATTGTTTACGGGGTAATTTTATATTTCATAGAGGACAAAATAAGCAAAACAAGAAAGATAACTTCATTAAAAGATATTTCATATAAAATGGCACTGGCAGTGGGATTTTTC
>UQOH01000030.1 GCA_900542625.1 uncultured Fusobacterium sp.
AGAAGTAAATACGCTTATTATCAAAAATAAAATTAATAATAATTTTTTCATCAATTTCCCCCTAGTTCATAATCCTTTACAATTTTATTTTTTTATTATAATAAAACTTATCTTTTTGGTCATGAATTTTTACTGTAATCTCTTTGCCAGATAAATCAGGAAGAGAGACCAAAGACACCCCAATATCTTTTTTACCTTTTCTGCTTGAGTTTCCTAAACTTCCTTTTGTTAAAACCTCTCCCTTATTATCTTCAATAATATATCTGAATTTTAAAGATGTATTCCCTTCAGAAACAGCAGTTCCCAAAAGAGTAAGTACTTTATTTTTATAGTTTACTTTAACATTTTCTAAATTTCCTTTTAAATTCTCTTCACCTACATGTCCATAAATACTTATTCCAAGTTCTGTTAATACTGAAATATTAGTTGTACTGTTTTCATTATTTCTTTTTTCTCCTTCTGTTTTAATTTCAGGAGGAACTTCTCTGAAAACAATATAACTTTTATGTTCTCCATCTTCCAAATCTTTTCCAGGTTTCACTCTGAATCTTACCACCTGTTTTGCTCCAGGCTTAATGGCAACTGTTTTGGGAAACACTGCTATATTTGAATTTAAATTATATTTTTCTCCAAACTCTTTATCCTCTTCAAAATATGTTTCTATTCTTAAAGGTTTAGATGTATTATTAATTACATAAACCTCGTTTGTTGCTGTTTTATTGATATCAAGCTCAAATCTTGTGGGAGCAACTGAAAAGTTAGCAGCATACGACAGAATTGATACTATCAGCATAGTTAAAAACAGATAAATTTTTCTCATTTTTTCTCTCCTCTATTATAATGAAACAAGAGTCTAAGTATATCCCAGACTCTCATTTAGTTTATTTTTAATTTTATTTTTCTTGTAAAATATTACTCATACATTGCTCTTACATGAATCTGCCCGTTATATACTCCAGGTTTCTGATTTTGTGCTGCAGTAATTCTACCTGTAACAGCAAAATTTCTTTCTCCTGTGCTGCCTAAGCTTACCACTCCTGTGTCTTCAATTCCTGCATCGCCTTGCACTGCATCATTATTAAACATTGTTGTTTGCGAAATCATTTTTTCATTTTCTGCTGTTCCATTTCCTGTTGTTAATTCAACATTACGCAGTTCTTTTGATCCTTTATAATTACTGTATCCTTCCGCTTCTGATGTTTTAAGTTCGATTTTTACTCTTTCGCCAGGTGTTCCTGTAATTTTTACACTTCCAAGTTTTTCAGCATATTCTATTGTTTGTCCAGGAATCATCATTCCATAATCTAATGGCGTAGTTTCCATTTTTAATGGCTGAACTACTTTTGCTTTTACTTCTACTATTCCTTCTGCTGCATCTACTGATGCAAATACTGATGCTGATAAAATTAATGCTCCTATTAATAATAATCCTTTTTTCATAATTTCCCTCCAAATTTATTCTAAATATTTTATTTTTTTAATAAAAAAAGCAACTGGAATCTAATTCTATAACAATTAGATTCTAGTTGCAACTGGCTGCCATTTTAAAGGCCCTATAGCTTTGTGTCATAACATTTCTGTTATTTTACCAATATTTAAGTTTCTATAAGGTTTACTACTTTGGTATTTTATCATAAGATTTTTTTCTTGTCAATATTAATTTTATAAAGTTAAAATAAAAAATCCACATAAGCATAATTATCTGCGAAGTTTCCATTTTTTGGCAGTTCCCTGCTATTTCTTTTGCCAAAGAAGCATATTATTTTCAAAAATAATATCTAACAATTCTTTATTACGCAGCCATGCCAGATAAGAACGGATTGTACTTCCCACTAAAACATACTGCTCAAAGTTCATTTTCAATCCGAAATTATCAAAAACATTCTGAAGTATTTTTTCAAAATAAATTGGTTTTTCACACAATGATAAAATATACTCTGCAATCTCATTTACCTTATCAATATTTTTTTGTGCCAATTGACAAATATCTGTTGTTTCTTCTGCATGAGAAGGAATAAACAATCCGGCTTTCATCTCTTTCACACGCTCTAATGTATTAATATATGCTTCCACGTCATAAATAAAACTAATCTGATATTTATTCAGTGTACTTTCACTGGATAAACAGTCAGCCAGAAAAACAACATCATCTGAAGTTTTAAAACCAACCATATCAAAAAAATGCCCCGGAAGAGAAATCATCTCTATCCCTGACGGAATATTGCTCTCTGTTAAATATTCTGCATTACTTTCCTTTGCAAGAAGAAATTTATGTCTCAAATCTGCAGGTGGAAAACCGCCGTATAAGAAAGCTGTTTCAAGAATTGGAGTTTTTGTAATCTGACAATCTATGCCAGGTGCTAATATTTTACATCCAGTCTGTCCCTGTAAATATTTATTTCCTCCAATGTGATCTGCATTGGCATGAGTATTAAGAATCGCTTTTAATTTCCACTTATTTTTATCTAAAATCTGTCTTATTCTTCTTCCGGCATCTTTATCATTGCCGCTGTCAATTAGATATACTTCATCCTCATTCTTCAAATAAAAGCCTATATTTGTCGGTCCTGCAAGATAATATGTATGCTCGCCGACTTGTTTTAGTTCTGCCATTGTATCTCCTTTTAATCAACTAAGTTGAACTGTGTGACTTAGTCTATTTATTCTTATCAATTATATATTCTAGTATATCATATACAAATTAAAAATAATATTTAAACTAATTAATTATCTAAAATGTATTTTCATTATCCTATCACATGTTAATAATGCAGCATGAATAAAAAAATCCATATAGATAAATTTATCTACATGGAATTAATTTTTTGGTGGAGATGGGGCACAACACTCTTTAGCCATGTCTGTTACTCTGCCAAAACCTTATAGTAAAGGGAACTAACAAATTCAGTTCCCTTTATTTATATTTTTTCATAAACTATTTTTACTTTCTTTTTATAAAAAGCTATTCCTAAGCCCAAGATATTCTCTGTACCATTTTTCTTCATTTCCAGAGTATACTCTTTATCTTTTATCTGCTCCAAGCCTTCTTTTGCTTTTTCTTCTAATTTATTTTCTGAATCAGCTACTTTAAATTCAAAAATATATCCTGCTTTATTTTTAATTACAGGCTCTATTTTTAAATCGTATCTTCCGTTTCCACTCTCTCTGTTTGATGATACATGATAATTACCATCAAGTGAAAGAATCATTCCAAGAATTAAATTATGATAAAACTTTTCCTCGCTTTTATCACTGTCATGATAGCTCATAGAAATAGTAAGAATATCTTGAAGATGTTTCTCATACTCAGCTATATCTTCCTTTATAAGCCCGTCTATCATTTTTTTAAAGGAACTCATATTCCCCAAAAATTTATCTATGAAAGATTTTTTGAAAAATGTTTTTATCTCTTCATTAGGAATACTTAATCTGTATAAATCCATATCCAACTTTTCTTCAACGGTTAAGTAACCACTATATAATAGTAACTGCCATACTTCCTGTGGATTTGTAATTACATCAAGGTTTGAATGTTTATCTATTATTTTTTCGATATTCTCATTATTAAATACACTTTTCAGTTCATCAAAAAGATTTGTGCTTGCATTTTTTAGTAGGTCGTTAATAAAATAGTTATTTGAAGTATTAACCCAATATGCCTCTATCTCTTTTCTTGAAAGATAATTTAATATTGACCATGGATTATATACTTCCGATTTCCCAATCTTATATCCATCATACCATAATTTTATTTTATTTATATCGTTTTCAAGTCCATAACAATCTAAAGCCTCTTTAACTTCTTTTTCTGTAAGACCAAAATATTCTGAATACTGGTTATCTAATATTGTATAAACAGCAAGATTATTCAGACCTGAAAAAATTCCTTCTTTGGCAATTCTTAAAATTCCTGTCATGATTCCAGCTTTAAGAGAATTATTATCTTTTAACCCTGCACTATACATTCCTCTAAATAAATCCATAGCCTCATTATAATATCCATTTTCATAAGAAGAAACGATAGGAGTATCATATTCATCTATTAATAAAACTACTTCTTTTTTATAATATCTATATAAAATATCTGATAAAAATTTTAAAGACAGTTTCAATTCTTCGTAACTTGCATTTTGTGTAGCATACTTCATAAATACAGGGTAATCAAACTCATCTAACTCTTTTACAATTTCTCTATATTCCTTGAATAAAGTTGCAATAAGTATTCCGACAGCTTCTAAACAGCCATTCCAATTTTTCTGTTTAATATCTTTAAAGGAGATGAATATTACAGGATACTTTCCTTGTTCCTCTATATATTCTGACTTTTCTATATCAAGATTATTAAATAATTCTCTATTTTCTTCTGCATTTTTAACATCAAAAAAATATTTCAGCATAGACATGTTAAGTGTTTTTCCAAATCTTCTCGGGCGAGTAAATAGTTTAACAGCTGATTTATCTTCTAAAATCTCTTTAATAAGGTTAGTTTTATCAATATAATAATTATCTTCTCTTAGCAATGTTTTAAAATCATTTACTCCAAGAGCTACTCCTTTTTTCTTAAACATTCCTATACCTCACTTTCTTTTTATATCTGTATGTATAGTATATCATATACAAATTAAAAATAATATTTAAACTAATTAATTATCTAAAATGTATTTTCATTATCCTATCACATGTTAATAATGCAGCATGAATAAAAAAATCCATATAGATAAATTTATCTACATGGAATTAATTTTTTGGTGGAGACGACGGGAATCGAACCCGTGTCCAAAACAGAAAGCACCATAAGCTTCTACAAGTTTATTCTGTGATTAATCTCGTACTACCCAACTACACAGACATAGACAGATAATACCAGTCTTTTAAATGTCCTCAAAACATCAAGACTCTGCTTTGAGTAATCCGTAAATTAGGTTATACCCCTTGGAATTCTCTTAACGGCCTTGAGAAAACCGGAGCAGCTGACTTAATTAAGCAGCTAAAGCGTATTCGTTGTTTCCATCTAAACGATGAGTTGACCTCTCACAGCGGTCAGCCTGACCTGCTACCTATGACCTCTCAGCCCTGTCGAAACCTTTGCGTCCCCATTATTCAATTTTTATGTTGCATTACATTATAGCACTTCTTTAATATTTTATCAATAGTTCTGTATATTTTATTATCTTATTTTCATCATTCTGTCCATATCTCTCTGCTGATCCTTTTTAGCAATGCTTTCTCTCTTGTCATAGTTTTTCTTACCTCTTCCAAGAGCAATATCAACCTTTACATATCCTTTAGAAAGATGAACATTAAGAGGAACTATTGTATATCCTTTCTGAGTAACTTTTTCATGAAATTTTTTTATCTCTTTTCTGTTAAGAAGAAGTTTTCTTACTCTCTTTTCTTCAGGATTATAAACACTTCCATACTGCCACGGAACAATAGACATTCCCATAATAAATACTTCATTATTTATTATTCTTACAAATGCCTCTTTAATGCTTACTTTTCCTGCTTTTGCAGATTTTACTTCACTTCCTACAAGCTCTATTCCCGCTTCAATGGTATCTTCCACAAAATAATCAAAATATGCTTTTTTATTATTTGCTAATATCATATTTCCTCCAACAATCTATTAAAAAGGTGAAGAAAAAACCAACAGCAAAAGCTGCTGACTTTTTCTCACTCCCCTGCCAAGGCTTTTTTATTTTCTAAGTTCTGTCATAAACTCTTCTGTATATGGAGCTACTTCCACTTCAAGCACTGCCATATCTGCCCTTACCACTATTACATCTAATTTCTCTCCAAGATTATACACTGCTCCGCTGTCCTTGTCCACCATTGTGTAATTTATCTCGTCAAACTCATAATAGTGAGGAGAATTTGTCACATCCCACATACATTCAACAAGCTCTTCTGTTTCAATAAATACTTTTCTGTTGCTGAAACCTGTGATAGTTCCCTTGAAAACTTCTCCGACTTTATCAAGCATATATTCAACAACTTTGATTTTTACACTGTCATCTTCCGCTTTCATTGCATCTCTTTCTGTTTTAGAGATTGCAGTACATATTGTTCCAAGAGTTTTTTCCAATTTTTCTATATATTTCTGTTTTGGATATCCGTGAAGAACAGAACCTAAAATTCTGTGAATCATAAGGTCTGCATATCTTCTTATAGGAGAAGTAAAGTGAGTGTAATAACTTGATGCAAGCCCGAAGTGTCCCACATTTTCAGGTGAATATCTTGCCTGTTTAAGTGCCATAAGTATCATCTTATGCACTATCATACTTATTCCTTTTTCCTTTGAATCTTCAATTATTGACTGGAATTTCTTAGGATGAATTCCCTCTGCTGAATGAATTCTATAACCGAATTTTCCAAGCACATCATTAAGAGCCTCTATTCTCTCGCTGTCTGGTTTTTCATGTGTTCTGTAAATACTTGGTATCTCAAGCCAGAAAAGTTTTTCTGCAACAGCCTCATTTGCCTCAATCATAAAATCCTCTATTACTTTTTCAGCCTCTCCTCTGTCTCTTCTCTTCAGATACTCAACTTTTTTATTTTCATCAAGAACAACCTGGATTTCAGGAAGTTCAAAATCTATACTTCCTCTTTTATATTTTATATCTCTTATTATTTTAGAAAGTTCAAGCATAGTAAAGCACATATCTTTTATGCTTTCATATTGTTTTGTAACCTCTTCATCTCCGTTAAAAATCTTATTTACATTATCATATGTCATACGATAAACTGTTTTTATAACAGACTTATAAGTATCAGCAGAAACAACTTTTCCTTCAGGAGTTATTTCCATATCACATGTAAATGTAAGTTTATCTTCGTTAGGATTTAAAGAGCATATTCCGTTTGAAATCTCTTTAGGGAGCATTGGAAGAACTCTGTCAACAAGATATACTGAGTTTCCTCTTCTTAATGCCTCTTTGTCAAGTTCTGAACCTTCTTTTACATAGTGGCTTACATCAGCAATACTTACTATCAGTCTATAGTTTCCGTTTCCAAGTTTTTCAACATAAACAGCATCATCTAAATCTTTTGCATCTGCTCCGTCAATAGTAATGATAGAAAGATCTCTTAAATCTCTTCTTCCTTCCCACTCTTTTGCTGATATTTCAGTACTGATATTTCTTGCCTCTCTTATAACTTCATCAGGAAACTTTTCATTAAGCCCTGCTTTTTTTATAAGAGCCTCTATCATAACATCACTGTCAAGAGGGTTTCCAAGTTTTTCAATAATCTGTCCCTCTGGTTTTCTTGTTTTATCTCCCCAAAAGTCTACCTTAACAAGAACTAATTCTCCGTCCTTTGCCATTGGCAGATATCTCTTAGGAATATATATATCCTGTCCAAAAGAGTGTGTTGGAGTAACAAAACCAAAACTTTCTCTTTTGCTTAAAATTCCTATTACTTCATCACTTTCTCTTTTCAGAATACGTTCTACAACTCCCTCTTTCTTTCCGCTTCTAAAGTCAGTATTAGTTATTCTTGCAAGAACTGTATCCCCATGGAAAGCTCCGTTAAAATCTCTTCTGGAAATAAAAATTCCCTCTGTTTCTGTATCAACAAAAGCAAATCTGTTTTTCACAACAGAAAATACTCCTTTTACCATTCCCACATTTTCAGGAATATTGTATCTTCCTTTATTATTTTTTACCAATTCACCGGCTGTAACCCACGAATCAACTATTTCTCTGTTATCTTTTTTAAATTTAGGAGACCAGCTTAAAACAGCGTAAATTTCATCAAGAGTTAAAGATTTCTTTTTATCTCTTATGTATTCTTTTATTTTTGCTAAATCTTTTTCTATGTTCATATTCATCTCCTTTTTTGAACTATTTCTTTAATAAATTATCTCTCATTTTTACTGTATCTGTATGTATTATACCACCTTTTTCTGTTAAATAATCTATTTTTCTGCTTACTTCCATAATTATTCCTGCATCTAAATCTCTGAAAGTTTCCTCTCTTATTTCATCAACACAGGGATAATTTCTTCCCAACTCTATTGCATCTCCAATATACACTATTTTTTCAAGAACGCTCATATTCTCTCTTCCAATAGTATGATATTTTATTGCATTTAAAATATCCTCATCTTTTATGCCGAACTCTTTTTCTGCTGCCATTGCTCCTGCAAAACCGTGAAGAATTTCTGAAAGAGTTTCATAACCTTTTACTTCAGGAACATCTTTACACATCTCTTTCAATATTTTGACGTCAGTTTCCTTCATATAGTCATGTAAAAGAGCAGCTGTTCTCGCTTTTTCAATATCAGCACCGTATTTTTCAGCAAGTTTCACACACATCTCTTCCACACCAAGCACATGCTTAAATCTTTTTTCTGAAAGTCTGTTTTTTACCTTCTCTCTTATTTCATCTATTTTCATTTTATTTCACCTAAATATTTTTTCTGTATGTATAATCTCTCATAAGGTTTGCATATTTCACTTTCTCAAGGTCTGCATTGTTTATTAAAAATCTTACACTTTCAATTCCATTTATATTTGTAAGAGTATTTACAAAAGAATAAATGACAAGAAGTTCTGTTTTTGCATCTTTTATATTTTCAAAAGTTCTCTCAGGAATATCCAGATATATTTTTTTATCTACAACATAATAAGTTACATCTTTTAAGTCTATTTCAGGAATAATATTCTCACTTTCCATTTTTTTAATAACTTCTGTAATAGTAGCTGTTAAAAGTTCATCTTTTGTTTTTACTTTAGGAATTTCTATTTCCATATTTTCAACAGCCTGATTGTGAGGATAGAAAATATATATCTTATCTTTTAACCCTTTTGGCTTTTCATCTGCTCTTGTAAACACAACATCAGGATTCTTTGCTCTCTCTTCCATTCTGTAATGAACAAATCCAAGAACAATTACCATTATCCACATTACAGCATTCCTTATATATGTTTTTTTCTTTTTTATGCTCTGCTCTCTTAATTTTTCTTCCTGTGTTTTTTCTATTTTTTTATTTTCCATTTTTCTCTCCTGATTTTTAAATTAATAGAAATATTTTCTTACATGCTCTGCTATTTTTCCTGCCATTATCTTTTGATTAGTTTTGTTTGTCATTTTTCTGTGGTCTTCCGGATTTCTTATAAATCCAAGCTCAATAAGCATACCCGGACTGCTTATTCCTCTAAGAACAGCAAAGTTTGCTCCGTGAATACCTCTGTCTTTCATTTTCATTCTTGAAGACATATCTTTGTTAAGAACTTCTGCCAGTTTTATTGATTTTTCCTGATTTTTGTTATATGCTATCTCTCCCATAATCTGAACTATGCTTCCTGTATCCTCACCGTATTTTGCACCAACACTGTTTTCAAAATCTGCTATTCTTTCTGCATATGGTGATGATTTTTTAGAAAAATAGAATATTTCCATTCCACTCAGCTTTGAGTTTTCTGCTGAGTTGATATGTATGCTGATAAACAGATCTGCTCTCACTCCATTTGAAATTTTACTTCTGTTTGTCAGAGTAATAAATTCATCTGTATCTCTTGTCATAACAACATTAAAATCTTTTTTAAGTTCATCCCTAAGATATTTTCCCACAGCAAGAGCTATATCTTTTTCTTTCGTACCGTTTATTCCAATAGCTCCAGGGTCTTTTCCTCCATGTCCCGGGTCAATTACAACTGTATACTGTTTGTTCTGAGCATCTTTAGAAAGGTTTACCACAAGTCTGTTGGGATTTTTCCATAAAGAAACTTTGTGAAATATATTTTTATTAAGAGTGATAAAATATCCGCTGGAGTTCCCGTAATCCACTCTCTGAATTTTATCTACATATCTGCTTAATTCATTTTTAACATTTTTATCACGAGAGATACCTGTATCTCCTATATCCAGAAACAAAAGTCTGTTATATTCGTCATAATCAACTGTATAAACAGGCTTGTCCTCTGTTAAATCAAAAACAACCTGAGGAGGATATTTATTGAATCTTACTTTCTCCACATTAGAACTGAATGATAACACTGTCATTAACAAAAACAGCATAACCGTAAGTATTTTTTTGTACATTCTTTTTTCTCCTCCTGATTTTTATTTAGAATTATAAAAAAGAGGACAACGTCAGATAGAATATTTCGGCTGTCCTCTTTGATTATTCAACTATTTTAAAACTACAGCTACTGCTGATTTTCTTATTGTAAGGTGAACACCTTTATCTACTCTTATTTGGATATAATCTTCCTCAACAGATGATATAGTTCCTTTTATTCCACCGATAGTAACTATTTCATCTCCTTCTTTCATAGAATCAAACATCTCTTTTTGTTTCTTTTGTTTTTTCTTGTTTGGTAAAATCATAAAGAAATATATAACTGCAATCCAAACAGCTATCATTATAAATGTTCCATATTTTGCGAATATTTCGTTCATCCCTTTTTTTCCTCCTAGAAATTTTATGCTTATTCAACTGATAGTATATCATATACAGCTAATTTTTTCAATGTTTGATTAGTTTCTGAAGATATCTTTCAGCTTATCAAAAAAACTTTTGTTCATTTTATAATTTTTTTCTTTCAGACTTTCGTCAAATTTTCTTAAAAGCTCCTGTTGTGTGTCATTCAAATTAGTAGGAACTTCTATTATAATTTTTACAAGCTGATCTCCGCCGCTGTAGCTTCTAGGATTGTTTATTCCCTCTCCTTTAAGTCTGAACACTTTTCCATTTTGAGTTCCTGCAGGAATTTTTATACTTTTCTTACCGTTCAGTGTAGGAATTTCCACATCTCCTCCAAGAGCTGCTTTAGCAAAAGTAATAGGTACTTCACAGATTATATCGTTACCGTTTCTTATAAAGAAATCATGTTCTTTAACATGGATAAAGATATATAAATCTCCGTTTGGTCCTCCCTCTGTACTTGCATCTCCCATTCCGGCAAGTCTTAATCTTTGTCCGTTTTCTATACCAACAGGTATTTTAATTTTCTTAGTAACAGTTTCTCTTTCAACACCTGTTCCATTACATTTTTTACATTTCTTTTCAGGGATTTTTCCTTTTCCTTTACATTTATCACACTCTTCAAAGCTTTGGAAATCTCCGAATACAGTTCTTTGTGTTACTTTTATTTTTCCTGAACCATTACATTTATCACATGTTTTCATGCTGCTTCCAGGCTCTGCACCTGTACCGTTACATGTTGAACATTTTCCCTGCCTTCTGTAATTTATTTCTTTTTCAACACCTTTTGCCACTTCTTCAAGTGTAAGAGTGATATCATATCTTAAATCTGCTCCGGGCTCAGGTCCTCTTCTTCTTCCGCTTCCAAAAGGACTTCCTCCTCCACCGAAGAATGATGAGAAAATATCTTCAGCGTTTCCAAATCCTTCAAATCCGCCAAAGCCTCCTCCGTAGCCTCCGCCACCGCCGTTTTCAAATGCAGCGTGACCAAATCTGTCATATTTAGCTCTCTTGTCTGCATCAGAAAGAACCTGATAAGCCTCGTTTATCTCTTTGAATTTTTCTTCCGCTTCTTTTTTCTCTTTTTCTCCTGCATTGCTGAATTTATCCGGATGATATTTCATTGCCAGTTTTCTGTATGCTTTTTTAATGTCATTTTCGCTGGCAGTTTTCTCTATCCCTAAAAGATCATAATAATCTTTTTTTTCCATTTTTATTCCTCCAAGTTTCTAAATTTTCCCTTTAAAAAATAGTTATCTCTATAGCTTTTTTATATGTTTCTTTTCCTGATAACTTTTCTATTCCTGTTTTTTCTTCAAGCTTTCCAGAGCAGTTATCAAAATCTGTTATTCCGTCCCATGGTTCAAAACATATAAATTCAGCTCCCGGCATATTCCAGAAAGCCATATATCTAAAGCCTTCATAGTTAAATCCTATTTTTCTGCTATTTTTCACGTTCTTTAAGTATACAACTTTTGAGTTAGTTTTTTCAAGTACAACTGCATCATTTTCAAATATATTTTCATGAAGTTTAAGAATTTTTCCGTTAAATACTTCTATGCTTTTTCCATGTGCAACAAGTGCATTTTCTAAAATCTTAGAATTTCCTGTTTCTTCTTTTTCAAATTCTAAATAATAATCTGAGAAATCCACTCCGTTTCCTACAGGCATAGAGATTGCAGGATGTGCTCCTAAAGAAAAGTACATATCTTTTTCTCCAAGATTTTCAACTCTGTATTCAAGTCTTACTTTTTTTCCTTCAAGAATATATTTCATATATAATTTAAAATCAAAAGGATAAACTTTTTTAGTTTCTTCATTTGATGAAAACATAAACTCTACAAAGTTTTCTCCTTCACCTATAATTTCATGCTCATAATCTCTTGCAAATCCATGTCTTGTTTTAAGTTCATAAGTTTTATTATCATAGATATATTTACCATCTTTTAATACTCCAACAAAAGGAAAAAGCACAGGTGAAGATTTTGCCCAAAATTTTGGATCTCTCTGCCAAATATACTCCTCATTTGTTTTTAAATCTTTTATTCCTGCAAGTTCTGCTCCGTGAGTTAATACTTTTACTTCCAATTCGTCATTTTTTAATACATATTCCATCTGCAGTCTCCTTTTACCCTTTATTTTAATATTTTTTATATTTTCCAGTAAATTTTCTCTATATAAACTAATTGGGAATAGAGGATTGCTCTATTCCCAATTAAATTTTATAACTTAACTGTTATTAGTCTACTATTTCAGCGTCCTCTATGTCATCATCTTTTTTAGCGTTATCTGCAGAACCTTGTTGACCTGCTGCACCAGCTTGTTGTTTTGCCTGAGCTTCTTTGTAAACTTCTTCAGCTAGTTTTTGTGCAGCTTTTGATAGTTTTTCAATTGCTGCTTCTATTGCTGCTTTGTCTTCTTTATCTTTAACTTGTTTTAATTCTTCTAAAGCTGCTTCTATTGCTTTCTTTTCTTCTTCTGTTACTTTTCCAGAATGATCTTTTAATGTGTTTTCAGTAGAAGCTATTAACATATCTGCTTTGTTTCTTGTTTCTACTAATTCTTTGAATTTTTTATCTTCAGCTTCGTTAGCTTCAGCATCTTTTTTCATTTTTTCAATCTCTTCTGCTGATAAGTTTGTAGAACCAGAAATTGTTACTGTATTTTCTTTTCCTGTTCCTAAATCTTTAGCTGATACGTGAACGATTCCGTTTGCGTCAATGTCAAATGTAACTTCGATTTGAGGGATTCCTCTTGGAGCTGCTGGAATTCCTTCAAGGTTAAATTCTCCTAATTTATGGTTGTCAGCTGCTTTTGCTCTTTCACCTTGTAATACGTTGATAGTAACTGCCGGCTGATTATCTACTGCTGTTGAGAATACTTGAGATTTTTTAACTGGGATAGTTGTATTTTTCTCTATGATTCTTGTGCAAACTCCTCCAAGAGTTTCAATTCCTAATGATAATGGAGTAACGTCTAGTAATAATACATCTTTAACGTCTCCCATTAAAACTCCACCTTGAATTGCTGCTCCTGCTGCAACTACTTCGTCTGGGTTGATTCCTTTGTTAGGTTTTTTACCAAAGTAAGATTCTACCCACTCTTGAACTGAAAGCATTCTTGTTGATCCTCCAACTAATAATACTTCATCAATATCTGAAGGAGATAATCCTGCATCGCTAAGAGCTGTTCTTGTAGGTCCTTGAGTTGCTTCAACTAAGTCTTTTGTTAAGTCGTTGAATTTTGCTCTTGTTAATTTCATTTCTAAGTGTTTAGGTCCTGTTGCATCCATTGTGATGAATGGTAAAGAGATTTGCGCTTCCATCATTGTAGATAATTCTTTTTTAGCTTTTTCAGCTGCATCTTTTAATCTTTGGTAAGCCATTTTGTCGTTTGATAAGTCGATTCCTTGTTCTTTTTTGAACTCAGCTACTAACCATTCAATAATTTTAGCGTCAAAATCATCTCCACCTAAGTGGTTGTTTCCTGCTGTTGCAAGAACTTCAATAACTCCGTCTGCTATTTCAAGGATTGATACGTCAAATGTACCTCCTCCTAAGTCAAATACTAATACTTTTTCCTCTTTGTTTTTGTCTAGTCCGTAAGCAAGAGCTGCTGCTGTTGGTTCGTTTATAATTCTTTTTACTTCAAGTCCTGCAATTGCTCCGGCATCTTTTGTTGCTTGTCTTTGAGCATCTGTAAAGTAAGCTGGTACAGTGATAACTGCCTCTTTTACTTCTTCTCCTAAATATGCTTCAGCATCTTTCTTTAATTTTTTAAGAATCATTGCTGATATTTCTTGTGGAGTATAATCTTTTCCATTGATGTGAGCTTTATAGTCAGATCCCATATGAGTTTTTATTGATAAAACTGTTGAGTTTGGATTTGTGATTGCTTGTCTTTTTGCAATCTCTCCAACTATAATTTCTCCATTGTCTTTTATATTTACAACTGATGGAGTTGTTCTAGCTCCCTCTGCATTTGTTATAATACTTGCAGATCCACCTTCCATGATTGATACACAAGAGTTTGTTGTTCCTAAGTCAATACCTATAATTTTTGCCATTATAATCTGCCTCCTAATTTATCCATAAAATTTTATTTTTTACTAAATTTAAATATATCTTTAAAACTACTTTTTACAAACTTTAACCATTGAGGGTCTGATAACCTTCCCCTTCATTTTGTAACCTTTTTGAAGTTCCATAATGATTTTGTTGTCATCATGTTCAGGGCTGTCCTCAACCATTACTGCCATATGTTCATGAGGATCAAACTCTGCATTTTCAGTAATAATTTCTTCAACACCTTCTGACTTCATTATATCTTTAAGATTTCCTAAAATTAACTCAACTCCTTTAACCAAACCATCAAAATCTTTTGTTTGTGATGATGATGCAACTGCTCTTTCAAGATTGTCCACTCCGTCAAGAAGTCTTGTGATAATTTTTTCTGATGCATATTTTCTAAGCTCTTCCATCTCTCTTTCTTTTCTCTTAGTAAAGTTTTGGAAGTCTGCCTGTTTTCTCATGTATGATTGTTTCCAATCTTCAAGTTCAGCCTTTAATTTTGCTATTTCCTCTTCTGCACCGGCAGTTTCAGATTTAACCTCTTCAGTTTCTAACACTTCCTCTTCAGGAGTTTCTAAATTTTCCTTTTCTAATTCCTCGTTTAATTTTTCTTTATCTTGTGCTGACATCTATTCAACTCCTTATTATTTTTTCTTATTTATTAAAAGCTTTTCGCTGTTTATTACTTTTTCAACTTCGTTGCTTACATATTGGATAAGTCCCATAGTTTTTGAATAAGGCATTCTCTTTGGACCAATTACTCCAATGACCCCTTTTGCATCTCCTTGTTTATATACAGAGTATACAAAACTGTAATCTTCAAGTCCTTTTATTGGAAGTTCATCTCCCAAAATTACATTTACCTGCCCTTCAACAATATCTCTGGAATTTACCATTTCCTCAAAAATATCTTTAACATCTTTTTTCTTATTGAATAACTCTAAAACATCTAAAACATCGCTGACATTTTTATCTTTAAATATGCTTGGAGAGTTATCTACAAATAATCTTCCTTCTATATCCTGATAAATCTCTTTTTCTATATCTGCATATTTTTGATAGTTTGTTTTTATAAAGCTTTCTATCTCATAGCTCTTTATACTATTAGTCTTGATTTTTTCGTTTAAAGTTTTAGATAACTTTTCAACTTCCTCTTTTGTGATGCTGTCTTCCAGTCTTATTTTCTTAGTTACAACGCTTAAATCTTCTGTAACTATTATTGCCAGAATTATATAGTCATCTATGTGAACAAGCTCTATCTTTCTTATTCTTTCTTTTCTGTAATCAGGTTCAATTACAATTGATGCATAGTTTGTAAGTCTTGAAAGAAGAGAAGATGTCTGTTGAAGTATGCTGTCAAGTTCATTGACTTTTTTTTCATACTCAATATTTATTCTGTTCTTTTCCTCTCTGGAAAGCTTTTCTATTTTCAAAAGCTCACTTAAGTAATATTTATAACCTAAATCTGTAGGAATTCTTCCGGAAGATGAATGGGTTTTCTCAATGAATCCTCTGTCTTCCAAATCAGACATTACATTTCTTATTGTTGCTGATGATAAATCTATGCTGTATTTTTTTACCAGAGTTCTCGAACCTATTGTTTCTCCATATCTCAGATAAAAATCTATTATCGCATTTAATACTAACTTTTCTCTGTCTGTTAACATATCCGTTTCATCCTCCTGTTAGCACTCGTCTAACTAGATTGCTAACCACAAACATACTTTACTATACTTTTTATTTTTTGTCAATATTTTTTTAGCCACTTTTTTATATGAGTGCTAAAATTTTTTTAAAATAAAAAAAACTGCATTCTCTGTCTCAGCTGTGTGAGATTTTGAATGCAGCTTAAATTTTTTATGATTATTTTTTTATTATTTATGGAATATGTTAAGCATCGCCACCATTACTTTTTTTAGGTTGAACTTTTTTTCATTTTCACCGTTCAGATATTTTATTGTAAATCCTGTATAACCATAGATTATAGAGATAACAGGGTTAATCAGATTTAAGAAACAATATGGTACATATATCCAAGGTGCAATTCCAAGAGCAGCTATCATATAAGCTCCGCAGCTGTTCCATGGGAATAGTGGTGATGTAAGTGTTCCGGAATCTTCAAGAACTCTTGAAAGAGTTACCGGATGAAGATTTCTTTTTGCATATGCATCTTTAAATATTCTTCCTGTAATAACAATAGAAAGATACTGCTCAGCAGCAAGTGCATTTGATGCAATAGCTGTAAGAATTGTTGCAAGAATAAGACTTCCTGTTGATTTTGCAAGTCCCAGTATTTTGTTTGCAATAGCATTAAGCATTCCTGCTCTTTCCATTACTCCGCCAAAGAATAAAGCACATATAATAAGCGCTACTGTCCACATCATGCTGTTCATTCCGCCTCTTGTAAGAAGTTCATCAACAACTGTATTTCCTGAATTAGAAACATATCCTATTTGAAGAGATGTTATGAAATCCTTAAGAGATGTTTTCTGGAATATCATAGCAGCAGCTCCTCCTATTAAACTTCCACAGAAAAGTCCCGGAATAGCAGGAACTTTTTTAACCACAAGAGTGATAGTTATAACAGGAACTATAAACAATACAGGACTTATATAAAACTCTTCCTGAAGAGTTCCAAGTATTGAATTAAGTGTTACAGCGTCTATATCTGATCCTGAATATCTGCTTCCGATTATGCAGAATAAAACCATTGTTATTGCAAAACTTGGAATAGTTGTTGCAAGCATTGCTCTTATATGTTCAAAAAGATTTGAACCAGCCATTGCCGGAGCAAGGTTTGTTGTATCTGAAAGAGGAGAAAGCTTATCTCCCATATATGCACCTGAAATTATTGCTCCTGCTGTTATTTGAGGAGGAATTCCAAGTCCTGTTCCAACTCCCATAAGAGCAATTCCGATTGTTGCTGCTGTACTCCAAGAACTTCCTGTTGCAAGTGCAACTATTAATGATAAAATAAGTGCTGCAGGAAGAAATATTCCCGGAGAAATTATTTTTAATCCATAAAATATCATAGTAGGAACAACACCTGAAATTATCCAGCTCCCTACAACCATACCAATAATAAGCAGAATTATAGCTGCTTCCATTGAAGATTTAATAGTGTTTAGAACACCTTCTAAAATATAATCCCATTTATATTTTAAAGAAAACATTGCAATACAAGCTGCAAGCATTCCTGAAATCATAATAGGAATGTGAGGATCTGCATGGGTGTACCTTATCGTGTATGTAAGAGAACATATTAAAAATAATAATGGTATAAATGCGTGTATAAATTTTGTTTCTCTAACGTTTTCTGCTGCTTTGTTCATAAGATTACCTCCCTAAATCTCTAGAATATTAATTCCATGAATTAAATCCTAAATATCACCTCGTTATATTTTTTAATTTTTTAATAAAAAAACACCATTACATATAAGTGCAATGGTGTTGTTATAGACTGACTCTGTCCAGACCCCATAGCCCCCTCGAAAATTCTGTGACGAGGTTAGCATGAACATAAAAACATTGTTCATAAAGTGGGTCCCCCGCTTTTTTATTAAGTATAATAGTAAAATTATATAATAAAACTAAGCGATTTATATTCGTTGTTTCTTAGGTTATTATAATATAAAAAAAAAATATGTCAACAATAAATTTTTCAAAAAATTTTTTATTTGATTTTTCTCTTTTTTTAATATAAAAAAATCAGGGATTAAAAATATAATCCCTGAAAAAATTTTTTTATTTTTTAGTACATTTGTATTAAACAAGAGGACCTAGTTTTTCTCCTCCTAAAAGGTGAAAATGAATGTGGAATACTTCCTGTCCTCCATATTCGTTGCAGTTTGCAATAACTCTGTACCCCTCTTCTGCAATTCCCAAATCAGCAGCAATTTTTCCAATTGCAAGATAAACTTCACCAATAAGTTCTTTATCCTCTTCTTTGATATCGTTTATTGTAGGTATCTCTTTTTTAGGAACAACAAGAACGTGTACAGGTGCCTGAGGATTAATATCCTTAAAAGCTATAACTTTATCATTTTCAAAAACAATAGATGCAGGTATTTCTCTATTGATTATTTTTGTAAAAATAGTAGCCATTTTAAATTCCTCCCTGTTTTTAGTCTTCAAGCATTGCTATTCTCTGGCTGTGTCTTCCTCCTTGGAATTCAGTAGCTAAGAATGTATCAACTATTTCAAGAGCAAGAACATCTCCTATCATTCTTGCACCCATAGCAAGAACGTTTGCATCATTGTGCTCTCTTGTAAGTCTTGCCATAGTTGTGTTTGTGCAAAGCCCGGCTCTTACACCTTTAACTTTGTTTGCAGCAATAGAAATTCCTATTCCTGTTCCGCAGATAACGATTCCAAAATCTGCCTCTTTGTTTACAACAGCGTTTCCTACTGCTTTTCCATAAACAGGATAGTTTACAGATTCTGTAGAATAACAACCTAAGTCTAATATTTCATATCCTTTTTCAGTAAGATGTTTTTTTACTTTTTCTTTTAACTCATAACCACCATGGTCACAACCTAAAGCTATTTTCATTATTCTCTCTCCTTAAAAATTTTATTATTATCAGATTTTAGTTTTTAAAAATTAGAAACCTTGGAATAAAGCTTCCCCTTTTTCAAGTTCTTTTTCAGTTGCCTCTCTTACTCCGGTAACTTCTATTTCAAATCTTACATCTTTTCCTGCAAATGGGTGATTTCCGTCAGCAGTAACAACATCGTCCTCTATTTTTGTGATAACAAAAGACTGCTCTGAACCATCATCAAGATCAGCTATAAAATCAAGTCCTTCATAGATATCGTCAAAATCTTCAAAATCTGCTTTGTCCATTTCCATTACTAAATCTTCATCATATTCTCCATATCCCTCTTCAGCAGTTAAAACTATTTCAGTTTTGTATCCTGCAGTTTTTCCTTCTAAATCTCCTTCAACTTTTGGAACGAAGTATCCAAATCCGTGGATATAGAAAAATGGTCCTACTTCTTTAGTATCCTCTAATAATTCGTTTGTTTTGTTATCATAAACTTTAAATTCAAGTGTTACAACTTTTCCTTCTTCAATTTTCATTTTTTCACCTCTTAAAAATTTTATTTATATCTAAAGCATAACATATATTTGTTTAAATTTCATCTTTTATTTTATATCCCATATTAAAAGCTGTGTTCTCCATGTTTTCTTTTGATGTGGCAATTTCCAAAAGCTTAAATCCCATACGCAGTGCTGATTCAGGATTTGCTGTTGTAAAAATATTGCCGTCCTGAACAATAGTTTTTTCTGTGGGAAGAGCTCCTGCTTTTTCAAGCTGGCTAAAATATCTCTTATTATCAAGCATATATGTTGTAGCTTTTTTCCCTTTCAGAATTCCTGCCTCTGCAAGAGCCAGAGCACCTGTACATATTCCAACAATAATTTTATTCTCATTATTAAATTCCTGTAAAAGTTTCTGGAACTCCTCTCTTTTTATGTCTTTGAAAAAACCGCTCATGCCAAACCCTCCGGGAATTATTATCCCGTCAAATTCCTTTGTGTCTATTTTATCTTGTTCAAAATCCAATTCTGTTTCTATGGAGATGTTCCAAGTAGCATTTACAAATTTTCCGTATGAAAGTGTTACAATCTCAATTTTTTCTTTTTTGTCCCCAACAATTTTGTTCCATCCAAAAATATCTATAAAAGGCGATATTTCAAGCATTTCAGAACCTGACGAAATAAACAAAAGAAACTTTTTCACTATTATTCCTCCAAACAAAAAAAATAAAGGTTGACTAAACTCTAAAAAAGCCCTACAATAATTTGCATTTACATTATAGCATAAATAAAAAAATTGATAAATATATCAAGATAATTAAGGAGGTAAGAATGGCAACTTTAAACCAAAATTTAACACCGTTGTTCACAGTATTGAAAGACGTGTATGTGAAAAGAAACATAGTTCCTTTCCACGTTCCCGGACATAAACAAGGACAGGGAGTCGATGAAGAATTTTTGGAGTTTATGGGAACCAACCCGTTTAAAATAGACGTAACTATTTTCAAAATGGTTGATGGTCTGCATCATCCTAAAAGCTGTATAAAAGAAGCTCAGGAACTTGCAGCTGATGCTTATGGAGTAAAGAAAAGTTTCTTTGCTGTGAATGGAACATCAGGAGCCATTCAAGCCATGATATTATCTGTTGTAAAATCCGGAGAAAAAATACTTGTTCCAAGAAATGTGCATAAATCAGTTTCAGCAGGAATTATCCTTTCAGGAGCTGTTCCTGTATATATGAACCCTGAAATAGATAACGAGCTTGGAATTGCTCACGGAGTAAGACCTGCTACTGTTGAAAAAATGCTTGAACAGCATTCAGATATTAAAGCAGTTTTAATTATAAACCCAACATATTACGGAGTAGCAACAGACATTCAAAAAATAGCAAACATAGTTCACAGCTATGATATCCCTCTAATCGTAGATGAGGCTCACGGACCACATCTTCATTTCCATGAAGACCTGCCTTTATCTGCTGTTGATGCAGGAGCAGATATCTGCTGTCAGAGCACACACAAAATTCTTGGAGCTATGACTCAAATGTCTCTTATCCATGTTAATTCAACAAGAGTTGATGCAAACAGAGTTCAGCAGATATTAAGTCTTTTACATACAACTTCTCCTTCATATCCTTTAATGGCATCTCTTGACTGTGCAAGAAGACAGATTGCTATTCATGGAAGAGAACTGCTTACAAGAACAATAGAACTTGCAAACTATTTAAGATCAGAAATAAATAAAATTCCGGGAATTCACTCTTTCGGTGCTGAAATTGTTGGAAGAGAGGGAATATTTGCTTTTGATCCTACAAAAATAACTATCTCTGCAAAAGGATTAGGAATTACAGGTTTCGAGCTTGAAACAATCCTTACAGACGACTATAACATTCAAATGGAATTATCTGATTTCTATAACGTTTTAGGACTTATCACTATAGGAGATACTCCAGACAGTGCATTAAAATTAATAAACGCATTAAAAGATATCAGTAAAAGATTCTATGATACAAAAGAGATTAAAAAAATTAAATCTTTAAGAATACCTGCTATTCCTGAGCCTGTACTTGTACCAAGGGAAGCTTTCTACTCTGAGAAAAACAAAGTTCTTTTTGAAGAAAGTGAAGGAAAAATATGTGCTGAAATGATTATGGCATATCCGCCTGGAATCCCTATTATCGTTCCGGGAGAAAGAATCAGCAAGGAAGTTCTTGATTATATAGAAGAGTTAAGAGAAACAAAAACTCATCTTCAGGGAATGGAAGACCCTGAGTTAAAATATATCAATGTTATCGAAGATGAAGACGCAATGTACATCTATACAGAAAAGATGAAAAACAAAATCTTTGGTGTTCCATTAAATCTTGGAGCAGACAAATCTGGAATTGAGTTCGGTGTTGATGTTCTTGTTGAAAACTATCCTGATACATTTGATGAAATGGAAGTTATCGAAATTGATAAGCAGAGAGAAGATTTCAACCATCCAAATATGAAATATAAGAATACAATTTTACATACATGCGAAAAAGTTGCTAAATCAATCAACGAAGCAATAGAAGACGGTTATAGACCAATAACAATTGGAGGAGACCACTCTATCGCTCTTGGAACAATTTCAGGAGTTGCTAAAACTAAAGAAGTTGGAGTTGTTTGGATTGATGCCCATGCAGATATGAACACAGATGAAACTACAATTACAGGAAACATTCACGGAATGCCTCTTGCTCTTTTACAAGGAGAGGGAGATGAGGATCTTGTAAACTGTTTCTTTGAAGGTGCAAAAATAAAACCTGAAAACGTTGTAATCTTAGGAACAAGAGATATTGACGTAAGAGAAAGAGATGTTATCGAAAAACTTGGAATAAAAGTATATCACTATGAAGATGTTCTTCGTAAAGGAATTGACAGCGTTCTTGCTGAAATCCATGATTACTTAAAAGTTGAAGATATCCACATCAGTTTCGATATAGATTCTATGAATCCTGTGGCTGCTCCCGGAGTAAGTACACCTGTTAAGAACGGATTTGATGAAGATGATGTTTACAAAACATTCAAATTCCTATTTAAAAACTACTTTATTACATCAGTGGATATAGTTGAATTTAACCCTGTTCGTGATAAAAATGAAAAAACAGCTGCTCTTGTAAGAGATTTCACAGAGTTTATGCTGAACCCAATTTACTAATTTAAATTTATAGGTGCTTAATTATATAAGCACCTATTTTTTATTTTTAAAAAAATAGAGAGTTAGCTATAACTAACTCTCTAAAACATATTCAAGGACTTTATATTTGTTTCATGTTTTATATTTTACATTATCACACAGCATATCATCTAACAGCCTGCTTGATTTAAATTTTACATGTGACTTTTTTTCTTTTATCTGCAATATCTCTTCAGGATTTTTCGGGTTGTTTATATGAGTCCTTTTGGTTTTTCTCA
>UQOH01000031.1 GCA_900542625.1 uncultured Fusobacterium sp.
ACTCCCATTTTTAAATTAGGGTTAGTTTTTAATACAGCCCCGTATAATGATTTAAAAAAGCCAACAGCTTTGTCATAATAATTATATTCATAGGCTGTAATTAAAGGAGCATCATATTCATCTATTAAAACAACTATCTGTTGTTGATAATGATTTTCTAAAATTTTAGTCAAAAATTTTAAAGAATTTTTCAACTGAGCTTCTTCTGCTTTACCAAGAAGTATTTCTGTAAAGATAATTCTATCAAACTCATCGAGTTCTTTTAATAAAAATTTATATTCAGCAAAAAGTTCTGAAATTTTAACTTTTAATTCGTTAACAGCATCTTCCCAAGAATTTCCGCTTATACCTTTAAGGCTAATGGAAATAACAGGATATTTCCCTTGTTCTTCTATTACAGGAGAGTTTTCTATATATAAACCATTAAAAAGTTTTCTGTTTTCTTCTTTATTCTCTACATCAAAAAAATACTTTAACGTAGACATATTAAGAGTCTTTCCGAATCTTCTTGGACGTGTGAAAAGTTTTACTTCTGCACCATCTTTAATTATTCTTTCTATAAATTTTGTCTTATCTACATAGTAACAATTATTAGTTATTACTTTTTTAAAATCATCTACTCCTAAAGCAATTCCTTTTTTCTC
The DNA here is from genome assembly GCA_900542625.1 of uncultured Fusobacterium sp. Classification (GTDB taxonomy): domain Bacteria; phylum Fusobacteriota; class Fusobacteriia; order Fusobacteriales; family Fusobacteriaceae; genus Fusobacterium_B. The sequence continues at coordinate 645 of UQOH01000031.1, forward strand.
GAACATTTCAACACCTCCTGCACATTTCTATATATTTGAATATTTAAAATGTCTTTTCTTAAATGGCAGATAACATATTATTCCAAGAACAATATATATTATCTCAACAATTATAATATAGTGAGGCCATGGACCAAATAAGTCTAATGGTGACTGAAAGGCAGGCTTATAATTTATATACATATAATTTGTTCCTAAAATCTGATTTATTTTAAAAACTATTCCTGCAAAGATATTTATGCAGACAAAAGAACCTGCAAGTCCTTTTAAGGTTGGTCTGTATCCTAAGAAGATAAGCTGATAAAGAACAACAAAAATTATATAAAAATGTGTCAGGAAAAAACTTATTCCTACAAAATTTGGAAAAGCTACTCTTGAATCAGGGAATAATATTGCTGCGACAGCACCTAAAGACCAGTAAAAAATTATCTGGAACAGGCTTTTTGAAGGAAATATCATTCCGATTATTACCAGAATAAGAGTTACATTACAAAGATGAATTGGTATAAGTTCCAAAAAAGTTTCTCCATATACTCCATGTCTTATCACAAGTTCCACAATTTTTATTACAGTTACAGCACAGGAAATTACCCATGCAAAACTCTTTTTTGAAAAAAACTGAGATACAAAAAGCAGAATAACTACAAGCAGACTGTATCCTCCTATACTTAACAGATGCTCTGTTGAAAAAAGTCCAAAATGATTCATACAAGTCCCTCCTAAAATTTTTTATTTATGAAACCCTAAATCAGCAGGATTAAAATCTCCTGAAATATGAGAAACATTTCCTCCAAGACTTTCAAAATACTCTCTTCTTTCTTTAACTTTCATTGCCAGATTATAAGTTTTTTCATTTACATTGTCTTTTTTTATAAACCCTTTTGACCAGTAGTTTATAACAAGAGAGCTGTCTCCATATATATTAAACATCTTTTCTTTTAAAGCTATTTCAAGAGCAAAATACATTCCTGCAAGCTCTCCGAAATTATTTGTTGCCCAGCTTGGTGCAGTATAGTTTCCAAATTCGTTTATATATTCCTTTGGAAGAAATCTGTTAAGAATAGAATCTCCGTTTTTGGAAGAAACTCTCACTTCCACACCTATCCCTCTTCCTGTTCCTGCATCAAAATATATTCCTTCAGGAAGAGTTTTTTTAACTTCATCTTTTTTTATATATTCAGCTCCTGAATCTATCCATTTTTGTGCCTCTTCTTTTGTAGGAAAAGATTTGTAACGGGAATTTTTTCCTTTTATTTTTTTTTGGCATTCATCCCAAGTAAGAAAAATTTCTCCGTAATTACTATCAACATAAAAACAAGCATAATATTTTTTTGCCATAATACCTCCATTATAATAAAGATTATAACTTTTAATAGTATTTTTTTCAAGAATTATTCTTTAAATCCCTTTTTAACATCTTTTTTCTTAACAACGGGAATCTGAATTTCCATATAGTTTCCTGCTCCTTTTCCCAAGAACAATATTGTATCAGAAGATATTTCCCTTGAATCTCCTGCTATTTCATAGGAATTTGCATTTATAAAATCTAAAAGTTTATAATATGTGAATTTAATATTATCATAAATATCAATATGAGTCATTGAAACAAAAGTTCCTCCTTCGATTATCTGAGCCTGCGGATAATCAAAATCCATAGGAATTACTGCTCCAAGATAATTAATTGGAGTTGTGTTTTCATAATTTATATTTTTCTTAAATACTGAAGAAAAGAATTGTATTATTTCAATAGGAAGATTTTTAATAATATTATTAAGTTTTTTTATTCCTTTTTCATATTCAAGATTATCATATGGAGGCTGTATTTCAACTAAGATTACCTTTATTTTTCCAAGTTCTTTTATTGCAGGAACAGGTTCTTGGCTTTCAAGAATTTTATTCAGTTCAGCTGTTTTTCTCAGGATTGCCTCTTTAGATTTTGTAAGTTCACTGATTTTATTTTCAATATCGTTTATTTTTTCTTTCAAAAACTCCATACTCTCTTTTGGATTTCTGCTTTTAAAATATTCTTTTATATTATTAAGAGAAAAACCTGAATTTTTAAGAGAGATGATAAAACTCAGTTCTGAAAACTGGTTTCTGGAATAATATCTGTATCCATTCTCTTCATCAATAAAAGCAGGTTTGAAAATGTCTATTTTATCATAATAAATAAGAGTCTGTCTTGAAATATTAAAAAAATCTGCTATCTCGCTGATTGTATAAAATTTTTTCATTTTCTCCTTCTCCTCCTAAAAAATATTTTTCTTTCTGTTGACTATATAGTATACTATATAGTTTATAATAGCAATTACTTTGAAAAAATATTTAAATAACAGAAACGGAAGAGGGAAAAAATGAAAGATATAAGTTTAGAAAATGGAAGTGTTAAAAAATTATTTTTCAGATTTGCAATTCCAAGCATAATCGGAATGCTTATAGTGTCTATGCAGATGATGATAGACGGATTTTTTATTGCAAATACTGTGGGAGCAAACGGACTTGCAGCAGTAAATCTTTCTATACCTGTTGTTAATTTTTCTATGAGTATGGCAATGATGATTTGTGCAGGAGGAGGAGTATACTGCTCTATTGCTTTGGGAAACGGACATAAGAAAAAAGCAAATGAGATATTTTCTTTTACATTTGCCGTATATTTAACTATGCTTGGTGCTTTTGCAGCTGTGGGTATTTTATTTATTGATAAAATTATTTATATGCTTGGAGCAACAGAAAGTCTTGCTCTTCATGTTAAGCCTTATCTTGTAACAATGCTGGCTCTTAATATATTTTATAACTTTCCTATTTTTACAGAAACATTTATAAAGATAGCAGGAAAACCGAACTTTGTTTTTGTAAGCTGTCTTACATGTATTACAGGAAATGTTATTGGAGATTATATTTTTATAGTAAAACTTGGAATGGGAACTTTTGGTGCTGCTCTTGCAACATGTATTGCAGACGGTATTGCAGGTTTTCTTCTTATAAGACAATATATGAAATCAAGAACATCTCTTTCTCTTACAAAGCCAAAGGGAAATCTTGAGCTTTTGAAAAAAATCCTTTATAACGGAAGTTCTGAAATGCTTACTGTTGTATCAAGTGCCATTGCTACTTTCATATTCAATCTTATTCTTATGAAAAGAATAGGAGAGATTGGTGTTTCTGCTCTTACAATAGTTTTCTATGTAAATGCTGTTGTGGGAATATGTCTTTACGGGCTTTCTCAGGCTCTTCAGCCTATTGTTTCCTTCAATCTTGGAGCAAAAAGAATTGATAAAATAAGAGAGGTAATGAGAACATCACTTGTAACAGGAGCAGGAATCGGAGTATTTTTCTTTGTGGTAATGAAACTGAAAAGTTCTTTTATTATAGAGATGTTTTCAAAAGGAAATGTAGAACTTGAACAGCTAACAAAAGAAGTATTAAATATTGTTGTGTTTCAGTATCTGTTTTCTTTCACAAACATAATAGCAAGCTCTTTTCTGACTTCTATTGAAAAACCTCTTGAATCAGCTTTGGTAGCTTTTTTAAGATCTCTGGTTTTTACAGCTGGATTTTTGGTGACACTGCCTTTTATTCTGGGAAACACAGGATTATGGCTGGCTCTTCCTGTTGGTGAATTCTGCTGTATGCTTGTGAGCATTCCTCTTAGCATATATTCTTATAAAAAAATTAAAAAGAAGATGTTAAAAGATATTGACAAAACAGAAAAAATATAATATGATGTTCCATATCAAAGGGGAGTAGTTGAAAATCACAGTGTCAACAATTCACGTCTAGTCTTTAGGGCTATTCTGGTGCTGTGAACCTGATTAAAAAGGTAACGAGACTTTTAATATAGTTTTTTAATATATTTAAAAACTATATTAAGAGTCTTTTTTGTTTATATCCCCAAACCAAATTAAGTAAATAATTTTTTAATATTAAATTTTAAAAGGAGAGAATCAATGGAAAAGTATTTTTTAAAGTCTAAGGAAGATGTTTTAAAAGAACTTAACACAAGTGAAACGGGACTTACAAAAGAACAGGCAGAAGAATCTAAAAAACTTTTTGGAGTAAACGAACTTCAGGAACACGAAAAAGAAAAAGCATGGGTTATTTTCTTATCACAGTTTAAAGATTTCCTTGTAATTATTCTTATTATTGCAGGAATCATTTCAATGATGACAGGAAATATAGAAAGTACAGCTGTTATATTCAGTGTTATCATTATGAATGCTATTCTTGGAACAGTTCAGCATATTAAGGCTGAATCATCACTTGAAAGTCTTAAAAACCTTTCATCACCAAAAGCAAAAGTTATGAGAAACGGAATGAAAATGGAAATCCTTTCTAAAGAGATAGTTGTGGGAGATATAGTTTATCTTGAGGCAGGAGATATTGTTCCTGCAGACGGAAGAGTTATTGAAAACTTCTCTCTTATGGTAAATGAAAGTTCTCTTACAGGAGAATCTGAAAGTATCGGAAAATTCTGTGAAGTAATCGCAGAAGAAAATATTCCTCTTGGAGACCAAAAAAATATGGTTTTCTCAGGAAGTCTTGTTACATATGGTAGAGGTGTGGTAGTTGTTACAGCTGTTGGAATGAAAACAGAGCTTGGAAAAATTGCATCTCTTATGAAAGAAACAAAAGACAAAGCAACTCCATTACAAGTGTCACTTGACAACTTTGGTAAAAAGCTTTCTATATCTATTTTAGTTCTTTGCGGAGTGGTTTTTGCTATTAACTTATATCACGGAGTAAATCTTCTTGAATCATTATTATTTGCTGTTGCTCTTGCTGTTGCTGCTATTCCTGAGGCTTTAAGCTCAATAGTAACAATCGTTCTTGCAATAGGAACACAAAAAATGTCAAAAGAAAATGCTATTATCAAGAAACTTAAGGCTGTTGAGGGATTAGGTTCTATATCAGTAATCTGTTCTGATAAAACAGGAACTCTTACTCAAAACAAAATGACTTCTAAAAAAATATATGTAAATGGAACTCTTACAAATGTTGAAGATATTAATATAAATGATAAATACCAAAGAATGCTTCTTGATTTTGGAGCTCTTTGCAGCGACGCTGTAAGCGAAGGCGGAAAAGAGATTGGAGATCCTACAGAAGTTGCTCTTACAAACCTTGTAAGAAAATTTGATTTAAGCGAACTTGAAATCAGAAAAGAATATCCAAGACTTTCAGAAGTTCCTTTTGACTCTGACAGAAAACTTATGAGTACACTTCACAATATAAACGGAAAAATCCACATGGTTACAAAAGGTGCTCTTGATATTCTTCTTAAGAGAACAAAATATATTTATGATGAAAATGGAATCAGACCAATAACTGATGAAGATATTATAAAAATCGAAAATACTAACTATGAGCTTTCAAACAACGGGCTTAGAGTTCTTGCTTTTACATTCAGAATTTTCCCTCTTGAAAAAGAGCTTACAAAAGAAGATGAAAACAACTATGTTTTCTTAGGGCTTATCAGTATGATTGACCCTCCAAGAGAAGAATCAAAAGTTGCTGTTCATAATTGTCTGAGAGCCGGAATAAAACCTGTTATGATTACAGGAGACCACAAAGTTACAGCTGTGGCTATTGCAAAAGAGATTGGAATATTTAAAGAGGGAGACGAGGCTTTAAACGGTGTTGAACTTAGTGCTATGACAGATGAGGAACTTCATGAAAAAATTGAAAAAGTATCTGTTTATGCAAGAGTATCTCCTGAGGATAAAATCAGAATAGTTTCTGCATGGCAGTCAAGAGGAAAAATATGTGCTATGACAGGGGACGGAGTAAACGATGCTCCTGCTCTTAAAAAGGCTGACATTGGAGTTGCTATGGGTATTACAGGAACAGAGGTTTCAAAAGATGCTGCATCTATGATTCTTGCTGATGACAACTTTGCTACTATTGTAAAAGCTATAGCAACTGGAAGAAATATTTATTTCAACATTAAAAACTCTATAAGATTTTTACTTTCTGGAAACATGGCTGGTATACTTTCTGTATTCTATGCATCTGTTGCAGGGCTTGCAATGCCTTTTGCACCTGTTCACCTGTTATTTATCAACCTTGTTACAGACAGTCTTCCTGCAATTGCAATTGGAATGGAACCTGGAAGAGATAACATATTAGAAGATAAACCAAGAGATATTAACGAACCTATCCTTGATAAAGATCTTTCATTAAAAATTATGCTGGAAGGATTTTTAATAGCTGTATTTACTATGATTGGATACTATATGGGACTTAAACAAGGGGGATCTGCTGTGGCAAGTACAATGGCTTTCAGTATACTTTGTTTAGCAAGATTATTCCATGGATTTAACTGCAGAGGAAAAAACAGCATAATAAAATTAGGATTAATGTCAAATATTTATTCTGTTCTTGCATTTTTAGTAGGCACTTTACTATTAAATGTGATACTATTTAATCACAGTATTGGAAATCTGTTTGAAGTGTCAGTATTAACTCTTAACCAGTATGGATATATTTATCTTCTTGCTTTTATCCCTACTGTTGTAGTTCAAATATGCAGATTTGTAAAATATGATTTAAAAAAATAACAGATTAAAAATTATTAAGTCAGAAGGAGGAGGAATTATGAAACTTAAAGAAAAAATATTATATTCCAAAAAGTTTATAACATTTTTATTTATGATTCTTTTTTATACTGTTTCATACAGTTCTCCTTCTGAAAATAGTATTATAGATGTATCTGAAAAAGTAAAACAGACTTTTATCTCTGAACTTACTGCACACAATCCTGCTGCTTATTATATTTCACCTGGAAGAAATTCAACAGTTGAAGTATATCAGGAAAAGCATGAGGAGAATCAGTGCATTGTTGTTAAGGTAAAAGAATGGTTTGGAGAAGAAAAATATTATGAAACAAAAGAAATTTTTGTGGAAGAAGTTTTTCTCTCTGCTTATGAAATAGCTACAGATATAAACCGCTCGCTCCGAAATTAAAATCTAATCTGCTTAAATAAAAAAATTAGATTACAGATGGAGGAAATATTATGAGTATAAAAGAGTTAACAGAAGACTTAAAACATGATAGAGCACAATATCTTAGAAATCTTGAAAGAAGCAGAAATCAGAAGTATTATAAAATGGATATGGAAGCAGTTGCAAGTTCATATGCAATCTTCTTTGCTTATGTAGGGATATGTTTATTTTATCTTTATCTTTTCTGCAAACATCTGCTTACATTAGTATAGACTGATATAAAAAAATAAAAATTATAAAAATGTTGAAAGTTATAGAAAAAATAATTTTCAACATTTTTTTTAATTTTAAAACAAATTTTTAAAATTTTTCTTGCTTTTTTTCAAAATATATTTTATACTGTTTTCAACGTGAAAGATAATTAAAAAATTAAAACTAAAAAAGGAGGAATTGAATATGTTATTACTGCTTAACGGACTATTTGCACTGCTGCTGCTATCACTGCTGCTTATGAATTTCAAAAGCGAATATGCAAATAAAATTGTTAAGGTATGTAAAAATCATATTCATTATCTCGTATTTAATAAGGCTTATTTGATTATAAATTAAAAGGTTTTTATGTTTGGCAAAGTAAAAACAGTAATATAAAAATTTCTTAATATGGTATTTAAGCTGAAATATAGAGCGGATATAAAAAGATACAGAAAGATTATGATGAATTTAGGACAACCTTGCAGGTTGTCCTTTTTTTATAAAATAATAAAAATAAATATATAAAAAATTTAAAGGGAGGAATCAAAATGAAATTTAGTTTTATGAAGGCAGCAGCAATAGGAGCAGCAATGATATTTACAGCATGCGGAGGAGCAAAAGAAACAGCTCAGTCAGATGTGGTAAAGATAGGAGGACTAGCACCTCTTACAGGTTCTCTTGCAATTTATGGAGTTACAACAACAAACGGAGCTGATCTTGCAGTTAAAGAGATAAACGAAAATGGAGGAATCAACGGCAAAAAAATTGAATATACTGTTCTTGATACAAAGGGAGATGCAACAGAATCTGTTATGGCTTACAATAAATTAGTAGATAATGGGGCTGTGGCAGTTATTGGAGATATTACATCAAAACCTACTGTGGCTGTGGCAGAAATTGCAGCTCAGGATAATATGCCTATGATTACTCCTACAGGAACACAGGTTGATATAACAGAGGCAGGACCAAATGTTTTCCGTGTATGTTTCACAAATCCATATCAGGGAACTGTTCTTGCAACACTTGCAAAAGAAAATTTTGGAGCAGATACAGCTGCTGTTGTAGTAAACAATTCCAGCGACTATTCTGACGGTATTGCAAAAGCATTTATTGAGCAGGCAGAAAAACTTGGAATAACTATTGTGGCTAAAGAGGGATATTCTGACGGGGACAAAGATTTCAGAGCTCAGCTTACAAAAATAGCTGCTGTAAATCCAGATGTTCTTCTTGTTCCTGAATATTATGAGCAAGCCTCTTTAATTGCAGCACAGGCAAGAGAAGTTGGAGTTAAATCTGTTTTTGTAGGTTCTGACGGTTGGGACGGAATTGCAAAAACATTAGACGAAACATCTTACGGGGCAATAGAAAATTCATATTTCACAAACCATTTTTCTATGCAGGACCAAGCACCGAAAATTCAAAATTTCTTAAAAGCATACAGAGAAACATATAAAGAAGAGCCTTCTGCTTTCTCTGCTTTAGGTTATGATGCTGTATATATGATTAAAAATGCTGTGGAAAAAGCAGGAAGTACAGACAGACAGGCTGTTGTTGATGCTTTAAAAAATATAGAATATGATGGAATTACAGGATATTTAACATTTGATGAACATAACAATCCTGTTAAAGCAGTTACTATTTTAAAAATAGTCAACGGAGAATATGTTTTTGATTCAAAAATAAAATAATTAACAAATTATAAAAAAATAAAAAAGGGATTGATGCAGATTAATAAAATGCATCAATCCCTTTAAAATTATAAAAATATTTTAGTCTATAAGAGCTGCTGCTCCTTTAATTCCTGCATCATTTCCTAAAGTTCCTATTACAATATTAAAATTGTTAAGAGTAACAGCAAGAGCATATTTAGGAAGTTTTTCCTTAACTCTGTCAAGAAGAATATCTCCTGCAAGAGCAACTCCTCCTCCAAGAATTACTTTTTCAGGATTGATTATATTTAAAATATTTCCTATTCCCATAGCAAGATATTCAGCCTCGTAATCAACTATTTCAAGAGAAAAAGCATCTCCCTCTTTTGCAGCATCAAAAACATCTTTTGCCTCAAGTCTGCTTACATCTCCGCCTATTTTTTCATAAAGAAGATTTGTTTTGTTTACAAGAAGTCTTGAAACAGCCTCTCTCTCTATCCCTGTTGCAGATGCATAAGCCTCAAAACATCCTTTTTGTCCGCAGCCGCAAAGTTTTCCGTCTTTCACAAGTTTCATGTGTCCAACTTCTCCTCCTGCACCTGTAAACCCGGAAATAAGATTTCCGTCAATATATATTCCTCCGCCTATTCCTGTTCCAAGAGCTATTGTTACACTTGTTTTTGCTCCTTTTCCGGCTCCAAATTTTGCCTCTCCAAGAGCAATTACGTTTACGTCATTATCAAGTCTTGTTTTTTTGCCGCTTATTAATTCAAACATCTGAGAGATGTTAAGATTTCTTTCCCAAGGGAAGTTTGCAAAAAATCCTACCACCTTTTTATCCATTACAGGACCGGGAATACCCATTCCTACACCTGCAAGATCATTGTTTTCTATATTAACAGAAACCATAAGTTCTTTTATTGTTTCCCATATTCTCTGCATTGTTTTTTCTGCTCCTTCAAGTGAAAGAGTTTTTATGCTTTTCTTAACAAGAATTTCTCCCTGCTCGTTTAAAATTCCTATTTTTGTATTAGTTCCGCCTATATCAACGCCTGCCACATATTTCATAAACCCTGTCCTCCGTTTTTTAAATATTTATCTAACAATATTATAATTAATATTTTATTTTTTCGCAACAAACTTTTCAGAAAGCTCTTGATAAATAAAAAAGTTAGTGTTATACTAATTTTATGTTAATAATCATCGGAGGATAAAAATGAAAAAAAGAAGTTTATCTGGAATACAGCCAAGCGGCGTTCTTCATTTAGGAAATTATTTTGGTGCAATGAAACAATTTATAGAAAATCAAGATAAAGTAAAGGGATTTTATTTTGTTGCAGACTATCACTCTCTTACTTCTCTTACAGACCCTGAGCTTTTAAGAGAAAGCACAAGAAATATTATTCTTGACTATCTTGCATTGGGACTTGATCCTGCAAAATCTACACTTTTTCTTCAGTCTGATGTACCTGAACATGTTGAACTTTCATGGCTTCTTTCTAACGTAACACCTGTTGGGTTAATGGAAAGAGGACATTCATATAAAGACAAATTAGCTAAAGGATTTTTCCCAAATACAGGGCTTTTAACTTATCCTATCCTTATGGCTGCGGATATTTTAATCTATGATTCTGATATAGTCCCTGTTGGAAAAGACCAAAAACAGCATCTTGAGTTTGCAAGAGATATAGCAATGAAATTTAATCAGCAGTATAAGGTTGATTTCTTCAAACTTCCTGAACCTCAGATTGTAGAAAATCTGGCAGTTGTTCCCGGAACAGACGGACAAAAAATGAGTAAATCTTATGGAAATGTTATCAATATGTTTGCTCCAAAAAATGTATTGAAAAAACAGGTTATGAGTATTGTTACTGACTCTACTCCATTAGAAGAGCCTAAAAATCCTGACAACAACATCACAACTCTTTACAAACTTTTTGCGACTCCTGAAAAAGTAAAAGAGATGGAAGATAAATTCAGAGCAGGAAACTATGGATACGGACACGCTAAAAAAGAACTTCTTGAGGCTATCCTTGAATATTTTGCAGAGGCTCGTGCAAAAAGAGAAGAACTTGCTAAAAATCCTGAATTAGTTGATAAAATTCTTGCTGAAGGAGCACAAAAAGCCCGTGCAATAGCAAGCAGAAAAATAGCTGAGGCTAAAAAAATAGTAGGATTAATGGGAAATATTTATAAGTAATAAAATTTTTATTTGACATTAATTAAAAAATTTTATATTATATTTTTGTTAATTCAATTTAAATTAAATAAGCAACATGGCGCCCACAAGAGACTCATTAGGCAGGTGTAAAAACTGCTCATCTTGCATGGGTGAGGTGTGCATTAAAAAAAGTAAGTACAAGCAGCCCGAAAGGCTGCTTTTTTATTTTTATATTTTTTAATTTTTAGGAGGAAATCATGACTAATTTAGACCACTTTAAGTACATCAGAAGATGTATCGAAATCGCTGACGAGGCAGTTGCTCAAGGAAACCACCCTTTTGGAGCTCTTATTGTTGACAAAGAGGGAAATATTATTGTTGAATCTGGAAACATTGAAGTTACAGAAAGAGAGTGTACAGGGCATGCAGAAACAACTGCAATGAGAAAAGCTGTTAAGCTTTATTCAAGAGAATTTTTATGGGACTGTACTTTATACTCAACAGCTGAACCATGCTGTATGTGTACAGGTGCTATCTACTGGGGAAATGTTGGAAGAATCGTTTACGGAATAAGTGAAAAAGATCTTCTTGCTCTTACCGGAGCTGATGAAGATAACCCTACTTTCGATATGCCTTGCAGAGAAATTCTTGCAAAAGGACAAAAGCCTATTGAAGTAGTAGGACCTATTGCTGACGAACAGCTTGCAAAAGAAATTGCAAGAGCACATATCGGATATTGGAATAAATAATAAAACAGCTCGTATAATTTTGATATTACGGTTCAAAAGTTTCTACAGATTCACCATAAGAATCTACTACGGGCTGGCTTAAAAAAAGCCACCCATAAATATTTTTAAACATTTAGGGAGGAAAATTTTAAAATGTCACAAAACACAAACGGATTAGTAAAATTTCTTGATGAAAAATTCCTTATTTCTGAAAGAGGAGGAAGTATAAAAGGGGAATTTTTCGGAGGACTTACAACATTTTTAACAATATCTTATATTATTTTTGTTAACCCTGCAGTTCTTTCTCTTACTGGTATGGATAAAGGTGCTCTTGTTACAGTAACATGTGTTGCTACTGCAATCGGTTCTTTCCTTGGAGGAGTTCTTGGAAATGTTCCTATCGCTCTTGCACCGGGAGTAGGGCTTAATGCTTTCTTTACATTTACACTTGTTATGGGAAATGGAATTCCTTGGCAGGATGCTTTGGGAGTAGTTTTCTTTTCAGGAGTTTTCTATTTTATTCTTGCTGTCTGCGGTGTGAGAGAAAAAATAATAAACTCTATTCCTCAGCAGCTTTCAACAGCAGCAACTGTTGGAATCGGGCTGTTCCTGTCACTTATAGGGCTTAAGAGTATGGGAATTATTGAGGCAAACCCTGAAACTCTTGTAAGAATAGCTCCAATAACACTGCCTGTTGCTCTTTCTCTTGCAGGATTATTTTTAATGTATATCCTTGACATGAAAAATGTAAAAGGCGGAGTTTTAATAAGTATTATTGTTATTTCTATTGTTGGAATGCTTTGCGGTGAAGTTGCTATGCCTGAACAGTTTTTATCTTCTCCTCCAAGCATGGCTCCGTTAATGTTCAAATTAAATGTTCTGGGTGTTATGAAAGTAAGCCTTTTAGGAGCTATTTTCTCATTTATGTTTATTGACCTTTTCGACTCACTTAGTGTTTTGATGTTTACTTATAAAGAAGTTAAATTCAGAAACGAAGAAGAGAGAAAAAAAGGACTTGGAAGAATGCTTTTAGCAGACTGTTCATCTACAATAATCGGGGCTCTTTTAGGAACAAGTACAGTTACAACTTACGGGGAATCTATCGCCGGTATAAAAGTTGGAGCTAAAACAGGGCTTGCATCTGTTTTTACAGGATTATTTTTCCTTTTAGCTTTATTTATCGCTCCAATAGTTGAGGCTATTCCTGTATTTGCTGTTGCTCCTGCTCTTGTTATTGTTGGAATATTTATGTTCAGAAATGTAGCTTATCTTGATTTATCAAATATGAAAGAATCAATCCCTGCATTTATGACTATAATATTTATGCCTATGACACACAGTATTGCAATCGGACTTAGCTTTGGATTTATCTCTTATATTATAATCAATGCTGTATGCATGGATTTCAAAAAGATTTCTGTTACTATGTGGGTAATAGGAGCTCTTTCTGTACTAAACCTTTTAATTTAATAATGATTATTTAAATTTTGTCAGTTTGCTGAAAATAAATTTGAATTTTAAAAAATATAAGTTAAAATAGTTATAAAGATAATTTTTCTTATATTTTTTATAACAGAAAGGGGAAAGATGAAAAAAGAGGTTGCTGTAATTACAAGAGCTAAAGAGATAAGAAGTTCCATGAAAGACCAGATTGAAATGATTTTTGATGATCTGGTAAATGTAAACATATACAGTTTTGAAGATAAAACAATAGATAATTTAAAAAAATCAGATTTATATGTAATTTCAACAAGTGCTTATGAGCGTATGGATGAGAAATTTCTGAAAGAAAATAATACTGTACTGGTTGATTATACAATTTCAAAAGAAAAGCTTAATTTTTTAAAAAATTTTCCAAAAGGAACAAAAGCTGTTTTTTTTAATGTAAGTCCAAAAATGTGTATGGAAGCAATAGCTATGATGTATCATCTTGGGGTAAACAATATAGAATTTATCCCTGCATATCCTAATATAGAGAAATTTCCTGAAAATCCTCTTATTATAACTCCGGGAGAAACAAAACTTCTTCCTTCAGAGGCAAAAGGAAAAGAAATTATTGATATAGGGCACAGAATACTTGATGCTAATACAATAATTGAAATTGCTTTGAAACTTGAATTTGAACATATTTTATATTATAAAAAAATAAAAGAATATCTTGATACTGTTGCAACAAATGATTACAGTCTGAATAAAATTCTTGAAAAAGCCACTCAGTCTGAAAGCCAGCTTGGAATACTTATGGGCATTCTTGAAATTGCAATTATCGGTGTGGATAAAGATAATTTTATCTGTTCATGCAACGAAAGTGCTGAGAAAATTCTAAATAAAAAATGTTCAAACCTTATAGGAAACAGAGCTGAAGAGATACTTTCCATAATACCTTTTTCAGAAGTTCAGCAGACAAAAGCAGAAATCAGATCAAAACTTATTCAGATAAACGGAGAATATGTAAACCTTAACATCACTCCTGTTATAAAAACAGGAAACTATATGGGAGCTTTTGCTGTTTTGCAGAGATTTAAAGAGGAAGAACAGAAACAGCATGAATTAAGAAGACAGCTGTTAAACAAAGGGCATAAAGCAAAATATACATTTGATGATATTTTGGGAGAATCATCTTCAATAAAAAAGATAAAAGATATTGCCAAGAAAATGGCTAAGACAAATTCTGCTGTCCTTATTACAGGAGAAAGCGGAACAGGAAAAGAGCTTTTTTCTCACTCTATTCATAATCATTCTGAAAGAAAAAATTATCCTTTTGTAGCTGTAAACTGTGCTGCCATTCCGGATAATCTTCTTGAAAGTGAGCTTTTCGGTTATGAGGAAGGAGCTTTTACAGGAGCAAAAAAAGGCGGAAAAATAGGGCTGTTTGAATGTGCTCACATGGGAACTCTTCTTCTTGATGAAATAGAGGGAATGAGCCCTGCTCTGCAGATAAAACTTTTAAGAGTTATTCAGGAAAAAGAGATTATGAAAATCGGCGGAGATAAAGTTATAAATATAGATGTAAGAATAATTGCCACAACAAATGAAGATTTAAGAGATTTGATAAAAGAGGGAAAATTTAGAAAAGATTTGTATTACAGAATAAATACTCTTCCTATAATGGTTCCTCCTTTAAGGGACAGGGAAGATGATATCTATCTTTTTTTGGAAAAATTCAAATCAGATATCGGGGCAGAATTTAAATTTACTCCAAAAGCAAAAGAGGCCTTTAAAAGTTATAACTGGGAAGGAAATATCAGAGAGCTTAGAAATTATGTAGAATTTTTTAACTTTATGGGAGAAGAATATATAGAGTTTGAAGATATGCCTCTGGCTATAAAAGAGTATTATGAGGAAAATAAAAACAGGGCTGATATTTATTCAGAAAATGATAAAAGCCATGAGCTGAGAGAAACAGCAGGAATAAGATATAAAGAGTATCTTTTTATATTGAAAAAAATAAAAGAAAATCAAAAAGCAGGTTTAAGCAGCGGAAGAAAAAATTTAGCTGTTATATGTAAGGAAAATGAAATAAATCTTTCTGAACAGGAAATAAGAGGTATATTAAAAAATCTTGAGAAAATAGGATTTTTAGATGTATTTAAGGGAAGAAAAGGAAATACTCTTTCTGAAAAAGGAGAGGAATTTTTAAAAGAACTAAGTTAAAGTATATTAAAAAATAAGAATAAAATTTTCGAGATTAAAAATATCTGCGTAATTTATGCAGCGAGTTCATCGTAAAAAACGATATGTTTGAGGCTGTTAAGCCGAGTTTATCGTTTTTAGAGGAATGAGCAATATAAATCTGCTGATATTTTTTCCTAGAGAATTTTATTCTTAATTAGCTTTATTATTCTTGAAATGCAATCACCATTTTTCTTAATATTTTTTTTAATGTTTCTGCCTCCTCTTTTGTCAGAGGTGATGTCAGCTCCTGCTCCATCTCTTTCCTTATATTAAGACATATTTTTCTCATTTTTTCCCCTTCAGGAAGAACCACAACTTTTTTCAGACGTCCGTCCACTGCTGATGTTTCACGGGAAATAAATTTCTTTTCCTCCATAAGACTAAGCATTTTTGACGCTGTAGCACGATTTATTGAAAATTCTGTTTCAATATCTTTCTGGTAAATATCTTTATCTGTGTTGTCCATAAGATAATCTATTACCCATAAATTAGAAAGAGAACATTCGTTTGTTTCTTTTCTGCTGTAAAGAGAATGACTGTATTTTTGTATAAAGTTATTTAATTTTCTAAGATAAAAACCTATATCGTTATTTTTCATAAAAAATCACCTTTTTAAATTATTTGTTTGCAGACAAACTATTATAAAATTTCAATTTATTTTTGTCAATAAAAAAATAAAAAATATATACAAGAGAGATGTGGAAAATTTCAAAAAAAATTTTTTTATTTTTTTCACATTACCATTGTATACATAAATTTTTTTAATTAATTTTATATTGCTTAATTTTTTATGATTTGTTATATTATAAACAGATATAATAAAATATTTTAAACAGAAAGGCTGATTAATTATGATAAAACGTTCTAGCGGTGTTCTTATGCACATATCATCTCTTCCGGGAAAATATGGAATAGGAAGTTTTGGTAAAGAGGCTGTAGAATTTTCTAAAATTTTAAAGGAAATGGGATTCAGCTATTGGCAGACTCTTCCTTTCGGTACAGTTGACAAATGCAACTCTCCTTATAAAAGTTTCTCTGCTTTTGCAGGAAATCCATATTTTATTGATCTTCCTGCTCTTGCTGAAAAAGGGCTGCTTACGGAGGAAGAGTTAAAAGAAAATGAATGTGTTAATCCATTCTTTGTAGATTTTCAATGGATTAACCAAACAAGAGATAAAGTTCTTCGTACTGCATACAGCAGAATTACTGAAGAGGACAGAAAATTAATTTATGATTTCTGCAGTCTGAATAAACACTGGCTGCCTGATTTTGCTCTATATATGACTTTAAGAGAAAAAAATGATAATAAAGACTGGTATGATTGGGAAGATAAAAAATTAAAATTCCATGATAAAGACGCTGTTGCAGAGGCAATGATAATATATGCTGAAGATGTTCTGTATCACGAGTTTCTTCAATATGAATTTTATTCTCAATGGAAAAAAGCAAAAGCTGAAATAAATAAAAACGGAATAAAAATGATAGGAGATATGCCTATATATGTTTCTCTTGAAAGTTCTGATGTGT
Organism: uncultured Fusobacterium sp.; assembly: GCA_900542625.1. Taxonomy (GTDB): domain Bacteria; phylum Fusobacteriota; class Fusobacteriia; order Fusobacteriales; family Fusobacteriaceae; genus Fusobacterium_B. The sequence goes on from UQOH01000031.1 coordinate 17,579, forward strand.
GGGCCAACCGTGAGCTGTTTGATCTTTCAGAAGACGGAAGTCCAAGACTTGTGGCAGGTGTTCCCCCTGATTATTTTGCAGAAGAGGGACAGATGTGGGGAAATCCTCTATATAACTGGGATTTTATGAAAACCCAAAATTATGCTTGGTGGGTAAAACGTATTGAAAATTCTCTTCTTATTTTTGATATGGTAAGAATAGATCACTTCAGAGGCTTTTCTGCTTACTGGGCTATTCCTGCGAAAGCAGAAACAGCAAAAAGCGGAAACTGGGTAAAGGGACCGGGAATGGATTTTTTTGATATTATAATGAAGAAATTTGATAACTCACAAATTATTGCTGAAGATTTAGGGGATATTGACGAAGATGTTTATAATCTTCTTATGCAGACAAAACTTCCAGGAATGAGAGTAATGCAGTTTGCTTTTATTGGTGATAAAGACAGCATTCATCTTCCTCATAATTATGAAAGAAATGTTATTGCATATACAGGAACTCACGACAACAACACAATTCTTGGCTGGCTGTGGGAGGCTGAACCTGAAAACAGAAAAACAGCTTTGGAATATTGTAATTTCACAGGAGATGACTGGGGAAAAGGCGGATATTACAGTGAGTCATGCCGTTGTATTATAAGAGTTTTATGGCAGAGTGTGGCTCAGCTTACAATAGTGCCTGTTCAGGATTTATGTGGTTTTGGAAGTGACACTAAAATGAATCATCCGGGAATTGCCACAGGAAACTGGGCTTTCCGCATTACAAAAGAGGCTCTCTCACAAATAGACAAAGAATGGATAAAAAATTTGAATACAACTTACAGAAGAGTTATAGAAAAAATATAACCTGAATTGAAATGGAGCTGAAATTTTATGAGAGAAATAATAACAGACAGAATATACAAACACTTTAAAGGAAAAAATTATAAAGTTCTGAATATTGCTGTTCATACAGAAACAAGGGAAAAACTGGTAATCTATCAGGCTCTTTACGGAGATTTTGGTATTTTTGCCAGACCTTATGATATGTTTGCCTCTGAAGTTGACAGAGAAAAATATCCGGACGTTAAGCAAAAATATCGTTTTGAATTAATTGAAGAATAAAAATAAGTCAGGTTAGTCTAATTACACTAACCTGATTTTATTTTTTAGCAGATTTATTTGCACGATAAAAAGAAGCTCTGCTTACAATGGAAGGAACTTCTATATATCCTTTTTCCTGTCGGAATTTACCCATATATATTTTATTTTCAATAATATATTTAATTGTTGTATGTGGAAAATCGAAACCAAAAATATATTTTACATCATTTGCTATTGATCTGTAAGACTGTCCCAGTATTCTTTGATGAAAAATAAATTGAATCATGGCTCTTTCATTTTCATTTACAATCAGAGAATCGTTGTCGCTTAAATATCCAATAGGAACATTTCCTGAAGAATGAAGATTTTTGGTAAATTTATTTTTCTTACCGGAGTTGGTTCTCATATTAATCATCTTTTTCTCAAAAGAGGCAAAAGCAACAATAATATCTTTCATCAGTCCGCCGTTTGGTGTATCTTCAAATTTCTGCTCTGATGATAAAATAGAGCAGTTAAAACGGGTAAGTTCAAACTCCAGATATCCTAAAAGCATAGTATTTCTGGCAACCCTGTCAAGCTTTTGAGCTACAAGATAACTTATTGGTCTGTCTGTTTTTGAGAAAAATTTAATCTGTTCGATAGCCTCAGCAAGTCCAACTCTTTTATCAATAGTTTCAGCACCACTTATACCTTCATCAGCGAATATATTTATAAGTTCTATGTTATTTTCTTTACAATATTTTATAATTGATTTTTCTTGAATCTCCAGTCCTTGTCCTTCTTTTACCTGACGTTCACTGGAAACTCTTATATAACCTACAGCATATTTCATATTTAGATAATCCTTTCTCTCACTGGGATAATGAAAAAATTTCTTTAATACATTATACGATATTTTTCTTATATTTGTAAAGACTTTTGAGAAGTCAAAAAAAATATGATACACACTTTTACAGAAAAAATAAGTTGACATTACACACTATTTGGAGTATAAATATACTAGGAAATATAAACTGATAATAGAGAAAGCAGGAGGGAACAATGGAAGGTAAGAAAAAAGAGTTAAAAAGCAAGAAATTCAGAAAAAATGTAATGCTTGAAGTAGATAAAGACAAAGATGTAAAAACTCTGGCAAAGAAAAGAGGAGAAAAAGAATCTACTATAATAAATGAGGCTTTGGGAGAATACTTTTCAAAAAGAATGAACACAAAGTTTATAGCTTTTCTTAATCAAAAGGGAGGAGTAGGAAAATCTACTTCTGCTCAAAGTGTATCTGTAGGACTTGCTAAACTTAAAAAAAGAGTTCTTGCCATTGATGTTGACCCTCAGGGAAACTTCACAAAAGGTCTTGGAGCTTATGAGCCGGGAATGCCTAGTGTGTATGAAATGCTGAAAGGGGAAATTGCTCCTGAAGATGCAATAATCACAAGAGAGGGTATTGATATTATTCCTGCTGACCTTAGATTATCACAATTTGAATACCTTGAACTTCCGGGAAAAGAGTTTTTATTAAAAAACAGATTTTCAGATTTTGATTTTACAAAATATGATTATGTTGTTTTTGACTGTGCTCCAAGTTTTGGGAAATTAAACTTAGGTGTTCTGGCAATGGTGCATTCTATCTATGTCCCTATCCAGACAGAATATTATGCAATGGAAGGTGTTACTCAGCTTATGCAGACAATAGAGATGGGAAGAAATCTTCTTATGAATAAAGAACTTTCATTAAAAGGTGTGTTTGCAACAATGTATGACAGCAGAAGAAATCTTGATAAGGCAGCTCTTGACAAAGTGGCTGAGTTTTTTGAGAACAAGCTGATGGATACAAAAATAAGAAGAAATATAAAGCTTTCAGAAGCTCAGGCAAGTCACAAATCTATATTTGCCTATGATTCTACTTGTAATGGTGCAAAAGATTATATGAACCTTACTAAAGAAATAATAGCAAGAGAGGAGACTGTTGAAGATGAGCAGTAAAAAGAACGATTTTTTTAAAGATATATCAATAGACCAGTATAAAAATCTTGGTGCAAAAGTTACTGAAAATGTGGAAATGATGGCTGAAAATGGTTTTGGAAGCCTTAACGGTGTAAAAATAAACAATATTCCCGGAGCGTCTCTTGTAAATTTTACTAAAACTATACTGGATAATATAGATTTAAATGATAAGAAATATATATTAAGAGAAAAAGATTTTAAGTCTCTTATTGAAGATGAGGGAATAGAAGGTCTGTCTTCAAGTATTTATGAAGTGGGATTAATCAACCCTGTTTATATTCAGAAAAAAGAAGGTGGAAAATACAGAATTGTTTCAGGGTACAGAAGAACTGCTGCCATAAAATTAGGTTATATAAACTATGGAGATGAATATTCTTTTGACGGAAAAGTTGTAATAATTCCTGAAAATTATTCTGCTGATGACCTTGAAGTATTCCAGATTAATGAAAATACACACAGGGAAGATCTGTCTATTCTTGAACTTGCTTACAGATTTCATGTTGCAAGTGAAAAAAGAAAAGTTACTATTGAAGAGCTTGGAGACGAATATAATATGAGCTCAAGACAGGTAAAAAGGATAAAGGGAAGTTTAAATTATCCTACACCTGTTAAAAGACATATAAACGAATTAAAGCTGAGTAAGGCAGAAGAGATAAACAAACTGATAAAAGCATTAAATCTTCCTGAAGAGGAGATGGAAGAATATATATTAAAAGTTCAGGACTGGTCAAGAGATGAGATGAGAGCTGAACTGAAAAAAATAAAGGCAGATGAACAAAAACCTTTAGTGGACACAAAATATGCCAGAAATTCTTCAAATATAAAAATAAATGAAAAACTTACAGAAGAGCAGTTTGAAGAGTTAAAAAATATGATAATTGCAAAAATTCAAGAATTTAAAAAATAAAAATTAATGAAAATTAAGAATAAAATTCTCTAGGAAAAAATATCAGCTATCTATATTGCTCACAGAAAGAAAATTTGAAACTCATTTCACTCAAACAGTCAAATTTTCTGTATTCTGTTTCGCTGCATAGATTACGCAGATATTTTTAATCTCGAGAATTTTATTCTTATTTTTTAGTCAGAAATTTTTTGTATATTTCTGCATATTTTTAAATCATCATACAAAAATTATGTATGTAAAAAGAACTCTTTTTCATATATATTATATATTTGAAAAAAATACTTTGATAGTGTATTATATGTAGACGATATTTTTTAAAATGTATTTTATTAGAAAAGGAATTTAAAATTAATGGAAAAAATAGTAATTAGGAAATTTATAAACAAAAAAAAGAAAAAGGACATCATGTTCTTATTAATCTTATCTGTTTTTATTTTATTCGCAACAAATACTTATCCTGTAAAAAATCCTACAATGATAAAGAAGGTTCACTCTGAAAATATTATTCACATTCCTCAAAGTGTGCTTACAGAGGTGAAATATGAGAAAGTTCAGGTAAACAGTATTGAAGATATTTATAAAAAAAGAGAGGGGCTTTTTGTATTCAGCCATATTAATATTGATTTAAGAGAGCTGTCTGCTGTAAAAAGAAAAGATGTTTTTGTAAGACTTCTTCTTCCTTCTATTGAAGTTGTAAAAACTGAAATTTTAAATAACAGAGAGATTGTAAAAAAATTGAAAGTAAAAGAAAAGCTTACTGACAGAGAAAAAAATTATGCTGAAAATCTGTTTAAAAAATATAAAACAGAATACGGCGATTGGAATACTCTTGAGTCAAAAATGATAGTATATCCTACATCTCTTATTCTTACCCAGGGAGCTATTGAAAGTGCATGGGGAACTTCAAGGTTTTTCAGAGAGGCAAACAATGCTTTCGGTGTGTGGTCTACAAACCCAAATGAACCGAGAATTGCTGCTAAGGGTTCAAGAGGAGACTTCAAACCTCATTTAAAAAAATATGACACATTAAAAGATACAGTAGAGGACATCACTCTTATTATTTCCCGTTCAGATGCTTATAAAAACGCAAGGAAAATGATATGGGAAGGTAAATCTTCTTATGAAATTGCCGGAGGACTTACGAGATATTCTGAAGAGGGACAGGAATATGTAAAAAAAGTGAGAAATACCATGAGGTATAACAATTTTGATAAATATGATAAAAAAGAAGCTGTTGCAGATTAATGATTTTATATCATTAATTTGTTCAGCTTCCTTTTTTTATTTATTAGGAAAGTATAGAATTTTGACTTATAAAAAATAAGAAAGTTT
>UQOH01000032.1 GCA_900542625.1 uncultured Fusobacterium sp.
AGTTTTTAAAGAAGAAGACTTAGAATTCATAAATATATTATACAAAAGAAAAGCGCGATGGACAATCGCGCTATTTTTTATTTAAATTTGTTATCCAGTTCTCTTTCTGCATAAGCCTGTGTATTTTCTGTTACAGTAGGTTTAAGATTTTTAATAAATGTTCCCATCTCATCAGCACTTCCCACTATTCTGTTAAAAATACTTAAATAATCACTTAAAATAGGATTATCCACATCATAAGGATATCTGATTATATGATCTATTTCACTCCATGCCTCTTCAAAAACTGTTCTTACCTGCATCTCAACAAAAAATTTTTCACCTGTTTCAGATGTTGTCTGTATAAGATAGTGTACAGAACGATAACCATGCTCTCTCACAATAATATCGCAGTTAAGATGAGCCATGCTCTCTCTTAAAAGCTCCATATTGTAATCTCCCGGTCTTACATTTATCTGAGGAGTTTCAGCCACTTCCCAGAATTTTAAAATCTCATTGTGAATATGAATCCAGTCATCTTTAAAAAGATGAAGAATTCTCACACCTATAAGGTCTGTAACAATCTCTTTGTAATTTTCAACAGAGATGTTTCTGTCTACATATTTTCTGCCTTTTCTTATTATTTTCTCTATAAGATGTCCGGGTTTTTTTACTCTTCTTCTTACTGAGTGAACACCATTTGTATCAATCAATCTGAAAGTAAATTTATCTGCTAATTTTTCAAGACTTGGAACTAAAGCAAGATAATCATCATAGATTTTTACTAACTCATCCCAATCAAGTCCTGTTGATTCAAAATATTTCTCATCAATAGAAAACTTTTTAAAAAAACTTTCTTTATCCAGCATTATTTCACCTCTTCCAGATTTTTTATCGTAAACTTTATGTTGTATAAAGAATTAATTATTAATTTTTTTCAGTTCTATTACACACTGTTTTCTGTATCCCACAGTTTTTTCTTTGAAAATATTATTTTTATCTAAAGGAGATTTCAGTGTAATAGTCTCTTCTATGGAAGCATGTTTATCAATTTTATACACTCTTTTTATTGTCAAAGAATCTCCTGTGTTTATATTTTCAATATTTTCATTATTGAAGGTAAAGTTACACCATGTCTCAATAACTTTCTTTTCTCTAAGAGCTGCTGTTAACTCTAAAAGATAATAAATATTTTCAGCTTTAGGCAGTTTGTCTATTTGAAATTTATAACCTGATTTTTCTATTACTGCAAAGAAATTCTGAATTGTTTTTATTCTCATGCTTTCAATTCTATCTTCTGCATTTATATTTCCATAAAGTTTATTAACTTTAAAAGTAATAGATACTCCTTCAAATATTTTATTAAACATTTCAAGAACTTTTAACATTCTTGTATATTTGATTAAAGAACTTATTTCATAATAACGAACTTTTCCATAAGCATTAATCGTGTCATCGTTTAAAGTTACACTTAAACCAAGCTTAAACTCTCTGTGCTTTATTTCAAACATTTTTACTGATTCATTGGAAAATATTTTTAAATAACAGTTATTTATAATCTCTTCTCCAATTTTAATATTTGCATTTCCTATAATCAACTCATCAGGAAATGTCATACCTTCCGGAATGTTTGATATTTTTATTGGAAAATCTGTCAGTTTTAAAGAGCTGTATCTTATTTCAAGAGCTGTTTCCAACTTCCCCATTGTTTTATCATAATCTATTGTTATTGCTTTAGGCTCAATAACTTCTTCAATTATTTCAGGCTCAGCTGTTTCAGTTGCCTCTTCTGATATTTCGTCAATCTCTTCAGATTCTTCTACCTCTTCTGTTTTAGTTTCTTCTGTAATTTCAGGTATTTCAGATTCAGGTAAACTCTCTTCTGTCTGTTTCTTTTCAGGTTCTTCAATAGTAAACAGCTGATATTGTTTTTCAGTAAAACTTTCAAAGCTTTCCTTTTCAGTTTCAGTAATTTCCTCTGATACTTCTTCTAATTCTGCTGTCTCTTCTATCTCTTTAATTTTTTCAATTTCTTCCGGTTCTTTTAAAATATTATTTGTTTCTTCAGCTGTTTCAGTTTCTTCTTCTGATATATTTTCTTCTGCAATACTTTCTTCTGTTGTTTCCTCTTCTGTCTGCTGCTCATTAAAGTTTACAGTAGTATCAATTTTTTCAGATTTCTCTATTTCTGTATTTTCAGTTTCTGCCTCATCTGATACTACCATTGAAACTTTTTTATATTCATCAGCTCGCTTATAGTCTGGGGAAACATTCTGTCCAGATTAATTTTTTCATTGCCTGTATATTCTTTCAGCCCTCTGAAAAATTCATATTCATTTGATGCAAGAACTTTAATGTTATGTTTGTTAAAAAACTCCATAACTTTTGAGCTTAAAATAGAATTAGACGTAATTACATACATAGGCTTTATTTCTTCGCAGTCTTTACTCAAAATAAAATCCATTATTGTAAAAAAGTCTGAATCATCAAAATCTACTCCCAAAAAGATTGTGCTTCTTTGTTTAAATTCATATCTGATACTTTCCCAAAATAGATTATAAAAAGGAAGAACTCTCAGTCTTCTGAAATCCTGCTCTGTGATTGCACAGTTTTCATAACAATCTAAATCTCCCAATACTTTATAAAGTCTTATCTTTCCTTCTGTAAAATTTCCTTTATATGGAGTCATTTTTTCTACTTCCGGATTTTCTTCTATTGAAGAATCATAATTTGTATTAACCACAGCAGCTATTAAACCTGATTCTATAAGAGAACCAAGATAACTGTTGCTGCTTTTTTTATACTCATATATTCCTTGTAATTTTTTATATAAAGAATGCTTGGTTCCAATAACAGAGTCTACAAAGCTTTGACTTACTCCAAACAGTGAATGTCTGTCATTAAAGTTTTTTATACTTGTAAATTTGAAATGATTTGTTAATATCTCAACAAGTGCATCTCTGCTTGGAAATCCATTAGATTTTTCAAAAAAATTGCCAGTACATATATTAAGTTTTTTATCTAAGTCAAGTTTTTCAAAAAAGCTCATATAATAACCTCGCTCATAAATTTTATGTGTTCAATATAAGTATATATTATATTGATTTATTTTTCAAGAAGTATTAAAAAATAATGTTTTCAGAAAATATGACAGTATAACATTTTAATATTAAAACAGCCTTAATATCCAATAAAAGATACTAAGGCTGTTACAAATAATTATTTATTAATTACTAATATTTTTTCATTAATTCTTTAACATTTTCAACTACATCTGCTTTTGCAAGTTCTATAGTTTCTCCTGTTCTTCTTATCTTAAGTTCAACAATTCCTTCACCAGATTTTTTACCGCATACAACTTTGAATGGGAATCCGATTAAGTCAGCATCTTTAAATTTAAATCCTGCTCTTTCGTTTCTGTCATCATAAATTGTATCTACTCCGGCTTCCATAAGACTGTTGTATACTTCCTCAGCAAGAACTGTCTGAGCTTCGTCTTTCATGTTTGCTGCAATTACGTCAACAACAAATGGAGCTATTGCAGACGGCCATATAATTCCGTTCTCATCATTGTTCTGCTCAATAGCAGCAGACATTGTTCTTGATACTCCTATTCCGTAGCATCCCATCTCCATAACAACATCTTTTCCGTTTTCATCAAGGACAGTTGCTTTCATTGGCTCAGAATATTTCTTACCAAGTTTGAAAATGTGTCCGCATTCAATTCCTCTTGCAACACGAAGAGGTTTTCCGCAGATTGAACAAGTGTCTCCCTCTTTAACTTTTCTTACATCAGCAACAATGTCAGCTTCATAATCTCTTCCATAGTTTACATTTAAATAGTGAGTATCTGGCTGGTTTCCTCCTGCTGTATGGTTAGGGATTTCTAATACAGACGGATCAGCTATAACTTTTATTCCTTTAGCTTTTAAATCCATTCCATATGGACCTATAAATCCTTTGAATAATCCTAAAGCCTCAAGCTCTTCATCTGTAAGCATTGCAACATCTATTGTATCAATAGTATTTTTAACTTTAACTTCATTTACTTCGATATCTCCTCTGATTAAAACCATGTAAGGCTCATCAGTAACCATATCTTTGTACATAATAGCTTTTACTGTTCTTTCAATTTCAACACCAAGGTTTGCAACAACATCTTCTATTTTTGCAATGTTTGGTGTAGGAACAAGTACAGCCTCTTTTAATTCTTCTTTTGGAAGACTTGTTATAACGTTTACTGCTTTTTCAACGTTTGCACCATAGTGGCAAGAATCACAGAATATTAATTCGTCTTCTCCAGAGTTTGCCATAACGTGGAACTCTTTTGAACCGCTTCCTCCGATAGCTCCTGAATCTGCATCAACAATTCTGAAATCAAGTCCGCATCTTCTGAATACTTTTGAGTATGCTTCCTGCATATTGTCAAATTCTTTGTCAAGCCCTGCTCTGTCTAGTGAGAAAGAATAAGCATCTTTCATAAGGAATTCTCTTCCTCTCATAAGTCCGAATCTTGGTCTTCTTTCATCTCTGAATTTATTTTGAATTTGATAAAGATTTATAGGAAGCTGTTTATATGAAAATATATCACTTCTTACGATATCTGTTATAGCTTCTTCATGTGTTGGTCCAAGGACAAAATCTCTTTCATGTCTGTCTTTAAGTCTCATCATTTCAGGACCCATTACGTCCCATCTTCCGCTTTCCTGCCATATTTCAGCCGGCTGTAATACAGGCATAAGCAGTTCTACTGCTCCTGCTCTATCCATTTCTTCTCTTACAATATTTTCTACTTTTCTAAGTGTCTTATACCCTAAGGGAAGATAGCTGTACACTCCGCTAGCTAATTTTTTAATCATCCCGGCTCTCAAAAGCAATTGATGACTGACTACTTCAGCTTCTTTTGGGTTTTCTTTTAATGTTTTCACATAGTATTTACTAAACCTCATCTTCTATCCTCCTTAAAATTTTTCACTGTATCTTATCTTATCACAATTATTATGTTTTTTAAAGAATAATTTTATAATAAAATTTAAAATTCATATAGATTGAGAATAAAATTCTCTTCGTAAAAATATCAGCAGATTTATATTGCTCACAGAAAGAAAATTTGAAACTCGTTTCACTCAGACAGTCAAATTTTCTGTATTCTGTTTCGCTGCATAAATTACGCAGATATTTTTAATCTCGATAATTTTATTCTCAATCTTAATTTATTATAAGTTTTCTTTAAATTTATCCTCTATATCCATTTTTAGATATGGGTTATCAATTATTCCTTTTTTCTCTTTCAGATATTCTATACACATATCCTTAACATTCTTGATTGTTTTTACATCTTGAATAATATCTATAAATTTCAAATCGCTGAAACCTGTCTGTCTTGTCCCGAAAATCTCTCCTGATTTTCTTAACCTCAAATCTTCTTCAGCTATCTCAAAACCATCCTGAGTCTTCTCCATAATTCTCAATCTTGATTTTGAAATATCATTGTCTGTTTTGGAAATCAGAAAACAATAGGACTGATATTCCCCTCTTCCAACTCTTCCGCGAAGCTGATGAAGAGAAGAAAGCCCAAATCTTTCAGCATTTATTATAGAAATTATTGTTGCATTGGGAACATTTATTCCAACCTCAACCACTGTTGTAGAAAGAAGTATGTCAGTTTCTTTATTTTTAAAAGCTTTCATAACCTCATCTTTTTCAGAATTTTTCATCTTTCCATGAAGTATTCCTACTTTATAATTGTTAAATCTGTTTTCAATTTCATATCTGTACTGCTCAATAGATTTTACAGCCATTTTCTCACTGTCTTCAATAAGAGGAACAACAAAATATGCCTGTCTTCCCTCATGAAGTTTTTTCTCTATAAAATCATAAGCTTTTTCTAAATCTATCTCCCCTGAAATCCATTTTGTTCTGATAGGTTTTCTTCCGGGAGGAAGTTCATCAATTATCGATATATCCAAATCTCCGTAAATGCTCAGTGCAAGAGAACGTGGAATAGGTGTAGCACTCATAACAAGAAGATTTGAAAGAATACCTTTATCTCTCAGTTTCTTTCTTTGAACAACACCAAACCTGTGCTGTTCATCAATAACTATAAGCCCCAGTCTGCCAAATTCAACATTATCTTCTATCAAAGCATGAGTTCCTATTACAAGGGAGATTTCTCCGTTTTTTATTCCCTCAAGAAGAACCTCTCTCTTTTTTCCTTTTACACTTCCTGTAAGAAGTTCTGTTTTCACTCCAAGTTTTTCAAAATCATCTTTTATAGAAAGATAGTGCTGTGTTGCAAGTATCTCTGTTGGAGCCATAATAACTCCCTGATAACCGTTTTCGATTATATACAGAAGAAGCACCATAGCTACCACTGTTTTACCGCTTCCAACATCTCCCTGAATCAGACGGTTTATAAATATTCCGCTGTTCAGTTCTTTGTATATATCAGTTATTACATTTTTCTGTGCTTTTGTCAGCTGAAAATTAAGGTTTTTCAAATAGTTTTTCACAAGAGATTTATTATCTCTCAGTTCATATTTTTTTCCTTCTGACACTCCCTCTATAAATTTTTTTTCCAAAATTCCCATTTCAAGAATCAAAAGTTCTTCAATAGCAAATCTTCTTTTTGCATCTTCAAGGTTTTTATGATCTGTTGGAAAATGAATTTCATTAAGAGCTGTTTGTCTGCCCATAATATTATATTTTTCAATAATTTCATGGGGAATATTTTCCATAAAATATTTTTTGTTTGCTGTTATATTTTTTTTCAAAACTTTTCTCAGACTGTTTTGAGCAAAATTCTTTATCGTACTGTAAATCGGCAGAATTTCTCCTTTGTCCATCTCTATCTGATTGGATACTTTTTTATATTCAGGGTTTGTCATCTGAAAATTATATCCCCTCTTCACATGCCCGATAAGAATATACTCCTCACCGATTTTTAAAGATTTGGCAAGATAAGGCATTTGAAACCATACAACATCTATAACTCCTGTCCCGTCTGTTGCTCTTGCTTTTGTCATTTTCAGCCTTGAAGGAGTGTAAGGTGATGAGATTGTCATAAACTGAACTTTTAATACAACATATTCATCTCCTCTTAATTCCTCTATCTTTTTTATATTTGTTCTGTCATCATAGGCTCTGGGAAAATAATAAAGCAAATCATGAAGAGTGTTTATTTCAAGTTTTTTTATTTTTTCCATCTCTTTCAAAGTAAGAGATTTCAGATTTAAATTTTTTAAATCTTCAAATATCATTCTGTAATCTTCATTCATTATTTATTCTCCCTCCTTCCTGAATATATCAATTATATAAAAAGGCTGTTGCTTTAAAAATAAGAATAAAATTCTCTTCGTAAAAATTTTTGCTATTAATATTGCTCACAAAACTAAAATTCATAAACTCGTGACTTCGTCACTCAAACAGTATGAATTTTTGAGTTTTGCTTGCTGCATTAATTACGCAAAATATTTTTAATCTCGATAATTTTATTCTTATTTCATTTCTATGCAACAGCCTTATTTTATTTTTATAAGCAAATTAATTAATCAAGTTGTTCCATGATTTCATCAGGAATTTCAAAGTTTGAGTAAACTTCCTGAACATCATCAAGATCATCTAAAGAGTCATAAAGAAGTACAACTTTTTTAGCTACGTTTACATCGTTTATAACTACTTTGTTTTCAGGAATCATTGTGATTTCTGCTTCTTCATATTTGTATCCTGCTTCTGTTAATGCATCTAATACACCTTGGAAAGCTGCAGGATCTGTTAATACTTGAAACTCATCTGCTTCTTCAACGATATCATCTGCTCCGGCTTCTAATGCAACCATCATGAAATCTTCTGAATCTTCTACATTTGCTGCAGGAACAATGATTTCTCCTTTTCTGTTAAACATCCAAGAAACTGCACCGTCTGCACCAAGATTTCCTCCTTTTCTAGAGAAAGTCATTCTTACTTCAGATGCTGATCTGTTTTTGTTGTCTGTTACAACATCAACTATGAAAGCTGTTCCTTCTGGTCCATATCCTTCATATCTCATTTCTATATAGTCTACACCTTCAAGTTCTCCAGTTCCTTTTTTGATTGCTCTTTCAAGGATATCTTTAGGCATGTTTCCTGCTTTTGCTTTTTCTATTGCAAGTCTAAGTCTTGGGTTGAAGTTTGGATCTCCTCCACCCTCTTTAGCTGCTATTGTTAATTCTTTTCCTAATTTTGTAAATAAGCTTGCTCTTTTTTTATCCTGAGCACCTTTTCTGTGTTGGATATTATTCCATTTACTATGTCCTGACACGAGATTTCCTCCTATTAATATTAAATTAAAATATTTTTCCTTATTATTTTATCATATGAGATAATTTTTTTCAATAATCTAGAACTTCATAATTTTACTTTCTGTTATAAGAATATGAATTTTTTCATCATACTCTTCTCCAAAAAACCTGTCATCTACCTGAAAATCATAAGCCAGAGATATTTTTAAAGGTTTTGTTTCTTCAAAAGAATTTAAAAATTTATCATAATATCCTCTTCCGAAACCTATTCTCTCTCCTCTTGTGTTAAATGCCACTCCGGGAACAATAACAATGTCTATATTCTTTTCTGTAAAATCATTTCCTTTGGATTCCAGAATTCCAAAATTTCCTTTTTTAAACTCTCTATTAAGCACAACAGGAATTATTCTGCTTTTATCCTCTGAAACCCTTGGGATAAGCACAGTTTTTCCCATTTCGATAAGCTTTTTATTAATCTCTCCTGTTGACACTTCATTTTTAAAATCCATGTAAGACATTATTACCTGAGCTTTTTCAAGGTATGAAAATGTATTTTCAAAAAATCTTTTTATAATCTGAGAACTTAGTTTTTCTTTTTCCCCTTCTGAAAGATTTTCTCTTTTCTCTCTTATATCTTTTCTTACAATAGATTTAATATCTTTGTTACTCATTATCTGCTCCTAAAAGCTGTTTTACTGCTTTTAAATCATTCCAGAAATCAAGAGCGACTTTTGATTTTTTACCGCTGCTGTCCCTTGATTTTTTTGTAAAGTTTACATCATAAGTAACTATAACTTTTATATTTCCTCTCCAATTCTGCACTTCCCCGCGGATTTCTCCCATATTAACCTCTTTTTCAAAAAGAAGTTCTCCTATGTCCTGTCCCAATGCCACAATTATTTTAGGCTGAATAAGAGCAATCTGCATATCAAGAAGATCTTTCATTTTTCTTTGTTCATCTTCAAAAAGCTCTCTGTATTTCATCTTATTTTTTGTAAGAGTTGTAATATAATAATCTTCAGGTGTTATATCTGCTATATCACACAGTTTTATTAAAAACTCACCGCTTGAACCTACTGCAACTTTCAAGTCTGCTGTTTCATAAAGTTCTGCATCATCACCTATAAAAAGCACTCTTGCATTTTTATTTCCGCTTCCAAGGAGAATTTCCTCGTCCTCTTTCAATGAATTTAGTCTGTGCATAGTCCCTATTTCAAATCTCAGTTCTTCCCATAGCTCTTCTTTTTCCATAGTTCCCTCCCTAAATTTCATACAATTCTGTTACTTCGTCCTGACGAGCTATCTCCACAGGTATATTTATATTAAATCTTCCCAATTCCTGATGAATTGTTCTTGATACTATATCAAAATTATTGCTGTCTTTGCTTACGTGAGCAAGATAGATTTTCTTTAAATCATGGTGATAATTTTCACACACAAATTTTGCTGCATCATTGTTTGAAAGATGCCCGTTTCTGCTTTTTACTCTGTCTTTCAAATCCCATGGATAACTGCATTCCATAAGCATTTTGTAATCATAATTTGACTCGATTATCATTATGTTTACATTTCTGAAAAGCTCTCTTACTCTGTTGTCCACATATCCTATGTCTGTTGAAATTCCAAGAGCCTTTCTGCTTATTGTTCCCTCTATTCTGAATCCCACAGTTCTTTTTGCATCATGCATAACATCAACAGGAAGAACCTTTACTTTTTCGTTAAGAACAAATGTTTCGTTATCAATAAAAATAAGGTTGTTTTTTTCTATTTTTCCAAGTTTTCCCTCACATACAGAATAGCTTTCTTTTGTTATATACACAGGAATATTATGTTTTCTTGATAAAATTCCTGCTCCTTGAATATGATCTGTGTGCTCGTGGGTAATAAGAATTCCCTGTATCTCCTCTATATTTTCATTTATTTCTTTTAATCTGCATTCTATTTTTTTTCCGCTGAAACCTGCATCAACAAGAACTTTTACTCCGTCCACTTCTACGAACGTAGAATTTCCGCCGCTTCCGCTTCCTAATATTGATACTTTCATTTTATCCCTTTCTCAGTCACTTATTTTTTCCACAATTTTCTAATTATATTATATCATAAAAATAATTCAATCAAAAAAAGAATATAAAAAAATAAGAATAAAATTTTCTTAGAAAATTTTATTCTTAATTTTAACGTGAGGGGTTACTTTGTATTTTCAAGTTCTTCTGCTGCAGATCTCAGCTTTTCTTTCTGGTTTCTTGTACTGATGTGTTTGTTTCTTTTTTCTACAAGATCATTATATTTTTTGCTTAAAAATCTCATATATTCATATTCAAACACATAATCTGATTCCATAAAGTATATACTGTTGTCTGCTTTTACTGAAAATCCATAAAGTGCCAGCATATAATAATCTGAGAAATCAATATGCACAGGGTGGTATACATCCATTTCAGCCACAGCATAACCATTTATCCCCAATGCAACAGAGTCTCTCAAATTGCTAGGTCCTAAAAATGGAATTACAACATAAGGTCCTCTTCCCACACCATAATATGCTAAAGTCATTCCAAGAGTTTCTTTATGCTTTGGAAGCCCTATGCTTGTTGCAGGGTCAAAAAGCCCCAAAAGCCCAACTGTACTGTTTATTCCGAATCTCAAAACAGTTTCTATTCCGTCAGTGAATTTCAGCTGTAAAAATGAGTTAAGTGCATAACCTATATTTTCAAAGTTAGTAAAAAAGTTGCTGAATCTCTTTTGGAAAAAATCAGGAGTGTAATATTTATATGTTGTTACCATTGGCTTTAAAAGATATCTGTCTGCCATTCCGTTAAAATAATAAATTCTTCTGTTAAGGGGTCCTAAAGGATCATCCATTCCGTAAAGAACAGCCAGTTCCTCATTAATCTCTTTTTTCTGCACATTTTCAATATTATAGCTGTGATTTATATCATCTCTGAAACTATGCTCATCTTTTACTTTGGCACTGCTGCACCCTATCAGAAGATAAGCAAGAAGGAGTGCTGCTATTTTATTTTTTACCTTCAACTAACTTACCTCCTTTCATAAAATTAAGCATATTTTTAACATTTTCATAGTAGAACATATTTCCGCAGTGTCCTCCATACGGATAAACAATTATTCTGCCCTTAAATACGTCTTTTAGATAATTGATATTTTCTTTTGTAAGAATAAGTTCATCTCTGTTTGTAACAGCCATAATTTTATCAGATTTACGAAGATAATCTTCAATTACTTTAAGGTCTGTGTATTTTATCAGAGTATCTGCTGTCAGACTCTCTCCATATTTTTCTTTGTAGTATGGTACAGCAAGTTTCTCCATGTATTCTTCAAAGTCTGCAAAATTTATCTTTTCAAAATATCTTCCCATATCCTCGTATTTTTCTATTTTTCTGTCAACATAAATTCCTCTTTTATTTGCTGCATCTGTAAGGAAATTTATATCAATAGCATTCAATCTGAAAACAAGTCCGATTCCCACTTTCAAATCTCTGTCTGTTATTCCCAAAGCTCTCAGAACTTTTTCAGGATTCTGCTTTTTAAGAGCTTCTTCATTGCTCTTTCCTGTAAGTGCTGCCATATTGTCTGTAAGAACATTTACCCTTACAAAAAGATTTTCAATATTTCCTCCAATAGCATCATCAAACATATTGTCAAGAAGCATTGCTGAAGTATAAAGATTTACAGCAGGATTTACTAAAAATACCCTTTTAAAATTAAAATCTTTTTCTGTTTCGTCAATATACGAAAGGATAGCTGAATGTGTAGCTCCAAGACTGTATCCCATTAAATAATAATCAGAAATTTCTGCCTTTTTCTCTACAATTTCCTTGATTCTGTTTATTGCTCTGTATAAGTCCATACCATCATTCATAAGAATTCCCGGCATTTTATCATAAGATAAAGATACCACGGAGTTGGTGTTCATAGTTGATGAAACTCCAACAACGTGGTATCCTGCTGTATAAAATATTCTTTGGAAAAATTCTGTTTTAAGGGAAGTTGCTGATGAACCAGTCCCTGAAAGAATAAATACCAAAGGTGCTTTTTTATTCTGTAAGGCTACTGAAAATTTGTAGTCTTCCTGATATTCCAAATTGGCAGGAGTTTCTCTTGTTTTTATGAAACTTGTGCTGTATATAGAGATAGGAATTTTTTCCATGATTCCCGGGGCCATCATTGCCGAGGTTCCCAATACAGTTGCCACATATGGATTTTTAAATGGGTAATCGTATGCAGATACAATTGTCCCAAGCAAAATAAATATTGATAATATGAATTTTTTCATAACTGCCTTCCTTTTAAATTTTAGTCTGTAATTTTACTTATGATTATATTCTACTAAAATTTATAGGAAAAGACAAATTATAAATTATAATTTTAGAAACTATGGTCTGATTTCAAAACCAGCTTCTTTTATAGCCACTGCTATTTCGTTTCTGTGGTGTTCGTCTGCACACTCTATAACTATTTTAGCAACTTGGTTGTTAATTTTTATTCCTGTTTTATACATAGATTGGTTTATTCTTAGGATATTAGCTTTTTTCTCAGCTAAAACTTGAAGAACTTTAAATAATTCTCCTGCTCTGTCTGGAACTACTACGTTGAACTCAGCTTTTCTTCCTTCAAGGATAAGAGCTTTGTTTATGATTCTTTCTATCATGTTGATGTCAGAGTTTCCTCCAGAAATTACACAACAGATGTTTTGTCCTTTTTCTTGGATTTTTCCAGCTAGAAGTGCTGCAACTGGAGTTGCTCCTGCTCCTTCTGCTACTACTTTAGATTTTTCCATTAAGAATAGAATAGCTCTTGCTATATCGTCTTCACTTACTGTTACTATTTCGTCAACATATTCTTTTATCATTTCACAAGTTAATTGTCCTGCTCTTGCAACAGCAATACCGTCTGCTATTGTAGGACTTGTTTTTATTGTGCAAGGACATCCTTGTTTTACAGCTTCAAGCATTGATGCAGCATTTTCAGCTTCAACACCAACCATTTTTACTGAAGGTTTTAATGTTTTTACAGCTTTAGCGATACCAGAAGCGATACCTCCTCCTCCAATAGGAACTATAACCATATCAACATTTTCTAAGTCTTCGATAATTTCCATACCGATTGTTCCTTGTCCAGCTATAACATATGGATCGTCAAATGGATGTAGGAATGTAGCTCCTGTTTCAGCTTGAATTTCACAAGCTTTGTTATATGCATCATCATAAACTGTTCCTACTTGAACAACTTCTGCTCCGTAGTTTCTTGTTGCAACAACTTTAGATAAAGGTGCTGTTCCAGGCATTACGATTGTTGATTTTATTCCAAGATTTGTAGCTCCAAGTGCCACACCTTGAGCATGGTTACCAGCTGAAGATGCTATAACCCCTCTTGCTTTTTCTTCGTCAGTAAGGTGCATTATTTTGTTTAGAGCTCCTCTTATTTTGAATGAACCTGTTTTTTGTAGGTTTTCTAATTTGAAGAATACTTTATTTCCTGTTAAAGATTCCATAGTTGGGCATTCAACTATTTGAGTTCTTTTTACAGATCCTTTTATGGTTTCTGCTGCTTCCTTAATCATATCAAACGTTACTTTTTCCATTTTACATTCCTCCTAAACCAATTTATATTTTAAAAAGTAAAACTATATTGTTTTCAATCGAAGTATACTTTTTTTGGAGAAAATTTTCAAGTACTTTTCAATTTTTTATTCTTTTTCTAAAATCTTCATTATCCCATCTGCCGTATATTCCTTGGCTTCTGCAAAAATATTTATTTTAAAATTTTTTAAAGTTTTTGTAGTTGACGGTCCGATTGATATAACTTTCAAACTTTTTACGCACGAAATGTCATGTTTTAAACTCTTTACGAAAGATTTCACTGCTGAAGAGCTTAAAAAAGTTATATATTCCATGGTTTTTAATCTCTCTTCCACATCTTCTTTTGAGTTTACAGCCATAATAGTTTTGTATCCTGTAAATTTTTCAAAACCTCTCGCATATTCTCTGCTCCATCTTTCATCTTCACATGGAGATATGTCAGATGTTATCACAAGAATTCTGTCATTTTCATTTGTAACTTTTAAAATCTCTTTTGCCAGTTCTGCAACAAGATATTTTTCAGGCATTACATCAGCTTTTATTTTAAAATTTTCAAGCTCCTCTTTTGTTTTTGCTCCCACAGCTCCGATTTTTATATCTCCCAGACATCTCATATCAGGAATGTGCCTGAAAAAAAACTTTACTCCGTTTGGAGAGTTAAAAAGTACTGCTTTATAATTTTTCAGTTTTGAATAATCAAAATTCATCATGCAGTCCTCTATTTTCAAAAAAGGCATAAGCTCTGCACAGCCTCCCATTTTTTCTATCTCTCTTGAAAAAATTTCTCCCTGTACTTCGTCTCTTGTTACAAGAATATTTTTTCCATACAGCTCTTTTTTTTCAAACCAGCTGAATTCTTCACGCTTTGAAACTACGTCACCGATTACTATTACAGCAGGAGGAACTATATTTTCTTTTTCTGCTGTCTGTTTTATAGTACCAAGAGAACCTGTAACTGTTCTCTGTTTTCCTGTTGTACCTTTTTCTATCACTGCTGCTGGTGTGTTCGGATTTTTCCCATATTTTATAAGTTCAGAGGCTATAAGTCCCAGATTTTTTATTCCCATAAGAAAAACAAGGGTACCGTCAAGTTTGGCAATAGGTTCAAAATCATGAAATTTGTTGTCTTTTGCTGTCATTCCTGTAAACACATGAAAAGATTTTGACATTCCTCTGTGTGTAACAGGGATTCCTGCATATTCAGGAACAGAAACAGCAGAAGTTATTCCGGGAATTATCTCAAAAGGAATATTATTTTTCACAACCTCCTCTATCTCTTCCCCTCCTCTGCCAAAAACAAAAGGATCTCCTCCTTTAAGCCTTACAACTGTTTTTCCCTCCAAAGCCTTTTCAACTATGGTTTTATTAATCTCTTCCTGAATAAGTCCGCCCTCTGTGTTCTCTTTTCCAAGATAGATTAATTCTGTTCCCTTTTGGGCAAATCCAAGTATTCTTTTATTTACAAGTCTGTCATAGATAATACAGTCTGCCTCTTCAATACATCTTTTTCCCTTAAGTGTAAGAAGTTCGAAATCTCCGGGTCCTGCACCTGTTATATATATTTTTCCTTTTTTATTTTTATCAGCCATTTATTTTACCTCTGATTTTTTCTGCAAGTTCTCTTGCAAGAATTATTCCTTTTTCCCTTTTTCCTCTGTGGATATCTTTGTGAAGCTTTTCTCCGTCGTAATAAATTCCTTTTATAACTATCTCATCATTTTCTTTGTCTATCTCAGCAAAACAACCCATAGGTGTGTGGCATCCGCCGTCAAATATTTTTGAAAATTCTCTTTCAACAGCCACTGTTTCTTCTGCCTCTGTATCTATTATTTCTGCAAGCATTTTAAGTATCTCTTCATCATTTTCTCTGCACTGAACACAAAGAGCTCCCTGCGCAGGAGCAGACATAACCTCTTCAGGTGAAAAATACTGAGTTATTCTGTCCTCAAGCCCCACTCTTAAAAGCCCTGCTGCTGCAAGAACTATTCCGTCAAAATCTTCCTCTTCCAGCTTTCTAAGCCTTGTATGGATATTTCCTCTGATTGGTTTTATTACTGCATCAGGTCTTAAATCTTTGATTGATACAGCTCTTCTTAAAGAACTTGTTCCTATAACTGGGTTCTCAGGAAGTTCTGAAAGTTTTTTGCCATTTTTTGATACAAAAACATCTCTGCTGTCTGCTCTTCTTGGAACTGCTCCGCAGATTAACCCTTCAGGACTTACAGCAGGCATATCTTTCATTGAATGAACAGCCAGATCTATCTCTCTGTCCAAAAGTTCTTTTTCAATTTCCTTTGTGAAAAAACTTTTAAGAGATACATTTTTATCTCCCCAGTTTGTTCTCATATCTTTGTCTCCTGTAGTAACAATTACCTTTATTTCAAATTCCATATCAGGAAATTTTTCTCTAAGCATTTCACATACAATTTCACTTTGTGCCATAGCCAGTATACTTCCTCTTGATCCTATCAATACCTTTTTCTTGGTCATTTTATTTTCCTTCCTAAAACTTTTTATTTTTCTTTAAATTTTTCTGTTAATTTTTTTATATCTGATGATACCCACAAATATTTTATTTCAGGTCTTTTCAGCACCACAGGAACTGCTCCTGTTTCATAAGCTGCTTCTATTTTCTCCAGCTCTCCTCCTGTACTCCCGCTTTCCTTTGTTACAACATATCTGATATTATAATTTTTATACACAGCCTTGTTAAACTCTTTTGAAAAAGGTCCTTGAAGCCCGATTATATTTTTTGCTTTAATTCCTGTATCTTCAAGTTTTTTTATTGATTCTGTTACAGGGAGAACTCTGAAATATATATTTTCAAGATTTTTAATATTTCTGAATTTTTCTATATTGTTGCTCCCAAGAGTAACAAGAATATTTCCTTCAAGAGTTTCTAAAAATTTTACAAGCTCATTTGTTTCATAAAAATTTACGCTGTTTTCATATTTCAAAAGTTCTCTTTCAAATCTGAAATATTTTAACTCCATATTTTCTGCAGCTTTCATAGCATTCTTAGATACTTCCACAGCATAAGGGTGGCTGAAATCAAATATTCTTTTTATATTTTTTTCAGAAACAAATTTTTTCATCTGTTCTTCATTCATAGCCCCTGTATGAATCTGCACTCCTGCATTTTCCACAAGTTTTTTTCCATATTCGCTGACTGTTGTAATTATAATATCATTTATATCTTCATCAGATTTTTTTAATATCTCAATAAAATCTCTGGAATCTTTTGTTCCGCCGATTATCCAATCCATTATCCCACCTTATATCCTCTTGGTGTTATCATCTTTCCGTTTTTTACAAATGTTTTAGAGTTTCCGATTATCACTGTTGAAAACATATTTATTTCAAAATCAAGGAGATTTTCAAGAGTTGTAATATCATAATTTTCTCCTTCACGTCCTGTGTTTCTCACTATTGCTGCTGGAGTATTCTTGCTTTTATATTTCAGCATAATCTCCACAGCTTCGTTAATAAGGTCTGGTCTTCCATGACTTTTAGGATTGTAAAGAGATATTACGAAATCTCCCTCGCTTGCAAGAGCTATTCTTTTTTTAATAAGCTCCCAGTCTGTAAGAAGATTGCTTAAAGAAATCATCACGTTGTCATGCATTAAAGGTGCTCCCACAACAGCAGCAGAGGCATTTGCAGAAGTTATTCCTGGGATGATTTCCACCTCTATATCTCTGTCGCAGGCTACTTCAAGCATAATTCCTGCCATTCCGTATACTCCTGCATCTCCTGAACTGATAAGAGCTGTAATATTTCCCTCTTCTGCAAGTTTTAATGTTTCCTCACATCTTTCTATCTCTTTTTTCATTGCAGATTTTATCATTTTTTTGTTTGGAAACATATCTTCCACAAGAGAGATATATGTTTTATGCCCGATTAACACATCAGCCTCTTCCATAGCTTTGTATGCTCTGAAAGTCATATTTTCTTTATTTCCCGGTCCAATTCCGATTACATAAATTTTTCCTTTTTTATTCATCAATTTTTGTCCTCTCTTCAAAAACAGAAACAGTTATTCCGTTGTATCTTAATTTTTCTTCTAAAAATTTTCCGGTTTGTCCGCTTGCAAGCTTTGCACATGGAGCAGATACAGCTCCTACTCCTATTGTCTTTCTCACAAATTCCGATTGTTCAAAATCACGCTCTATTTTTTTTATCTCTTCTCTTGAAATTATAACCAGTTTTTTTTTAAAAAACTCTGCTGTTTCAATTATTCCCTGCTCATTTTCTTTTACATCAGCAGTAGCAAAAAGCCTTATGCTTTCTTCACAAAGATTGTGCTTTTCAAGAACATCTTTCACAGTATTTATAATCTCACAGGATTCTGTCCCTTTCTTACACCCTATTCCCAAAATAATATTTTCAGGAATAATTTTTGATATCTTTATATTTTTTCTGTTTGAAACTATTATGATTCCTTCCGGGTTTTCCTCTTTCATGTTTTCAGGAACTTTTATCTGAACAGGCTTTCCTGCAACAATAAGACTTGTAACTTTTTTAGTACTTTCAAGATTTTCTATCTTCCCTTTTATCTCCATTGCTATTGTGTCCACAGCTGTTTTGCCTGATACATCAGAGGCTGTTGAAATAACAGGAACTGCTCCTGTAATCTTTCCTAAAAATTCTGCAGCTTTATTTGCTCCTCCAAGATGCCCTGAAAGAAGAGAGATTATGAAATTTCCCTCTTCATCCATGCTTAAAACAGCGGGGTCTTTGTCTTTTGATTTTATAAAAGGAGCAATAGTACGGACAGTTATTCCTGCTGCTGTGATAAATAAAAAAGTATTATATTTTTCTTTTTCCAAAAGCTCGCCGAAAAATTCCTGTAATTTTTTATCTATCAAGAGAGTTCTGTTTTTCATAAATTTTTCTATTGTAAAAACATCACACTCTGTGTGTTTTTGTATTTCCAGTGCTTTTGACACTCCTTTTTCTGTTACAGCTATAACTCCCAGTTTCATAATTATTTCTCCGTTTTATTTTTCTTTTTCATTCAGTCCTTTTCTATATTCATGGGTAAAATATTTGTCATAAAGCTTTGATTTAGAATATTCACCTTTTTCTGCCAAAAACCATCCTACAAGTATCTGAGCTGTTTTTGTAATATTTTCTTTTTTAACTTTTTCACTTATATTTTCAAGTGTTCCCATCACAATTTTTTCATCTTCCCATGTTGCTCTCTGTACCACTGCAATAGGAGTATCTTTTGAATAATGTTTTATAAGTTTTTCTACAACAGTGTCTATCATCTGTACTGAAAGAAATATTGCCATTGAGGCTTTGTGAGATGCAAGGCTTTCAAGGCTCTCTGTTTCAGGAACAGAAGTTCTTCCTTCCATTCTTGTGCATATTACTGTCTGGCTTACATCTGGAAGAGTAAACTCTTTTTTTACAGATGCTGCTGCTGCAAGAAACGAACTTACTCCGGGAATAACTTCATATTCTATTCCATGCTCGTCTAAAATATCCATCTGTTCCCTGTGAGCTCCAAAAATTGCAGGATCTCCTGTATGAACTCTTGCAACTTTTTTATTATTTTTTGTAGCATTCACCATTATATCTATAACTTCTTCAAGATTAAGAACAGCGCTGTTATATATCTCTGCTCCCTCTTTGTGACAGTTTATCACCTCTTTGGGAACAAGAGAACCTGCATAAATTATAACATCAGCCTCTTTTACAAGGCGTTGTCCTTTAACTGTTATAAGCTCCGGGTCTCCAGGTCCTGCTCCTATGAAATATACTTTTTCCATTTTTCTACTCCTCCTTTTTTCAAAATCATTGTAGAAAAATAGGGTACATTTTCTGCATCTATCTCATCAAGATTAAAATATACTTTCTGTTTATCTTTTCCGGATTCAAAAACCATAAGGATATTATCCATATTTCCTGTTTCTCTTACAGCCTCTCTCAGCTCTTTAAATTTAAGTGCTGTTTTCATAAACACAATATTATCTGCGTTTTCTATCTCTTTTTTTATATCGCAGTTTTTATGAAGAGGAACTATTTTTAAAGTTTCATTTCCCATTACAAGAGGAAGATTAAATCTTGAGCTTATGTCTGCAAAAGATGAAATTCCTGCAACTGTGATTACCTCATGTTTTTCTGAAACATTTTCAAGAAGATAAACATAAGTGCTGAAAGTCATAGGATCTCCTATTGTTAAAAATCCTACATTTTTCCCGCTGTTTAGATAATCTTCCACAATTTTTCCATTTCTTTTTCTCTCTTCCTGTCTTTTTTTTAAGTCAGGATTCATAGAAAATTCCATATTTATTATTGTGCTTTCAGGTTTAAGATAATCTTTTGCTATTGAATATGCTGTGCTTTCAAAATCTCTTCCAGCATCTGGAACTATTATTATATCAAGCTCTTTTAAAGCTTTCACAGCTTTAAGAGTCATCATTTCAGGATCTCCCACACCTATTCCTATTCCGTAAAATCTACTCATTAATCTCTCCTTTTTTTCCGCTTATAATATATATGGGATTTTCCCCGTACATCATTGTGTATCCGCCAACCTGTTTTCCTCTGGCTACTGTCATATTTATTATTTCTGTATCTTTAATATTATATTTTTTAAATGCTTTTTGTACTTCTGAAAGAGTTTCCAGAGTAATGGCGTTTATAACAATGATACTGTCCTCTTTTGAATATTTTACAAAATACTCAGTCAGGTCATTTATGTGTCCTCCTGAGCCTCCTATAAACATTCTGTCAAAATTTTTAATACTCAAGTCATCAGGAGCAGTACCATGTATTACTTCCAAATTTTTTATACCAAATTTTTTTATATTCTCTTTTATTAAATTAATTCCCTCTGTTTTTCTCTCTACAGCATACACTTTTCCCGTTTTTATATATGTGGCTGCCTCTATTCCCACAGAGCCTGTTCCTGCTCCAATATCCAAAAGCACAGAATCATCTGCAAGCTGAAGTTTTGCCACAGATACAGCTCTCACTTCCTGTTTTGTCATAGGGACTTCCCCTCTTATAAATTCTTTGTCTGCTATATGTCCCATTATTTCACCTTCTTAAGAATAAGTACATTCATTTCATATTCTCTGTTATGCTGCTCAAAATCTTCTGCATAAAATTCTGTAATTTTTTCATCTTCATAGGAAAGTTTTTCACCTACAATCATTTTTATATCCGCTAAATTATTTTTCATCAAAATCCTTCCTATATAATAAGGAGAATTTTTGTTATCTGTAAGCAGAATAATACCTGCTGTACTATTTTTTAAAGCCTCGATAATATCTATCTCTCTTCCATGAACACTGTACAGATTATAATTTTCCCAGCTCTCTCCTATTTTGGCAGAAAGATACTGAAAAGATGATATTCCCGGCACTGTATTAAAAACAAAATCTGCAAGATTTTTTTTCAGATAATTCAGCAGACTGTAAAAACCTGTGTCACCGGATACAATCACTGTTATATTTTTATGGCTGTTTCTTTTTATATATTCTGTCATCTCTGAAAGCTTTTCCAAAATAAATTTTTCCTGATTTTCATTAAGAAGAGAGGAGATGTCTTTCAAATGTCTTTCTCCTCCGATTACAATATCAGCAGATTTTACAGCCTTTTTTCCAGCCTCTGTAAAATAATCTATGTTTCCGGGACCAAGCCCCACAACATTAATTCTTTTCATTTTGCTGCACCTCTTTTACTATTCACAAAAATATGTGTTTAGTTGAATAAAATTTGTGTTGACTCTTCATGCATTTCTTTCATTAATTCATAAAAGCCTTTACTGTGTCCAAGCTCTTTTCCGCTGAAAGAGAAAAGAAGAGCCTCACATCTTATACTGCTGTCTCTTGTGTAGTCTACACATTTTTGTGCTGCTTTATCTGCCAGCATTGTAAATAGTTTCTTTTCAGTTACATATTCACAAGCTTCTTCAACTGTATTTGAATTTAAAATTTTGAAAATATTTTCAGGTTTTTCTCCTGCAAGAAAGGCATTTGCTCCCATGATTTCCATACGGCAGTCTGCTGTTCTGCTGTGGGTATCATATATTCCTCCTGCTATTTTTACAGCTTTTCCAATATGCCCGATAAGAACTATTCTTTTAAAACCAAGATCTGCTGCACTCTCCATTACAAATCCTACATAGTTGCTCATTACAACAACTCTGTCCATATCAATTTCCAGCTCTTCGCAGTATTTTCTTCCATGATTTCCAAAAGAAAAAATAATCCAGTCGCTGCCTTTGTCCTCTTTTACAACTTTCATCTGTGCATAAAGTGCTTTTTTAAGTGCTTCGGAACTCATAGGATTAAGTATTCCTGTTGAACCTAAAATAGAAAGTCCTCCCTTTACTCCCAGTTTTTCATTAAAAGTTTTCTTGGCTTTTTCTCTTCCTTCAGGAATGTAAATCATAATTTCTACTTTTAAGTTTCTTTCTTCCAGAACATCTTTTACTGCATTTTCTATCATTTTAAGAGGTCCGGGATTTATTGCAGATTTCCCTACAGGACACTGAAGCCCTTTTTTTGTGGAAATTCCAACTCCTCTTCCTCCATAAACTAAAATATTATTAAGATAATATCCTTTTTCTATTTTTTTAAGTTCTTTTACAATTTTTACTTTTGCAAATACTTCTATTCCATCAGTAACATCAGGATCGTCTCCTGCTTCTTTCTTGACAGATACTGTACAAAAATTTCCTCTTTTTCTCATTTTTTCTGTACGGATTCTTAAAACTTTTCCGTTAAGTGTTTCCAGATATACAGCTTTTGAATCTCTGTCTTCAAGAAGATTATGAAGCGCTCCTTTCACGCATGCTGCTGCACATGTTCCTGTAGTGTAACCTGATTTCAATTCCTTCATTAAGTTAAAACCCCTCTCTTTTGTATATTTGATATAAAATTCCGTGAAGAATGGAAACTGTAACTGTACTTCCGCCTTTTCTTCCGTCTATTGTTATATATGGAATATCCATATTTTTAAATATTTCTTTTGAATCTGCTGCTCCCA
>UQOH01000033.1 GCA_900542625.1 uncultured Fusobacterium sp.
ACAGAAGTTTTACATCATTTTTATCTTTTAAAACTTTATAAAGTTCTATCATAACTTTTTTAATAATCTCTGCTGCAGTTCCCTGAATAATAGTATTTACTGCCATTCTTTCCCCTTGACTTTTTATATTTTTATTTCTTGAGTGTATTCCGTCAATATCTCTTCTTCTTTTGAAATATGTTTCAACATAGCCGTTTTCTTCAGCTTTGTGTATAATTTCTTTTTCAAGTTCTTTTACTTTTGGATATTCATCAAAATATTTTGCAATATAATCTTCTGCATCTTTTCTTGTAATTTTTAGCTCTTTGGCAAGTCCGAAAGCTGTTTTTCCATAAATGATACTAAAGTTTACAATTTTAGCAGCAATTCTTTCTTCTCTTGACACGTCACTATTTTCGTCTAAGCCGAATATTTTTTTTGCAGTTAAATTATGAAGATCTTTTCCTTCTCTGTATGCTTTGATAAGGTTTTCATCCTGTGAAATCTCTGTAAGAACTCTAAGCTCTATTTGAGAGTAGTCAATACCAAGAAGTTTGTATCCTTTTTTGGCAACAAATCCCTCTCTTATTCTCATTCCGTCATCTGTTTTTACAGGAATATTCTGCAGATTAGGGTCAGAAGAAGAAAGCCTTCCTGTTGCTGTTCCTGTCTGGTTAAAGCTTGTATGGATTCTGTTGTTTTCATCTACCGCTTTTGGAAGAGCATCAATATATGTTGATTTCAATTTAGAAAGTTTTCTGTATTCAAGAATATATTTTGCAATCTCTTCTCCTCTTGCTTCAAGTTCTTCTAAAACTTCAACGTTTGTAGAAAGCCCTGTTTTTGTTTTTTTCACAGGAGCGATATTAAGATTTATAAATAAAACTTCAGCAAGCTGTTTTGGAGAGTTAAGATTAAAACTTCCTCCTGCTATTTCATATATTTTCTTTTCCAGAACTTCAAGTTTTTCTCCAACTTCTTTTCCAAATTCATGGAAATATACAGGATCTATCATTATCCCCTCTTCTTCCATGGAGTTAAGAACCTCAATAAGAGGCATCTCTATCTCTTTTAAAACAGGGATAAGATTTTTTTCTTCAAGCTGTTCCTGTAATGAATAATGAAGTGTTTTTACAGCATCAGATCTCTGGCACAGATATTCACCATATTTCTGAATATCAGTTTCAGCAGGATTTTCTTTTCCAAAAATTTCTGCATATTTTTTAATCTCTTTTACACTTTCACTTAAAATCATTCCGTCAATATCTTCTCTTGTCTGGGCAGTGATAAGATGATATCCAAGCATTTCGTCAAATTCCATTTTTTCAGCAGGAATTTTGTATAAATTTCTAAGAACATTTTTAAAATTATATGTTACAAACTTTTTATCAAGAGAGAATATTTTTTCAAGTTCCTTTTTGTCAAAGTTTGTGTAAACATCTCCCAGTTTTAGAGCATGAGAGAAAGGAACATAATAATCCCTTGCATCACTTGAGAAAGAAACACCAATGTTTTCAGTATAGAAATATATTATCTCTTCTGATTTTAAATCTTCATACATCTGTTGAAATTTTTCTTTTGTATCAACAACCATTATTGTACTTTCTTTAATCTTTTTAGGTTTTTCAGGCTCTGCACTCATAGAAAATAATCCAAGCTGTCCCATGTTGTTTGAATCAGATGTATGTGTTTTTTCTTCAGGAGCATTTTCTTCTTCCTCTGTAAGCCCCATTCTTTTTATAAGAGCTTTAAATCCAAGTTCTTTAAAAAGAGCTAAAAGTTTTTTGTTATCTATTTCATATTTCAGATTTTCCTCTGTTGCTTCTAAAGGAATTTCTGTTTCTATTGTTGCAAGTTTTCTGCTTAAGAAAGCAATATCTTTATCTTCTTTTATGTTGTTTATAAGAGAAGGTCCTATTCCTGCTATCTCTTTTAATGAATCTACATTTTCATAAATTCCTTCAAGATTTCCATATTTTTCAAGCATAGGTATTGCTTTTTTAGGTCCTACTTTTCTTACTCCCGGAATTCCGTCACTGCTGTCGCCGATAAGTCCGAACAGATCAGGAATTGTTTCAGGATATACTCCCAAATGCTCTTTTACATCTTCACGGGTAGAAAGAATTTTAAATCCTCCGCCGTCTCCTTTTCCAAGAAGAGCAATATTTATATTTTCATCAAGGAGCTGTGTTAAATCTTTATCTCCTGTGATTATAATTACTTCGTATCCTTCTTTTGAAAACCTTTTGCTGATTGTTCCCATAACATCATCAGCCTCATATCCTGCTATTTTAAATCTTTCTATTCCAAAACAGTCAAGAACTTCTTCGATTCTTCCTATTTGAACAAGAAGATCTTCAGGTACAGCATCTCTGTTGCTTTTGTATTCTGAATATATTTCACTTCTTTTAAGTTCTCCTCTTCTAACGTCCTGAGCTGCACCAATAAAATCAGGAGAAAATTCGTTTATAATGCTTAAAAGAGTATTGGTAAATCCATATACTGCTCCAGTAGGTTCATTTTTTGTTCTAAAATTCATGTTGCCGTAAAAGGCTCTATACATAATTGCACTGACATCTAACAATACTATTCTTTTCATCTGCTTCCTCCGATTTATAATTTCCTTAATAATTATATCATAAATACCAGTATTATTGAATAAAGAGTTCTAAGTAATCAGAACTTTGTGAAAAGATTTTTCGTTGTGTTTCTTTTATTTTTCTGTTATAATTATTACTAATCAATTATGAATTACTAGGAGGAAAATTTATGAATTTAGTTGTTTTAACAGGAAGACTGACAAGAGATCCTGAACTAAAATTCGGTCAAAGCGGAAAAGCATATTCAAGATTTTCTCTTGCTGTTGACAGACCTATGCAGAAAGGAGAGGCAGACTTTATCAACTGTGTTGCCTTTGGAAAAACTGCTGAGCTTATAGGAGAATATTTAAGAAAAGGAAGAAAAGTAGGAGTACAGGGAAGAATTCAAATGAACAGATATGAAGTTAACGGAGAAAAAAGAACTTCTTATGATGTTTTAGTTGACTCTATTGAATTTCTTGAAAGCAAATCTGCTTCTGGTGATAACAGCTACAGTGGTGACAGCTATAACGAAGGATATTCAAGAGCTGCCGAGCCTGTAAAATCTGCTCCTGTTGGAAATAATTTTGAGGATGATGAGTTTCCGTTCTAGTTATATTTCAGTGCGGTAAATAAAAAAAGCTTTGTGCTTGTTTTTTAAAATATTATAAATTTTTTGGAGGTATTATGAAAAAGAACAGTATTCTTATACTTGATTTTGGTTCTCAATATAACCAATTGATAGCAAGAAGAATCAGAGAAATGGGAGTATTTGCTGAAATAGTTCCATATTTCGAGCCAATTGAGGCCATTGCTGCAAGAGAGCCTAAAGGAATTATCCTTTCTGGAGGACCAGCTTCTGTTTATTTAGAAGATGCGTTCATGATAGACAAAAAAATATATGATCTAGGAATTCCGGTTCTTGCTGTATGTTACGGAATGCAGCTTACAACTCACCTTTTAGGAGGAAAAGTTGAATGTGCTGATAAACAAGAGTTCGGAAGAGCTCATCTTATCTTAGATGACGCTGCAAATCCTTTATTCCAAGATATTCCTGATAATTCACAAGTATGGATGAGCCACCAAGACCATGTTACACAGCTTGCTCCTGGTTTCGTTCAAATAGCTCATACAGATTCTTGTATAGCTACTGCTTACAATGCTGAGAAAAATATTTACTGTGTTCAATTCCACCCAGAAGTTACTCACACTGAATATGGAAAAGAACTATACAGAAACTTCGTTTTCAACATTGCAAAATGTGAGAAAAACTGGAGCATGAGCAACTATATTGAAGATACAATTAAGAAAATAAAAGAAACTGTTGGAGATAAAAAAGTTCTTCTTGGACTTTCTGGAGGAGTTGACTCTTCTGTTGCTGCAACACTTATCCATAAAGCAATCGGAGATCAATTAATGTGTATCTTCGTTGATACAGGTCTTTTAAGAAAAGATGAGGCTAAAACAGTTATGCAGGTTTATGGAGAAAACTTCCATATGAATATAAAATGTGTTGATGCTGAGTCAAGATTCTTATTAAAGCTTGCTGGAGTATCAGATCCTGAATCTAAGAGAAAAATAATCGGTAAAGAATTTATCGAAGTATTTAATGAAGAAGCAGGAAAACTTACAGATGTTGATTTCTTAGCACAAGGAACTATCTATCCTGACGTTATCGAATCTCAATCTGTAAAAGGACCTTCTATGACTATAAAATCTCACCACAATGTTGGAGGACTTCCTGAAGATATGAAATTTACTCTTCTTGAACCTTTAAGAGAACTATTCAAAGATGAGGTTAGAGCTGTTGGAAGAGAGTTAGGAATTCCTGACCACATGATAGACAGACATCCATTCCCAGGTCCGGGACTTGGAATCAGAATTTTAGGAGAAGTTACTAAAGAAAAAGCTGATATTTTAAGAGAAGCAGACAATATCTTTATTGAAGAGTTAAGAAATGCTGATCTTTACAATAAAGTAAGTCAGGCTTTCGTTGTTCTTCTTCCAGTAAAATCTGTAGGAGTTATGGGAGATGTAAGAACTTATGAATATACAGCAGTATTAAGATCTGCTAATACAATAGATTTCATGACTGCAACTTGGTCAAGACTTCCATATGAATTCTTAGAAAAAGTTTCTAACAGAATCATTAATGAAGTTAAAGGAATCAACAGATTAACTTATGACATATCTTCTAAGCCGCCAGCTACGATAGAGTGGGAATAAGAATTGAAAAAATCATAAAATAAAAAGTAAAAAGCTGTTACAATTTTTTTAATGTAACAGCTTTTTAGCTTATATGGAAAAGCAGTAAATACTTTTATTTTTTAACTATGGAACTTCATAATAAGAGTTTTAAATTTTTTTCTGTAAAGATAAATAAGTATACATGATTCTATAAACCATTGCAGACCTGTTATTACCCAGAAATATGTAATAGGCATTCTTTTTAAATAAATGAAATAGAACATAAGAGGTATTCTTATACACCAGTTGCAGAAAAAAGCAGCTTTAAACGGTGTCTTTGTATCTCCGCTTCCTTTTAAAGCTCCTGCAAGAACCATATCAACAGCCATTGGTATCTGTTGGAATGCTCCAATCATAAGGCACATGCTTCCAAGTCTGATTACTTCCACTTCCTCTTTTTTTATGAACATTGATATAAGTTCTTTTGAAAAGAATAAAAATATTATGCTGAAAAATCCCATCACAAGAGCTGAAACAAAAGCTGATGCATTGGCATAATTTTTTGCCTGTCTGTAATTTCCCTCTCCTATACTATGTCCTACAAGAGCTGTACAAGCTATAGCAAATCCCCAGCCGGGCATAAAAGAGATGCTCTCTATTGTTATTGCAATCTGATTGGCAGAAAAAGCAACGCTTCCCAAAGTCATAACCATCATTATACCTAAAAGTCTTGAAATACTTGAGGCTGCCTCTTGAAGCCCAGAGGGAGCAGCAAGTTTTATAATATCATTTATCTCTTTTCTTCTTATTTTTTCTTTTAAACAAAGCTTAAAAGGAAGCTTATATATCTGGCTGAAAATAAATAGAAAATACATGACCTGAGCTCCGGCAGTTGCAGCAGCAGCTCCCTTTATTCCCCATTCAGGAAAACCGTATTTACCAAATATCAAAAGATAGTCAAATGTCAGATTAATAATATTCATTATAACAGCACCATAAAGAGGTGTCTTTGTATCTTTACAGCCTCTGAAAATTCCGTTAAGCATATTGGCACACATATAAAAGAACATACCGCTGCAGCATATTCTCATATACAAAACTGCTGTATCAAGAATTTCCTCTTGTGCACCTGCTTTGCTCAAAATAGTTTCTGCAAAAATAAAAAAGACTGATGTAACTGTAAGTGCTATCCCTATTCCAATTTTTATTCCCTGATTTGCATATTTTTTTGCCAGAGAGATATTTTTGTTTCCCATACTTCTTGCTACAATAGAAGTAAGAGCGATGGAAAGCCCCATTCCCATTAAAATATTTATAAATGTGTACATAAGTTCTGAACTTAAGGCAACGGCAGATACTCCAAGCTGTCCTCCATAACGTCCAACCATCATAGTGTCAAACACCCATATAAGCATATATAGTACCATCTCTCCTACTGCAGGCAGAGCTATTTTCAGAATCTCTCTTATATATTTCAGCATTTTAATCACTCCTTTTTATAAATCCCTGTAATAATTCTAACATGTTTTTTATTCACAGTCTACATACCATTAAAATTTCTTCACATATTTGTTGACATGAAAAATTATTTGTGTTAAAATTCCTACAATAAAATAATCCATGTAGAGAGATGGAGGGACAGGCCCTATGATATCTCAGCAACCTGCTTTATTAAAAAGCGTGGTGCTAATTCCTGATAGATGGTATATCTCTAAAAACAGACTTCTTTCATCTATTCAGGATGAAGGAAGTTTTTTTATTATATTTTTATTTTTATGGGGGGAATTATGAAAATTACTAATCTTTTTGCAGTGAAGAAACCAACTATATCATTTGAGGTTTTTCCACCGAACGAAATTTATACTCTTGATGAGGTGTTCTCTGTTATAGATGAACTTGCAGAACTTAAGCCTGATTTTATAAGTGTCACTTATGGAGCAGGAGGGGCTTCAAGGGGAAGAACTGTTGAAATAGCATCTAAAATTAAAAATGAAAATCATATAGAGGCTTTGGCTCACCTTACATGTATAGGTGCAGAAACTACAGAAATTGATAGTATATTAAAAGAATTGAAAAAATGCAATATTGAAAATATCCTTGCTTTGAGAGGAGATTATCCAAAAGATTGTTCTCAAATGAAAAAAGGAGATTTTTCTCATGCTTCAGATCTGATAAAATATCTGAAAGGAAGAGAGAATTTTTCTGTGGGAGGAGCTTTTTATCCTGAAGGACACCAAGATACAAATGATCTTTTAGACCTTTTTAATTTAACAACTAAAGTTGATTCAGGAACTGATTTTCTCATTTCTCAAATATTTTTTGACAATGAACAGTTTTATGAATTTAGAAACAAGCTTAAAAAATTAAATATAAATGTTCCTCTTATTGCAGGAATTATGCCTGTTACAAATGCAAAACAGATAAGAAAAATAACATCTTTATGCGGCTGCTCTATTCCTGAGAAATTAAGAAAAATTCTTGATAAATATGAAGATAATCAAAAAGCTTTAAGAGAGGCTGGAATTGCATATGCAACAGAGCAGATTATTGATTTGATGACATCTGATATTGACGGTATACACATTTATACTATGAACAAAGCAGAAACAGCTAAAATAATTATGAACAGCATAAAAAATATAAGAACCGTTTTTGAGGAGGCTATTTAATGGAACAGCTTGTTAACGAACTTAAAAAAAGAATACTTGTCCTTGATGGTGCTACCGGTACTGCCATTCAGAAATATAATCTTTCTGATGATGATTTTATGGGGAAAAAAGGGTGCAACGAGATATTAAATATTACAAGACCTGATATTATAAAAGAGATACACAGAAATTATATAGAATGCGGAGCAGATATTATTGAAACAAACTCTTTCAACTGTAATAAAATATCTCTTGATGAATACGGTTTATCTCATAAGGCATATGAATTTTCCAAAAAAAGTGCTTTAACAGCCTGTGAAGCAGCAGAAGAGTGTGAGAAAAAGTATAATAGAAAAATATGGGTCGCAGGTTCTGTGGGACCTACCAATAAAAGTTCTTCTATTCTTACAGGAAATATTCCTTATGAAAGAAATATAACTTTCGACCAGCTGAAAGAGGCTTATTTTGAGCAGATTGAAGGACTGTTTGACGGAGGAGCAGATATTATTCTTATTGAAACTATTTTTGACGGGCTTAATGGGAAAGCGGCTCTTCTGGCTGCAGAAGAGGTGTTTGCCGGAAAAGGAAAAGTTCTTCCTGTGATGATTTCTGCCACTGTAAACAAGCAGGGAAAACTTCTTTCAGGGCAGAGTGTTGAATCTCTGGTTACTGCCCTTGACAGAGAATGTGTTATCTCTTTTGGCTTGAATTGTTCTTTTGGTGCAAAAGATCTTATTCCTCTTATAAAAAAACTAAGCAGTTTCACGAATAAATATGTGTCTCTTTATCCCAATGCCGGACTTCCCAATGAAAATGGGGAATATGATGAAACACCAGAGATAACAGCATCATATTTAAAAGAACTTATTGAAGATAAAGCAGTAAATATTCTTGGAGGGTGCTGCGGAACTCATTTTGGGCATATAAAAGCTATAGCTGAAATTACAGTAGGAAAAACTCCCAGAAATATTGACGCTCTTGCAAAAAAAAGATATCTTCTTGCAGGTAATGAAATCTATTCATTTGAAAATAAATTTACTGTAATCGGTGAAAGAAACAATGTTGCAGGTTCAAAAATATTTAAAACTCTTATTGAACAGAAAAATTATATAAAAGCATTGGAAACTGCACGTTCGCAGATACAAAAAGGGGCATCTGTAATTGATATTAATATGGACGACGGGCTTTTAAATTCTCAAGAGGAAATGGAAAAATATTTAAGAGTTATACAAAATGACCCTGTTGTTTCAAAAGTTCCTGTTATGATTGATTCTTCTGATTTCAAAACTATTGAAACAGCTTTAAAAAATATTTCAGGAAAGCCTTTGGTAAACTCTATCAGTCTTAAAGAAGGTGAAAAAGAATTTATTAATAAAGCTGAGATAATAAAAAAATATGGAGCTGCTGTTGTTGTTATGGCTTTTGACGAAGAGGGACAGGGAGTTCTTTATGAGAGAAAAATAGAAATATGCAGACGTTCATACAATATTTTAAAAAAATTAGGTTTTGAAGATTGTGATATAGTGTTTGACCCTAATATTCTTACTATTGGAACAGGAAGTGAAAACGACAGATATAACGGAATAAATTACATAAAAGCTGTTGAGTGGATTAATGCAAATTTAAAAGGTACAGGAGTTGTTGGAGGGCTGAGCAACCTTTCTTTTGCTTTCAGGGGAAATAATCCTCTTCGTGCCTCTATACATCATGTATTTTTAGAATCTGCAAAAGAAAAAGGAATGAACTTTACCATAATGAATCCTGCTGAAAAAAGTCCTGTTCTTTCAGAAAGGGAAAAACATGTTATATCTGACCTTGTAGAAGGAAAAGAGAAAGCTCTTGATGAAATTCTTTCTCTTGTTATTAAGAACAATGATTCTCCTTCAATAAAGAAAGAGGAAAAAACAGATGACACCCTTGAAAACAGAATACATAATGCTCTGATTTATGGAGGGAGTACAACTTTTGAAAAAGACATTGATGATGCTTTAAAAATTTATTCTCCTCTTGATTTGATTCAAGATGTTCTTATGGCGGGAATGGAAAAAATAGGGAATATGTTTGAAAAAGGGGAACTTTATCTTCCTCAGCTTATCCGTTCTGCAAGTGTTATGAATAAAGCTGTGAGCATTCTTACTCCTCTTATGGAAACAGGAGAAAAGATAAAGGCAAAAGGGAAAATACTTATGGCTACTGTTGAGGGAGATGTTCACGATATAGGAAAAAATATAGTAGGGACAGTTTTAAAATGCAATGGTTTTGAAATAATTGATTTGGGAGTTATGGTGTCTAAAGAAAAAATATTTGAAACCGCTGTTTCTGAAAAAGTTCATGCTGTAACTTTAAGCGGACTTATCAGTCCTTCATTAAAAGAGATGGAAAAAATTCTTAAACTTTTTAATGAGAACAATCTTGATATTCCTGTTTTTATAGCAGGGGCAGCAGCCTCAAAACTTCACACTGCCTTAAAACTAGAACCTCTTTATAAAAACAGAACTGTTTATGTAACAGATGCTCTTGATACTCTTCCTGCTGTTTCTGCTGTGTGCTCTGAAAGCAGAGAGGAATTTTTGAATATAAAAACAAAAGAGCTTAACCAATTGGCATATCTTTATGATAAAAACAGCGAAAATAGAAATAAAAATTCAGAATGTATTATTTCAAAAAAACGTGATTTTTCTAAAAAATATATCAAAACTCCTGAAGTTATGAATAAGGTTTTTGCTGAATTTTTAATTGAAGAGGTTGAACCCTTTATTGATTACAGTATACTTCTGCATAATATGAGAGTTAAAGATACTCCTCATGAAAAAGAAGTTATGAAAAATGTATATGAAATTTTGGAAAATATGAAAAAAGAAAATATTCATATAAAATGTGCCTTTAGCTTTTTCCCATGTAAAAAAGAAAAAGATACAATCATTATAAACAGTGAAGGGAAAAGTTATAATATTCCATTTATAAGAAAAAATTACAATAATATTTCTGTTTCTTTAAGTGATTTTTTCAATGAAGATGATTATATAGGAGCTTTTGTTATTTCAATAAACAGCTCTATTTATCAAAAAAACGAATATTTAAATATAATAGAGTCTATTCTTCTGACAAGAATAGCAGAGGCTGGAGCAGAGTATCTTCATAGATATATTAATAAACACTACTGGAACGTTGATATAAGACCTGCTGTAGGTTATCCCTCTGTTCCCGACCATTCTTTGAAAAAAGTTATTTTTGACTTAACAAATGGAGAAAAAACAGGAGCTCAGCTAACTTCTTCTTTTGCTATGACACCTTTAAGCAGTGTGTGTGGATTTTATATTTCAAATCCAAAAAGTTTTTATTTTTAATGTGCCTGAACATGAAAAAATTTAATGTTCCAATAAAATTTTTATTTCTTTTTTAAATTTTTTTCTGGTTCAAAAACTTTTTACTTAAATTAGTTTGAATCTTTTACCATATATATGTATCAAGTAATTATTGTATTATTTTACATTAAATGATATTATATCTTAGTATTAATTTGAAATTTAGTACAAAAACTTTCCGGGAGAGGTCAGCAAATGAAAAGAGCCATTGGGTATGTTCGTGTCTCTAGCGAAAAACAGGTAAAAGAGGGCGGCGGACTTGAAATTCAAAAAAAAG
Organism: uncultured Fusobacterium sp.; assembly: GCA_900542625.1. GTDB lineage: Bacteria > Fusobacteriota > Fusobacteriia > Fusobacteriales > Fusobacteriaceae > Fusobacterium_B. The sequence continues at coordinate 11,036 of UQOH01000033.1, forward strand.
CTATAATGGAATTCTGCCAAAAAAATGAGATTCAGCTTGTTGAGATATTTTCTGACGAAGGGATTTCCGGAGCAGAAGATATTGAAAAAAGAGAGGGATTAGCCAAGTGTTTTGGAACACTCAGAAAATCTAAAGATAACATAGATTATGTTATAGTGCAGAAACTTGACAGATTTGCCAGAGATACAATTCTGCTGGGATATCTGGAATTTGAGCTGAAAAAATGCCGCTGTGAACTTTTGGCAGTAGACCAGAAATTTAACAATGACCCTACTGGAAAACTGATGAAAGATATCATAAGTGCTTTTGCTGCCTTTGAAAAAAATATGATTAATCTTAGAACAATGAGCGGTAAAAGAAACAAAATAGAGAAAAGACTCTTTACAGGCGGTAAAGTTCCTTTGGGATATAAATTAATTAACAGTGATTATGTTCAGATTGATGAAAGAACAGCACCGATTGTTAAGTGTATTTTTGTATTAAGAAACAAGAATTTTTCTTACAGAAAAATAGCAAAATATATTGAAAATGTTTTTTTTATTCCTATGCATTTTACAACTGTGAAATATATAGTTTCCAATAAAGCTTATATAGGAGAACTTACTCAGGAAAAAAAGTTCTTTATTCCTGTTACTCCTCTTATAAATAAAGAAGAATTTTATAAAGCAAATACTCCTATAGTAGAGATGTTTGAAACTGAGCCAGAAGAGAGAAAAGAATATGAAATGTAATTAAAAAATTATAAAAGAACTGCTGCAAAAGCAATACAGCAGTTCTTTTTAATTTAACGTTTTATAAAAATCTGTTTTCTTTCACTTCTTCTGTTTTTCTTAAAAGAAATATGCACGTAGTTTCTTCTTTTATAGTATATCATCTGGTCAAAACTGTAACCTGATCTTTTTATTCTGTCAAAAGCAATTCTGGCATTTCCTCTTACAGAAAAATCCACTGCAAGTCCGTATCTGTGGGCAGATGTTGTACTTCCGCCAATAAGTCTGTTTGTATTAGGACTTCTGTACCAGCTGTTTACAGTTAAAGGCATTCCCACAATTGTTCTTATTTTTTCCATACGTCCTGCTGTATATTTTATTGTTCTGAAATCTTTTCTGCTTGGATAATTTCTTAAATCACGTTTTTTAGCACTTCTGCTGTTTACTGCCTCATAAAAAGTAAAATGTTTTGAAATTTTATAATCATTTCTTTTTCTTACAGTTGTGCATCCTGTAAAAAGAAACAATGTTAATATTATTAAAAGTATTTTTTTTATTTTCTTCATTTCCTGCTCCCTGATTTCTTTTTCAACTTATAAAAATTATACCACAAAATAAAGCAGTTAATAAAATTTTCTTTTAAGAAATATTTAAATATAATTGTTTTTTTTTCAATTAAACTGTATAATATATCATTGAATAATAAATTAAAAACAGTATTGCTGCAAGTACAGCAATGCCAAGGAGAGTATATACTTATGATAAAAATGGGAAAAAGACAAAAATTGAAAGTAAATAATTATACTTCAGTAGGATTATATTTAGATGCTGAAACAGGAGATGAAGAGGATAACATTCTTCTTCCAAAAAACGAATTTGAAGAGATGGAAGAAAAGCCTGAAATAGGAACGGAACTTGATGTTCTTATTTATATGGACTCTGAGGACAGACCTATTGCAACTCTCAGAAAAACTGCTGCAACAGTAGGGACACTTGCAAAATTAGAGGTTACAGATATTAATCCAAGACTTGGAGCATTTCTTGACTGGGGATTAAAAAAGGAACTTCTTCTTCCTAAAGGACAGGATATCTGTCCTCTTAAAGTTGGAGAAAAATATCTTGTAGGACTTTACGAAGATAAAAAAGGACGTATTTCTGCTACAATGAAAATATACAGTTTCCTTCTGCCTTGTAAAGACTATAAGAAAAATGATACTGTTACAGGAACTGTTTACAATATTGATGAAAATATTGGTGTGTTTGTGGCTGTTGACAACAGATATTTTGGAATGATTCCTAAAAATGAATACTTTAAACATTTTAAGATAGGAGATGAAATTACTGCAAGAGTAATAAGAGTCCGTGAAGACGGAAAACTTGACCTTGCTCCAAGAATGCTGGCTTATCAGCAGATGGATGAAGACTCAAAACTTATTTTAGAGAAAATGAGAATTTTAAGAAGTGCATTCTATTTTAATGATAAAAGTTCACCTGAAGAAATCTATGATTATTTTGGAATAAGTAAGAAAGCTTTTAAAAGAGCAATGGGAAATCTTCTGAAAGAAGGTCTTATAGAAAAAACAGACAAAGGATTTATGATAAAAAAATAAAAAATATCATTAAATTAATACTATATAAAATTTATATAAAACAACGAAACTCGCCTTATTTTTTGTAATTAAGATTTTACAAAGCAGGCGGGTTTTTTTCTTAGATACTTATTAAATGTTTGTTTTCAATATCTTTCAAAATATCTCATTAAATTACACTTTTTTATTTTTTATTTGGAATTTTTTCAAAAATATAATATAATTCATTAGTATGATATTTTTAATTAAATATAGTAAAATAAATTGGAGGTTTCGATGGAACAAAAAGCTAAAAAAAGTTTTTTCAACAAGTTTTTGGACTTCGTTGAAGTAGGTGGAAATAAGCTTCCACATCCTGTAACATTATTCGTTATCTTATCACTTATCATTATAGTGGTTTCTGAAATATGTGTAAGATCAGGAGTAACTGTTACTTATACTGGTTTTAACAGAAAAACAAATGTGGTAGAAGAGATTACTCTTTCTGCAAGATCATTAATGAACGCTGAAGGTCTTAGATATATCTTTGATACTATGACTAAAAACTTTACAGGATTTGCTCCTCTTGGAACAGTTCTTGTTGCTATGATAGGGGTTGGGGTTGCTGAAGGAACAGGACTTATTCAAACAGTTTTGAAAAAACTTGTAATGTCTACACCTAAAAACCTTCTTACAGCTGTTATAGTTTTTGCAGGAATCATGTCAAATATTGCTTCTGACGCTGGATACGTTGTTCTTATTCCTTTAGGAGCTATTATTTTCTTATCTGTTGGAAGACACCCTATTGCAGGACTTGCTGCAGCCTTTGCAGGAGTTTCTGGAGGATTCTCTGCTAACCTTTTACTTGGAACTATTGACCCATTATTAGGAGGAATTTCTACTGAGTCTGCTAGAATTTTCGTTCCTGATTATGTTGTTGCACCAACTGCAAACTGGTACTTTATGATGTTCTCAACTTTTGTAATTACTATTCTTGGAACTTTCATAACTGAAAAAATTGTTGAGCCAAGACTTGGAGAATACAAAGGTTCTCATGATGTAGATAAAATTTCTGATCTTACTGATTTAGAGAAAAAAGGACTTAGATATGCTGGTATATCTTTATTATTATTCGTAGCTCTTATGGGATATTTAACTGTTCCTGCAGATGCAGTATTCAGAGTTAACGGAACTCTTAATAAATTTATGTCAAACGGACTTCTTGTAGCTATCATGTTTTTCTTCTTAATACCTGGTGTTGTTTATGGAGTTGTAACTAAAACAGTTAAAAACGATAAAGATGTTGCTGCACTTATGGGTAAAGCTTTAGCAGGACTTGGAGGATACTTAGTTCTTGCATTTGCTGCTGCTCAATTTATCGTATACTTCTCTTACACTAACCTTGGAACAATAGTTGCTGTTAAAGGAGCTGCTTTCCTTGAGGCTACTGGATTTAAAGGATTCCCATTAATCATAGGATTCATTTTAGTTACTGCATTCATTAACCTGTTCATGGGTTCTGCATCAGCTAAATGGGCTATTATGGCTCCAGTATTTGTTCCTATGTTTATGAAAATAGGATTTACACCTGAGTTCACTCAAGCAATGTACAGAATTGGAGATTCAAGTACAAACATCATTTCTCCATTAATGTCTTACTTTGCATTTATCGTTGCATACTCTCAAAAATTTGGAAAAGAAAATGGTATGGGAACACTTATCTCTACAATGTTACCATTCTCTATGTCTTTCTTATTAGTATGGACTATAGTTTTATTAATATGGTACTTCTTAGGACTTCCAATTGGACCTGGAGTATATGCAGCAATGCCTGTTATCTAAGAGATAAAATAATAAGAATTGATATAAAAAGAACTGCTGAAAACCCAGCAGTTCTTTTTTATAAATCTATTTTTAAATATTTTCCTTCTATTTCATATTTTTCATAATCTTTAAATTTTTTAGCATCTTCTTTAAGAATAGACACATAATTTGCAAGCTGGCTTTCTTCAAAGCTTCCTGTTTTATAATCTATAACAAGAAGTTTTCCTTTTCTGTCTCCCTCAGGCTTTTTAATCATTACCCTGTCCAGACGGTAAAGTCTGCTTTCTTTTTCAGAATAAACACTGTATTCAGGCATAATCAGATCCCATTCTTCCGAAAAGATAAATTCATTTTCTTTAAGAAATCTTTTTACTCCCTGACTATTTAGCAGATTTTTAATATTTTCTTTTCCAAAAGATACACCAAATCTTGATATAGTTAATTTTTCTGCCTTTTCTCTCTCTTCTTCTGTGTTGTGAATAAGGTTTTCAAGGTAGAAGTGAACAGCTGTTCCTATCTCTCTTTTTTCCTCTCTCTCAGAGCTGAATTTTCTCTCTTCCTCTTTAAGTTTTAAAATATTTTCCTCTATTTCATCTTCATTGTATTCATAATCAGAAAAATCAATTTTAAAATTATCTGCTTCTTTGAAAAGTTTTTCTGCATCTATATTTTTATCTGTATTTTCTTCTGGTGAAAAGACTATTTTACCACTGTTCCATATGCTCATTCCCTCTGAAAGATATTTTTCTGATGTTTCTTTCATAAGAGAGCTGTCTTTTACTTTTGAAAGAACTATAAACAAATTGTTTTTAGGACGAGTAAGAGCAACATAAATATTGTTGATTTCCTCTTCTTCTCTTCTGTTTTTCTTATCCTCTGCATAATCATACTGCTCTTCAAGATGTGTTAATACTTTTTCAAATCTGCTGTCTATAATCATATAGTCATCAACTTTACTGTAATCTCTGCTCATAGAGATATTAAACTGTACTCCTGAATCGGCTCTTGAAGAGTTTTCTTTGTGAATATAGAAAACTGTATCAAATTCCAAACCTTTAGATTTGTGTATGCTCATAAGAGTTACAGCATTTTCCATTTTTACAGAACTTTGTGTATATCTTGAGTTTTTCTTGTTTGTGTCTATTTCTCTTAAAAGTTCTGCAATACTGTCAAACTCTCTTGCTGCATCTATAAAATCATAGATATTCTGAATGTCGCTTTCTTTATTATATTTTTTTAAAATTCCAAATTCATCTATAATCTCTATTAAAAGATTTATATTTCTGCCAGAATTTTCCATATAATCTTTTTTGAATCTCTTTATTTTTTCCAAAATAGTTTCTGCATCTTTATCTGTAAAATGAAACTCTTCCAGATCTTTTTCCCATGAAAAGATTTCTTTCAGACTTTTCTCATCTATTAAAATAAGGTCATCTCTCAAAAAGAATGTCAGATAAAAACTATTTCCAGTAACAAAATATCTCATAAGATTTATAACAGGCTCTGTTGTCCTGTGGGAAAAAATATCCAGATTTGTTTCAAGAAAATATGGAATGCGGTTTTCTAAAAGAATCTGTGCCATCTCGTTAAGTGTTGCATTGTTTCTTGCAAGAATCCCTATTCCTTTGTAGTTTTCATTAAATTTTTCCTTTAAAATCTCTGCTGCTTTTTCCAGTCCGCCATCGTTGTAAATTCTTCCGTCTATCATTTCTATATATCCCTCTTTCTCTGTTTTATTGCTTTTTACTTTTTCAAAATCCCAGTTTATTTCATTTGTTTTTGCAGCAGCAGAATATGCTCTGAAAAACTCATTTGTAAATTCCACTATATTTTTACAGCTTCTGTATGATGTATCCAGATATTCCTCTTTTCCATTTATCATCTCAGCAAGGTTTACGAAAAGTTTTTTATCTCCGCCCCTCCAGCCGTAAATACTCTGCTTATCATCACCAACACAGATTACTCTTTCTGCACTGTGAATTATACTTTTAAAAATTTTCCACTGAACAACACTTGTATCCTGAAATTCATCAATAAATATAGTACTTACACGGCTTTCAAGAATATCTTTCATATATTCTGTAACACCTTTTTCATCAATAAGGTTAAGCCTTTTATCTCCAATATATTCAAGTGTGTAGTTTGTTATATCATTGTGGGTAAATTTTTTCTCTCTGAACTTTATCTCGTCATATACAGCATAAACCCTTTCTAAAAATGAAAATATCTCTTTTTCATAAGGAATTATTGTGTCATTGTATATTCTTTTGGCAAGCTCTTTCAAAAGTTCTTCATGCTGTTCAGCAATCTCTTCAAGTTCAGCAGTTATATCTATTTTTTTGCTTGTTTTTGTTTTCTGCCCGTTTTTAATATCCTTATCAAAAATCATGCTCCAGTTGTCATAAATAAATTTTTCTTTTTCTTCCTGAGTGTTTTTTTCAAGATAAGGATAATATTCTTTTTTTACAAAATTCTTTATTGTTTCTCCCTCTTTGCTTTTTTTCTCAAAAATGCTTTCAAGTGCCTCAAGAGATTTATCAAGATGATTTAAAATTCCTGACAGTTCATACTGTTTTCTCTCTATTTTATTAATAACCAGAGATTTCCATCTTTCATCTATAATATGCTCTATTACTTCAACATATTTTTCTGCATCTCTTTCTACATTAGCCTCAAGGAAATTTTTTAAAATATCAAAATCTTTTCTGCTTCTGAAAATCTTTTCAAAACATCTTCTCAGATACTCTTGATTCTGTGTATCATCAATTATCTCATAAGAGTTTATATTAAGCATGGGAGCTATGGCTGTTTTGAAAATAAGATTTTTCAGTCCGTCTATTGTAAATATCTTCAGACTGTCCTTGTTAAATATCACCTCATTATATATATTCCCTGCTCTTCTGCATATTTCCTCTGCATCAGAAAATCTTTCAGGATAAAGCTTTACAATATTTTCTGCTGTTTCTTTTTCTCCAAAAGAAAGTTCTCTTAAAAAATCTATAATTCTGCTTCTAATCTCCCCTGCTGCTTTCTTTGTAAAAGTCATTATTACAATATCTTTTATCTTTTCACCTTCAAGAAGAGATACTAAATATTCAAGTGCAAGTCTGTATGTTTTTCCTGTTCCTGCACTGGCTTTTAAAATTTTTCTTTCCATTTTATATTACCTCTCTTCTGCATATTCCAAGATAATTACATTTACTGCATACAGTTTTTTGCTCTGCTCTCTTATAATATTTTTCTGTAATAAAATCTTCAAACAAGGTTTTCATCTCTTCTTTTGTTATTTTAGCCTTGTCTATTTTCACATATTCGCCTTTTATAACATTATATATTCTTTTTAAAGCAGCATTTTCATCCCCGTACATAATCACAGAATAAATATCAAGCTGTTCTGTTCTTCCTTTTCCTGTTTTGTAATCTATTATATATTTTTCGTCATCCTCTGTTTCTATAATCAAATCTGCTCTTCCCTTTATAAAAACATCTATATCACTGCTGAAAAAGGGCTCTTTGTCAAAATCGCTTTTTTCTCCCCAGAAAATCTTAATTTTTTTCCCTTTCAAATCTTTTTCTACCTCTTTATAGAAACTCAAAAGATTTTCTTTTATTTTAGGAAACATTATCTCTTTGAAAAATAAGTCCATATAGGCAGGTATTTTCATAGTGTTGTCTTTTAATGTTTTGTCAAGAACTCTGTCTACAAAACCTTCATCTACATTATAATTACTGTTTTTCTTAATATCTCCGTATACTTCTCTTGAAACATCTTCAAATATTTTATGAGTTACGATACCCAGAAATCTCATAGAAGTTCCGTAGCTTTCCTCTTCCTCAGCATATATCCCTGCTGTTTTTTCAAGAAAATATTTGTATTCACAGTCCTTTATATTTATAATATCATAGGCTCCAAGAACTATTTTTCCTTCCTTGAAATCTGCTCTGTCTTTCTCCAGACTAAAATATTCCTCTGTTTTTTCTTTTTCAAAAATTTTCCCTTTTTCAAAGCTGTTTTTAATTATCTGGAAAATTTCGTCTTTTGTAAGAGGATTTTTCTCTGTTTTTAAATTGTATTTAAAAATAAGTTCGTCTAAAAATACAGAATTTCCAAGTTCTTCTGCCTCTATGTTTTTTGTAAATATAACTGACTGAGAGCAGTTGAAAACTCCCTGAAGAAATCTGTATTTTGAAATCAGTTTTTTCTCTTCAAATGTCATAAAGCCGTTTTCTGCTCTCTGTCCCTCTGTGAAAATCATGTCATCTTTAAGGTTTCCAGGAAGAGAGATGCTGTCTATATCCACAAAATATGATGTTCCTCCGCTTTTTATTCTGGCATCAGAAAGTTTTTTCACAACACCCAGAACATCTTCTTTTTTTCTGCCAATCTCTTTTATCTCTATCCCTTCCATATATTTTATTAAAAGGGTATAAAGGTTTGCTCCTGTATTATTTTCAAAAAGTTCTTTAAAACCGCCGTGTCCACACAATTTTTCACTGGTTTTTATGTTGTCCACAGCCTGATAAAATTTTTCGATAATATCCAGATAATTATTTTCCCTGAATACTTCAAAACCTGTTTCTTTAATATAATTGACAAATTCATCAACTGTTTTATACTCTTTTATTTCCATTAAATCTGAATAAATATCATGGAATTTGTAATATAAATCTTCCTCTTTTGAAAACTTTTCAACATCAGAGAAAAGTTTTTCATCAATATATTTATATTCATCTGAAAAAATCATATTAAATTTTTCTTTTATCTCTTCGTCTATTTCATATACTTTTTTGAAAATTTTGCTGTTTAAAGCACTTTTCAGTTCTTCTGCAGGTATCCCGTATCTTTTTTTAGGCTCTAAAGAAAGAAGAAGTTCATTCTGTATTTTCATAAACTCATAAAGCTTTGTGTCTTCAAGGACTGCCATTTTCTGTGATACAAAATATTTTGGGAAAACTTCTGAATATCTGCTGTTTTCAGCTGCAGGAGAAAAAATATCCTTTGCTGTGTTTCTCTCTTTTTTTTCTTCTCTCAAAAGATAAATCAGATTTATAAGCTCACTCATATTGTCGCTGTTTTCATAAACTCTGCATTTTATATCCTCTTTTGAAAAAGATACTTTTTCAATTTTCAGCTCTTTTTCATTATAGTCCTCTTTTGGTATCTGCACCATAATTTCAATTTCTATAGTATCTTTCATTTTCTTCAGTGCCTCTTTCATAAGAGGTGTGAAATATGGTATATCTGCAAATATTATTTTTTTGTACCCTTTTAAAAATTCACTGCTGTAATTTTCAATATTTTCTATCCAGTCACTTGGAATAAAATCATTTTCATCAAGATATCTGTCATATTCTTTTTTTAAAATATCAAATCTTTCTACATATTCTTTCTGCCAGTTTTGAAGTCCTGACACCTCTTTTTTCACTGCAAAAGCCAGTTCTTTATAATGTTTGAAAAACAGATCTGCAAAATCAATGATGTCATAATAATTTTGTATTTTAAGCTTTTCTTTCAATTCTCTGTTAAGTACTCTGTACAAAGTAAGGGGTCTTTTTGCTTCTGTAAGAATCATTTTTTCTGTTACAAATATTTTCTTTTGAAATTCATCAAGAGTAAAATATTTTCCCTCTGGAACAAAAATATTTTTCTCTCTGTTTTTTAAATAAAAGTTCTTCAAAAAGTAATCACAAAAAACTATAATAGTTTCACCGTTTGATTTCAGTTTTCTCATTATGTTATCTCCATAATTAATATATGTAAATTTCATGTGACACCTTCCTTTATTTTTTATTCGCATTCTATTATATCATAAAATTATTTATTATACATAAAAAAAACGAGACTGAAAGACAGTCCCGTTTAAAAAAATATTATCCCGGCATTTCTTGTTTTATCTTTATCTCTTCTGAAAGAGTTAAATCTTTTATTTCCGTATGTACACTCATCAGAAATAATAATATTTTCAGGAAGAATACCATTTCTTAAAAAAGTCAGTTTATTAAATTCAATATTTCCAAAATGCCATCTTCCGTTAAAAAACTTAAAAGATTCTCTAATCAGTTCATCATCAAATTTGTTTTTGAAATTGTCGTAAAATTCATCCCCTACTTCATAGTTTTCACATTGAACACCAACACCAAGAGCGATGATAATATTTTCAGGTTCAGAATTATATCTCTCTTTCATAAACTTAAGAGCTTTTGTACCGATTCCTTTAAAAGTTCCCTGCCAACCAGAGTGGCACACACCAATAACATCATTAACTTTATCGTATAAAAAGATTGGAAGACAATCTGCATATTGTGTCATAAGAACAATATCTTTTCTTTTAGTTATATAGCCGTCTACATCCTGATAAAAAAATTCTGTTGTTTCATCGGTAATATCAATTATATTATCTGTATGGCTTTGTTTCCCGAAAACAACTATGCTGTCTTTTTTGCCAAAACATTCATATATATTTTGTGAGTTTTTTTCCCTGTCCTTAAAAAGAACTTCTATATCCCCGATAGCTTTTGTAGTATAAACAGCCTGTACTCCATACTTTTTTAAATCTTCCACTTCAAAGTATTTTTCTTTATCTATAAACATGGATGCTCTCCTTTTAAATTTTATAATGATTTTTTAAATTCAACAGTTTTAAATATTTTTTCTGCTGCTGTCTGAAAACTTTCAAAATCAAGTGTCTGCTCTCCGTCAGACAAAGCACAGCACGGATTTTTATGTACCTCAATCATAGCACCATCTGCTCCAGCCATTATTCCTGCAAGAGTTACAGGCTCAACAAGAGATTTTATTCCTGTTCCGTGACTTGCATCTATAATTATTGGAAAATGTGAAAGCTCTTTGATAAGTGCTACTGCATTTATATCAACAGTGTTTCTTGTCATTCTCTCAAATGTTCTTATCCCTCTTTCACACAAAATTATATTTTTGTTTCCATAGGCAATAAGGTATTCCACAGCCATAAGAAAATCTGAAACTGCAGCAGCCATTCCTCTTTTTAAAAGAATAGGTTTGTTCACTTTTCCCAAGTCTTTCAGAAGAGAGAAATTCTGCATATTTCTTGTACCAACCTGTAAAATATCTGCATATTTACAGACAAGGTCAATATTTTTGCTGTCCATAATCTCTGTACACATAAGAAGACCATATTTATCACAAGCCTCTCTCATATAGATAAGTCCCTCTTCTTCAAGTCCCTGAAAATCATAAGGAGATGTTCTTGGTTTAAAAGCTCCTCCTCTTAAAATCTGTCCGCCGTTTTTCTTTACCTGTTCAGCAATTTCCATAAGCATTTCTCTGTTTTCAATAGAACATGGACCTGCAAAAAGAGCAAAATTTCCTCCGCCTATTTTAACACCTTTTATTTCTATAACAGTGTCTGATTTTTTAAAATCTCTGCTTGTAAACTTATATGGTTTTTCTATAAAGTGAATCTCTTCTATTATGTCAGAAAATTTATCCCAGATATCAGCAAGTCTGTGGTGCTCCTTTCCAAGAATACCTATTTTTCTTATTCCATTATCATCTATATCTGTTATCCCAAAATTTTTTTCATTGATTACAGATATAAGTTCTTCTATTCTTAAATTTTCAGCATTTTTTTTAATTTCTGCATACATTATTAAATATCACCTTTTTCTAAAAAACATTTATCTCAAAAATAATTACAGAATATTATATACTTTTTTCTATCTCTTGTAAA
>UQOH01000034.1 GCA_900542625.1 uncultured Fusobacterium sp.
GTGAGCAATATAAATCTGCTGATATTTTTACGAAGAGAATTTTATTTCTCAGCTCGAGTTATATTTACAAATAAATTTCTATCGGAGTTTTGTTATAAAGCAGAAAAAAGGGAACTGTTTCCAATCCCCTCTTCTCTTACTGTTTATAATTAATATTTTAGGTTGTAATATTATTAATCTTATAAAGATTCAATAAATCTTCTGTATCCTGCTTTTCCCTCTTCATCTTGTTTATACACTCCTGCATTTTCCAATACTTTAGAGAAAGCAATTCCAATTTCAACTTTAATTATATTTTCTATGTTTTCAGCTGTAATATCATTATATTTAGCCAAAATTTCTTCACACCAGTCAGCGTGTTTTTCAACTTTTTCATTAGCTCTGATTAATTCAGCAGCATTAGGTTTAACCATAAGCTCTTCTAATATTCCGATTTCCTCTTTAAGTCTTCCCGGAAGAACAGCAAGTCCCATTACCTCAATAAGCCCGATGTTCTCTTTTTTGATATGATGAAGTTCTTGGTGAGGGTGGAATATTCCAAGAGGATATTCTTCAGATGTTCTGTTGTTTCTTAGAACTAAATCTATTTCATAGTCTTCGCCTTTTTTTCTTGCAATAGGAGTAATTGTGTTGTGAGGTGTATCTCCTGTAAATGCAGAGATTTCACATTTAATGTCGCTGTATCCTCTCCATGCAGTAAGGATTTTATCTGATAAATCAACTAATTTTTCTTTAGATTTTCCTCTTAAACGGATAACAGACATAGGCCATTTAACTTTTTCAACAGCTACATCTTCAAATCCTTTTATAGTGAAAGTTTCTTCAGCTTTTGCCATAGCCATTGGGAACTCATGGTGTCCTCCTTGGAAGTGGTCGTGGCTTAAAATAGAACCTCCAACTATTGGAAGATCTGCATTTGAACCAACGAAATAGTGAGGGTAAATATCTACAAATTCCAATACTCTTTCAAAACTTCCTCTGTCTATTTTCATAGGTCTGTGAATTCCAGAGAATAAAATACAGTGCTCATTATAGTAAACGTATGGAGAGTATTGTAAAAACCACTCTTCATTTGTTAATGTTACAGGAATTATTCTGTGGTTTTGTCTTGCAGGGTGATTCATTCTTCCTGCATATCCTTCATTTTCTTTGCAAAGAAGGCATTTAGGGTATGAAGATTGAGGAGCAAGTTTTGCTTTTGCAATATCTCTTGGGTCTTTTTCAGGCTTAGAAAGATTTACTGTAATCTCAATATCTCCATATTCTGTATCAGCTAACCAGTGAAGGTTTTTAGCAATTCTGTCTACTCTGATATAGTTTGTATTTTGAGAGAAAGCATAGTAATTATCAGTAGCTGTCATAGGAGATACTTTATAATCTTCTTTGAATTTTCTGATAACTTCACTTGGTCTTGGAGTAAGTTCTCCCATAATTTTTGTATCAAATAAATCTCTTTCATCAAAAGTATTTTCTATAAGACCTTTTTCAGCAGCCCAGTCACACATTCTGCTTACAATGTCATAAGGCTTTTCAATTTCAAAAGTTTCTGTTACAGTTTCACAGTCATCAAGTCCGAAAACTGAAAGAAGTTTGTTTCTGCTGTAAGTAACATCTTCTTTTTCTATTAATTTCACACTCTCAGCAAAAGCTAAAAGTTTTTCAATTTCTAAATAAATATTTATATTTTCCATTAGCATTCACCTAACTTTCTTGAACCGTCTCCAACGTTAGCAACATAGAAATCAGCAACAAGTCCAGTTTCTTTAGTGTATTTTTCTCCGACATTTTTTATAAATTCATCAATAAATTCATTTTTAACAAGACTTACTGCACATCCTCCAAATCCTGCACCAGTCATTCTTGCTCCAACAGTTCCTTCCTGCTCCCAAGCAGCAGCAACTATTGCATCAAGTTCTTTTCCAGTTACTTCATAATCATCTCTTAAAGATATATGAGATGCGTTCATTAATTTTCCAAAAGCCTCAATATTATTTTCTTTTAAGTTTTTAACACTGTCAAGAACTCTTACATTTTCAGAAACAGCGTGTCTTACTCTTGGAAGAGCCTCTTCAGATTTTATAAATCCTTTTGCCTCTTCAAAATCAGCCATTGTCATATCACAAAGGTGATTGATTTTCTTTCCAGCCTCTTGAATATCTTTTAAAGCTCCCTCACAAGATGATCTTCTTTCGTTATATTTAGAATCTGCAAGTCCTCTTCTTTTGTTTGTGTTCATTATAACTATTGAAATTCCATCTAATTTTACTGGAACATAATCATATTCTAATGTGTCACAGTTAAGAAGAATAGCTTTATCCTCTTTTCCCATTCCAACAGCAAACTGATCCATAATACCGCAGCTTACTCCGATAAATTGATTTTCAGCCTGTTGTCCGTATTTAACTATATCTATCATAGAAACTTTATCATTAAGCCCAGCTATTTCTCTTAAGATTGTTCCCATTAAAACTTCAAGAGATGCTGAAGATGAAAGCCCTGCTCCATTTGGTATGTTTCCGAAAAATACTATATCTGCTCCATTTTCTATATTATATCCGTTTTTTATAAATGCATCGATTACACCTTTACAGTAATCTGCCCATACATCTGTCTTTATTAATTTTTCTAAAGAAAATTCTATTACTCCGTCTTTTTCAAAATTCATAGAATACATTCTGAATGTTTTGTCTTCTCTTCTTCTGCAAACTGCGTATGTACCAAAACTTAATGCACATGGGAAAACATATCCGCCATTATAATCTATGTGTTCTCCAATTAAATTAACTCTTCCTGGAGTGAAGAAAATCTCTTTTTTACCCTCAGTTCCAAAAATCTCATTAAATTTTTCAACAACCTGCATTTCAACTGCCATTTTTAATCCTCCTAAGAATTTATTCTGTACAGATATTATACTTTATGTTAAAAAAAATATAAAACATTTTAATAAAAATATGGTATACTTAATTAAATAAATTTATAAAGTCACTGTTTTATTTATTTTTTGTTTTGACAAAAGCCAATAAATGTATTAAAAATAATAATAACAGATGTAGAGGTGTTATATGAAGCAAAGTGTAAGAGAAGAAGAAATTCTCAGAATAATTAAAGAAAGAAAAACAATTTCTCGGCTGGAACTGGCAGAATTATTTGACTTAACACCTGCTAGAATTTCTAAAATAATAAAATCTTTATTAGATAAAAAAATTATTTTGGAAAGAAACATTGGAGTATCCACAGGAGGAAGACCACCTATAATACTCACAATAAATGAGCAGATTTTTGGAGATGTTATGGGGCTTAATCTTGCTCCTAAAAATATCTTTCTTACTGTCGGTAAAATAAACGGAGATATAAGCAAAAGAAAAAAATATTCTTTGGAAAAAATAAAAGATGATGATATTCTTGCTTTTATTGACAAGGTGATTGCAAATACTCTGGCAGCTGAAAAGAAAATAGGAGTTATCACAATAATAATAACAGGATTTGTTGATCAGAAAAAAGGAACCTCTATTATGTCTCCTCACTATAAATGGAGAAACTTAAACATAGTAAAACATATAGAGGACAAATTCAAACTTCCTGTGCTCCTTGAACATGATGTAAGAGCTATGGCACTTACAGAACAGCAGATAGGATCCTGCAGAGGTATTGATAATTTTGTTATTTTTAATATCTGTGAAGGAATAGGAACATGCACCTGCATTGACGGAAATATATACAGAGGTTTCAACTCCATAGCAGGAGAGATGGGACACATTGTTATAAATACCAGCAGTATAAGAAAATGCTCCTGTGGAAAAAGAGGCTGTCTTGAGGCAGAATCCTCCAACACAGCAATTATCAACAGAATTACATCAGATATAAAAATTGGAAAATACAGCATGCTTAAAGATATATTGGCTAAAAAAGGTTCTCTTGACATGAATGATATTCTTTTAGCAGTTAAAAAACGTGACTTTTTAGCTATACAGGTTACAAACGAGGCTGTGGAATATATAGCCCAAGGACTTAATATATTAGTTTCTATTATTGATCCTGAAAAAATTATTTTGGTAGGAGAGATTTTTACCAGCAAATTTTTAATGGATACCCTTAAATTTGAGTTAAATAAATTTTCTTTAGAATTTCAAAAATGTGTTATAGAACCAACCAAACTTGGAGATGAGTTATTTTATTACTCACCTATCGCAGTAGTAGTGAAGAACATATTTGAAAACAGAGAATTTACTAAGAAATATATAACAAAAATAGGGGGCAAATATGATTTCGACTAATAAAAAAAAATGGGGTATTACAAAAAACGGCGAAGAAGTATACTGTTACACACTTAAAAATGAATTTGCTGAAATTGAAATACTTAACTACGGAGGAATTATAAAAAAAATAATGACTCCTGACAAAAATGGAAAATTTGAAAATATTGTTTTAGGATTTGATGAAATAAAAGGATATGAAGAACGTTCACCGCATTTTGGTGCAGTTGTTGGAAGAACAGCAGGAAGAACTAAAAAGGGTGAATTAATAATTAATGGAAAATTATATCAGCTTGGTATTAACAACGGAAATAACAATCTGCATGGATATCCTGAGTATTACGGACAGAAAATATGGAATGCAGAGCTTACGGAAGAGGGAAGCAAAGCTGTTCTGACTTTAAAAAGAACATCCCCTCATCTTGAAGCAGGTTATCCGGGAAAAGTGGATTTCACCATTAAATATATTTTAGAAGATAACGTATTGATTCTTGAATATGAAGGAATACCAGACAGAGAAACATATATAAACTTAACTAACCATACATATTTTAATTTAAGCGGAAACTGCAAAGAGGACATTGGAAATCAAATATTAACACTTTTCTGTGATGAGTATCTTGAAGTTAATGAAGAAACTCTTCCTGTAAAAATATCACCAGTTGATAAATCTATTTTTGATTTAAGAGCAGGAAGAAAATTTAATGAATTTTTTACTTCTGAAGATAAACAGGCAGTCATTGTAAATCATGGTATTGATCATCCATTTGTTCTTTCTCACAAAGAAAAAATTGATGCACTGTGTATTGATGAAAAAAGCGGAAGAACTCTTAAAATGGTAACTGACCAGCCTGTGACTGTTATCTATACAGGAAACTATCTTGACGAAGCAGGAGAGATTGCAGACGGGGTTTTGTGCAGAAATCATTTTGGTTTCTGTTTAGAAACACAAGACTATCCAGATGTTCTTAAATTTATTCCTGAAAAAAGTAAAATATACAATTTAAATAAAAAATATTATCAAAAAACGGCTTTCATTTTCAATGATTCTGTTAAATAAATAAAAAAAGTGTATTGACAAAATACAAATTAAAAAGTATATTAGAATAGAAAGAATTAAAAATTCTTAAAAAATTTAATGAGTATTAAGATAAAAACATAAGGTGTATTATAAAAACTTAGGAGGTAATTTTATATGAAAAAAGCAAGTATCTTTTTAGGAGCAGTTATTTTAGCAGCAGGACTTGTAGGGTGCGGAGGAGAAAAGAAAGCTGAAGAAGCTAAAGCTCCTGCAAAATTAAGAGTAGGTCTTACAGCTTACAAATATGACGATAACTTTATCGCTCTATTCAGACAAGTAGTAAGTGACGAAGCAGCTAAAGTTGCTGACAAAGTTGATTTACAAATGAACGACTCTCAAAACAGCCAAACTACACAAAATGACCAAATAGATGTTATGTTATCAAAAGGTGTTGATTCTCTTGCTATCAACCTAGTTGACCCAGCATCAGGAGCAACAGTTCTTGAAAAAATAAAAGCAGAAGGAGTACCAGTAGTATTCTATAACAAAAGACCTGATCAATCAGTTATCGATTCTTATGACAAAGCTTACTATGTAGGAATCGACCCTAACGCTCAAGGAATTGCTCAAGGAGAATTAATTGCTAAACTTTGGAAAGAAAATCCAGCTCTTGACCTTAACAAAGACGGTGTTATCCAATACGTTATGTTAAAAGGAGAACCTGGACACCCAGACGCTGAAGCAAGAACAATATACTCAGTAAAAACTCTTAACGAAATGGGAATTGCTACTGAAGAATTACACTTAGACGCAGCTCTATGGGATACAGCTATGGCAAAAGACAAAATGGACGCTTGGTTATCAGGACCTAACGGAGATAAAATAGAAGTTGTTATCTGTAACAACGACGGAATGGCTTTAGGAGCTATCGAATCTATGAAAGCATTCGGAAAAGCTTTACCAGTATTTGGTGTTGACGCTTTACCAGAAGCTCTAGTTAAAATTGAAGCTGGAGAAATGGCAGGAACAGTTCTTAACGACGCTAAAGGTCAAGGAACAGCTACATTTGATATCGCTGTTAACCTTGCAGCAGGAAAACCAGCAACAGAAGGAACTGATTTAGTTCTTGAAAATAAAGTTTTACTAGTTCCAAGTATTGGAATTGACAAATCTAACGTAGCTCAATTCAAATAAAAATTATAAGTAAATGCTTGAGAGAGAGTGTAAACATTTCACTCTCTCTTTCTATATAAGAAACAAATGTAAAGGAGATAATATGGAAAACACAAAATACTTATTGGTAATGGATAATATCTCTAAGGAATTCCCAGGTGTTAAGGCTTTAGATGGTGTAAATCTAAATGTAAGACCTCATAGTGTTCATGCTCTGATGGGAGAAAACGGAGCTGGGAAATCAACTCTTATGAAATGTTTATTCGGAATATATAAAAAAGACGGTGGAAAAATTCTTTTAGACGGTAAAGAAATTAACTTTACTTCTGCTAAAGAAGCTCTTGATAACGGAGTATCAATGGTTCACCAAGAATTAAACCAAGTTACTCAAAGAAACGTTCTTGACAATATCTGGCTTGGAAGATTCCCTATGAAAGGGGCATTTGTTGATGAGAAAAAAATGTATGATGATACAGTTAAAATCTTCAAAGACTTGGATATTGACGTTGATCCTCGTCTTAAAGTAGCAGATCTTTCTGTATCACAAAGACAGATGATAGAAATAGCAAAAGCTGTTTCTTACAATTCAAAAATAATAGTTATGGACGAACCTACTTCATCTTTAACAGAAAACGAAGTTAAACACTTATTCAAGATTATAAATAAGTTAAGAGATAACGGATGCGGAATTGTCTATATCTCTCACAAAATGGAAGAAATTAAAGAAATTTCTGATGACATTACAATAATGAGAGACGGTAAATGGGTTGCAACAGAATCAGTTGCTGAACTTACAACTGATCAAATCATAAACATGATGGTTGGTAGAGACCTTACTAATCGTTTCCCTCCAAAAGATAATGAAATCAAAGAAGTTATCTTAAAAGTTGAAAATCTTTGTGCTCTTCACCAGCCTTCATTAAAAGAGGCAAGTTTTGAACTTCATAAAGGTGAAATTTTAGGAGTTGCAGGACTTGTTGGTTCAAAAAGAACAGACATTGTTGAAACTTTATTCGGTATAAGAGAGAAAGCAGCCGGAAAAATTATCCTTAACGGAAAAGAAGTTAAAAACAGAACTCCAAATGAAGCAATTAAAAACGGTTTCGCTCTTGTTACAGAGGAACGTAGAGCAACTGGTATATTCAGCATGCTTGATATAAAAGTAAACTCTATTGTTTCAAATATCGACCATTATAAAAATAAATTATTTGGACTTCTTAACAATAAAAAAATGTGCGACGATACTAAATGGGTTATTGAAAGTATGAGAGTTAAAACTCCTTCTCAGTCAACAGCAATCGGAACTCTTTCTGGAGGAAACCAACAGAAAGTAATTTTAGGAAGATGGCTTCTTACTGAGCCTGATGTATTAATGCTTGACGAACCTACAAGAGGTATTGACGTTGGAGCTAAATATGAAATTTATCAGCTTATGATAGACCTTGCTAAAAAAGATAAGGGAATCATAATGATTTCTTCAGAAATGCCTGAGCTTTTAGGTGTTACTGACAGAATTCTGGTAATGAGTAATGGTAGAGTTGCCGGAATAGTAAACACAAAAGAAACTTCACAGGAAGAGATACTGACTCTTTCTGCTAAATATTTATAATCGAAAGTAATAAGGAGAGAATTATGAACTTACCAAAAACAAAAGACGGAAAAATTGATATCAAAAAAGTTTTAATCCAGTCAGGATTATATTTAGTTTTATTTGCAATGCTTGTTCTTATAATTATAAAAGAACCTTCTTTCTTAAGTATAAGAAACTTCAGAAACATTTTAACACAATCTTCTGTTAGAGCAATTATAGCTCTTGGGGTTGCAGGGCTTATCGTTACAACTGGTACTGACCTTTCTGCAGGTAGACAAGTTGGATTTGCAGCAGTTATTTCTGCTACATTATTACAAGCTACTACAAATGTTAACAAAGTTTTCCCTGAATTAGGAGAAATCCCTATATTCCTTGTTATCTTAGCTGTTATAGTTGTTGGTGGAATAGTTGGGGCATTTAACGGTGCTGTCGTAGCATTCTTAAATCTTCACCCATTTATCGTTACTATGGGATCTATGACAATCGTTTATGGATTAAACTCATTATACTATGACTATGTTGGCGGATCTCCAATATCTGGATTTGATGCAAGATATACAAGCTTTGCTCAAGGATTTATTAATATAGCAGGATTCAGACTTCCATACCTAATTATATATGCAGCTGTATGTGCAATTATTATGTGGGTATTATGGAATAAAACAAAATTTGGTAAAAACTTATTCGCAGTTGGTGGAAACCCAGAAGCTGCAAGAGTATCTGGAGTAAACGTTGCATTAACATTAATAACTGTTTATGCTCTTTCTGGAGTATTCTATGCATTTGGTGGATTCTTAGAAGCTGGACGTATCGGATCTGCAACTAACAACCTTGGATTCATGTATGAAATGGACGCTATCGCAGCCTGCGTTATCGGTGGAGTTTCTTTCTACGGAGGAGTTGGAAGAATTTCCGGAGTTATCACAGGAGTTATTATCCTTACAGTTATCAACTATGGATTAACTTATGTAGGTGTAAGCCCATACTGGCAATATATCATCAAAGGAGCTATCATTATAGTTGCTGTTGCATTCGACTCTATGAAATACTCTAAAAAAAGTTAGAAATTAATAAAATTAAAATAAAATGGACAAGAGATAAAAATCTTGTCTTTTTTATTTTACCTTAAAAAAGAATTTTTATTTATTTTTTCTACAATAATCTTCTTTTTAAAAATTATTTAAAATCTTTTTAAAAGGTCTTTAATAAGTAATAAAATTATATATCAAAAAAAAATTTGTGTCAATATAATTTTTTAAATAAAAAGGATTATTTATTAAAAATACTTTTTTTGTATATTTTCTTCTTGAAAATTATCCCATTTCATGCAATAATATAACAGCATATAGTAATATAAAAATAACATTTTCACAATATATTGTGTTCAGGAGGGAAAAATGATAAAAGTATATGGAAAAGAAGGATGCAGCAAATGTGAAGCTTTAAAAAGAATTTTAGATGATAAAAAAATTCAATATGAATATATCCAAGATTTAAAAACTCTTATGACAGTGGCAAGCAAAGCAAGAATTATGAGTGCACCTGTTGTTGAGCAGGACGGAAAATTCTATACAATGGAAAGTTTCACAGAGGTTATATAATGAGAGAGGTAATCAACAGAGCAGGGATAAAAGAAAACTTAGATATTACAAAAATAAGAGAAAAACTTATAAGAGCCTGTAAAGATTTAGAAGTAAATATGGTACAGCTTGAAAGCCATATTGATTCAATCTATCAGGAAAATATAACAACAAAAAAAATTCAGGAATCTTTGATAAATCAAGCTGTTTCCATGACAAGTTTTGAGGAAAGCGACTGGACATATGTTGCAGGAAGACTTCTTATGATGGAAACAGAAAGAGAGGTTTTTCACAAAAGAGGTTTCTCTTACGGAGAATTTTATAAAACAATAAAACTGTTAACAGAAAAAGAAATTTATGATGCAAGACTTCTTGAATATACAGAAGAAGAAATTAATACACTTGGAAAAATAATAGATTCTTCAAGAGATATGATGTACGATTATGCCGGTGCAAATATGTTTGTAAACAGATATCTTATTAAGCACAAGGGGAATGTATACGAACTGCCGCAGGAAGTTTTTATGTGTATTGCAATGCTTTTGGCTGTAAATGAAAAAGACAAAGTTTCTGTTGCTGAAAGATTTTATAATGCTTTATCACTTAAAAAAATCTCTCTGGCAACACCTATTCTGGCAAATTTAAGAATACCAAAAGGAAACCTGTCTTCATGTTTTATAAGTGCAATGGATGATGATATAAATTCAATTTTTTATAATATAGATACTATTGCAAAAATAAGTAAAAACGGCGGTGGTGTAGGACTTAATGTTTCAAGAATAAGAGCCAAAAACTCTATGGTAAACGGATATTATAATGCCAGCGGCGGAGTTGTTCCTTGGATAAAAATTGTTAACGATACTGCTGTTGCTGTAAATCAGCAGGGAAGAAGAGCAGGAGCTGTAACTGTTGCTCTTGATTCATGGCATCTGGATATTGAAACATTCTTGGAACTGCAGACAGAGAATGGAGATCAGAGAGGAAAAGCATATGATATTTACCCGCAGGTTGTGTTGTCTGATCTGTTTATGAAAAAGGTTGAAAACAATCTTCAATGGACACTTGTAGACCCATATGAAATCCGTAAAAAATATAATGTTGAATTATGTGAACTTTATGGAGAGGAATTTGAAAAAATTTACAATGAAATTGAAAAGGATAATTCTCTTACATTAAAGAAAATTATAAAAGCAAGAGAACTTTTCAAAGAGATAATGAAAGTGCAGATTGAAACGGGAATGCCTTATATTTTCTTTAAAGACAGAGCAAATTTTATGAACCACAACAGCCATAAGGGAATGATTGGAAACGGAAATCTGTGCATGGAAAGTTTTTCTAATTTTTCCCCAAGTACAAATTTCAGAGAAGAAAATATAGAGGGAAATGGTGTAAGAACAGTAAATCTTGGAGAGGTGCATACATGCAATCTTGTTTCACTAAACCTTGCTGAACTTGAAAAAGAAGAGTTTGAAAACATTGTTGATACTGCTGTAAGAATTCTTGACAACACTATTGATTTAACAAAAACACCTATAAAAGAATCTGACAAACACAATTCTGCATACAGAACTATTGGTGTGGGGGCTATGGGACTTGCTGATTATCTTGCCAGAGAATATATGATTTATGAAGAATCACTGCAGGAAATAGATGAGCTTTTTGAAGAGATAGCCTTATACTCTATAAAATCATCTGCACTTCTGGCAGAAGAGAGAGGATATTATCCAATGTTTAAAGGTTCTGACTGGGACAAAGGACTATTTTTTAAAAAGGACAGAGAGTGGTATATAAATAATTCAAAATTTGCTGATAAATGGAATGAAGTTTTTGATTTGGTTAAAAAGCACGGACTTCGTAATGGAGAACTTACTGCTGTTGCACCAAACACTTCTACATCTCTTCTTATGGGAGCAGCAGCCTCAGTAAATCCTACTTTCTCAAGATTCTATATTGAGAAAAATCAAAAAGGAGCAGTGCCGAGAGTTGTAAAACATCTTAAGGACAGAGCATGGTTTTACCCGGAATTTAAAAATGTAAATCCTCAGACATATGTAAAAATAATGAGCAGAATAGGAAAATGGATAACTCAAGGGGTATCTATGGAGCTTATGTTTGATCTTAACAAAAACATAAAAGCAAAAGATATTTATGATACTTTTATCACTGCATGGAAAGAGGGCTGCAAATCTGTTTATTACATAAGAACTATTCAGAAAAATACAAATATAGCAAATGAAAAAGAGGAGTGTGAAAGCTGCAGTGGATAGAAAAAAACTTTTTAACCCTTTGGGAAATGATTCCCTTTCAGAAAGAAAGATTATTAAAGGGGACAGCACAAATATTTTTAATCTGAACAATGTTAAATATCAATGGGCAAATCATCTTTACAGAACCATGATGGGAAATTTCTGGATACCTGAAAAAATAGATTTAACACAGGATAAAAATGATTATAAAAATCTTACTGATTATGAAAGAGAGGCATATGATGGGATTTTGTCATTTTTGATTTTCTTGGACAGTATTCAGACAAACAATATACCTAATATTTCTGATTTTGTTACAGCACCGGAGGTAAATCTTGTTCTTTCAATACAGACATTCCAAGAGGCTATTCACTCTCAGTCTTATCAATATATTATAGAATCTATTCTTCCAAAAGAGATAAGAAATTCTATTTATGACAAATGGAGAGAGGACAAAGTTCTTTTTGAAAGAAACAGTTATATAGCTGAAATATATCAGAAGTTTATAGAATCAGCAGATGATGAAAATTTTGCAAAAGTAATTATAGCTGATTATCTTTTAGAGGCAATATATTTTTATAACGGATTTAATTTTTTCTATCTTCTTGCAAGCAGAAACAGAATGATGGGAACATCTGATGTTATAAGGCTTATCAACAGAGATGAACTTTCCCATGTAGTTCTTTTCCAGCAGATGTTTAAAGAGATAAGAAATGAAAATCCAAATATTTTTAAAGAAGAGCTTATATATGAAATGTTTGAGAAAGCTGTGGAACAGGAAATCAGCTGGACTAATCATATAATTGGAAATCAGATTTTGGGAATTACAGAAGAAACAACAGAAAAATATACAAAATGGCTTGCTAATGAGAGGCTAAAATCTATTGGACTAAAACCAATTTATGAGGGATTTGATAAAAACCCTTATAAGCATTTGGAGAAATTTGCTGACACTGAAGGAGAGGGAAACGTTAAGGCAAACTTCTTTGAAGGGACAGTAACAAGCTATAATATGAGTTCATCAGTTGAAGGCTGGGATGAATTCTAATTCCTTCTTCTTATCATAAAATAAAAATAAAATTCTCGATTTTAAAAATATCTGCGTAACTTATGCAGCGAGTTCGTCGATGCAGGAGGCTGAGAGCTTGATAGAGCTCTCAACGACTAGCAGAGCCGACGAATTAAAAATTTCATTTATTAAATTTTTAATTTGTTCTTCAGCTATTCTTGTAAGCAATATAAGTAGCTGATATTTTTTCTAAGAGAATTTTATTTTTTATTTTGTTTCATATTTTTTAATTAAATTTTAATTTTTATATGGGATAATCCCCTCATAATAAAAAAACAAAAAAATGAGGAGGCACCAAAATGTCTGAAATTGAATATGGACACCATATCTCGTATAAAAATATTTTAAAAATTATAATCGTTTATCTTCTTATATTTCTTCCTGTGGTATTTGTGAGATACCCGGATATAAGAAATGAAATTAAATATTTTATTGTTGCTGACAACATGATAGAAAGCAAAAATTATTTTATCCTGAAATATTTTTCAGAACTTTATCCAGATAAGCCGCCTTTATATTTTTGGCTGCTGTCTTTTCTGAAAGAACATTTCAGCAAATATTTTGTGCCTTTGGCTGTTTTGTTTGGAAGTACAATTCCTTCACTTCTGCTTACAATATTTTCATACAGCCTTTTTGCAAAAATGAGAAATGAAAAAACAGGATTTCTAATTGCTCTTTCTCTGTGCACAATCCCATTTTTCATAGGAACTTCTGTTTTCTTAAGAATGGATATACTGATGACTTTCTTTATTGTCTTTGCACTTTATAAATTTTTCTTTATGTATTACTGCTGTGCAGAAAGAAATCTGTTTAACCTTATAACAATGTATCTGAGTATTGCTTTGGCAATTCTTACAAAAGGACCTGCAGGAGCAGCAGTGCCAATATGTACAATCCTTACTTTTTTACTTCTTGAAAAAAATATGAAATTTTTGAAAGAGATACATTTTATAAAAGGAATTATGCTTGTTTTGGGAATTATGGCTCTGTGGCTTTATGCAATATATCTTCAGCCAGAGGGAAAGGAATATATCTCTCTTCTTCTTGGGCAGGAAACAATAGGCAGAGTAGTAAAATCTAAAACTCATATACAGCCTGTTTATTATTATCTGGAAAGAATACCCCTTATTATGTTTCCATATGGAATTCTTTTTATTGGAAGTCTTGTTTATTATATTAAAAATATAAAATCATACAGCAAATGGGACGAATTGGAAAAAATAGGTTTTGCATGGACAGTTATACCTTTTATTCTGTTTTCTCTTGCCAGCGGAAAATTAGAGATATATCTTATCCCTATGTTTCCCGGAATGATTGCAATGGTATATGCTTTTATATTCAAAACACAAGATACAAAAGTAAGCAGCATTTTAATAAAAATATCTATGATTCTTCTTGTTTTCCCTCTTCTTTTTGATAAATTTTTCAATAAGAAGAAAGATTTTTATAAAAAACTTATGTGTTTCCCAGCAGGAGTTATCACAGTATTTCTGTTTGTTTCTCAGGGTATGAAACTATATAATTCCAATTTTACATTAAAGCCTGTTGTGGAAATAATAAACAGTGATAATAAAAATATTACAGCATACAGATTTCCTGATTTTTTAAATGTAACAAATATTGTAGGGCAGTCTTTTGAAAATATAAGCAATACTGATGAACTTAAAAATAAACTGGAAGATAAAGATAATATGCTCATAGTGGGAAGAACTAAATATGAAAAAGATTTGCAGAATATTCCTGATTTAAATTTTGTTTATAAAAATAGAACTTACTGTGTTTACTCTAAATAATTTGACTTTTTTAAATAAAAAAGCTATATATAAATTATTAGTAAGTAATTTTATATAACAGGTTTAGAAGGAGGCATTTATATGTGGTTTATTTTTGCTTTGTTTTCAGCTCTTTTTGCATCTCTCACATCTATTTTTGCAAAAATAGGAATTGAGGGAATTAACTCAAATCTTGCTACTGCCATTAAAACTGTTGTTGTTCTCATAATGGCATGGATTATAGTCTTTATCACAGGACAGCATAGCAATATTGGAAATATTACCGGAAAAAGCTGGCTGTTTCTTATTCTTTCAGGAGCATGTACAGGTCTTTCGTGGTTGTGTTATTATAAGGCTCTTCAAATTGGAGAGGCATCAAAAGTTGTTCCCATTGATAAATTCAGGGTAGTTATCAGCATGGTATTCGCATTTATAATTTTAAAAGAGACTGTAGAAATAAAAACTATTATTGGCGGAATATTTATAACTATTGGAACTTTTGTTTTAATTTTTTAAAAACTATTACTTTTAGTAAATAAAAATTTAAAAAAATATCAGCATAATTTATACAGCAAAACAGAATATATAAAACTTATTTTCATTCTGTGAGCAATATAAATTTCTGATATTTTTTTATTGAAATATTTATTAAAAAATGTTAGATTTTAATAGTAAAAAAAATTTAATAAATTTTAAAAGTTTATAGGACTTTAGAAAACATGTTAAATAAAATAAGAATAAAATCTTCCATATTTTTAAGAAAATTTTATTCTTAAATTAATTTATCGTTCACGAACGAACTATTTTTCTAAAACCTGATATTCTTTAATTTCTATAGCTCTGTCTCCCTCTTCTGCCAAGCCGTTTGCAGCTTCCCCTTTATCTTCAGCAACTGCTTTTATTCTTAATTCCGGATATGGATTAGATGTTTCTGTTCTTATTTTTTCAACTTTTTCTTTTAGTTCATTTAATACTTTCTCTTCTCCAATTACCCAGTAAACCTGCTTTGTATTCTCATCTGTAAATGTATTGACATCTGCTCCGTAACTATAATTTCCTACATATTCTTTCTTTTGATTCTTAAGTGCCGAACATCCTGCAAGCATTACAACGATTAATAAAACTGCAAATATATTCTTTTTCATAATCATTCTCCTTGAATTTTTCTTTATTTCTATAAATAATAGTATATCATTTTTAAACCACTTTAGTAGTCCAGTCCTCAACATTCCAAACCTCTGTAACAACATCCATATAGAAATCCGGTTCGTGGCTTACAAGAATAACAGTTCCTTTAAACTCTCTTACAGCTTTTTTAAGTTCTTCTTTAGCCTCAACGTCAAGGTGGTTTGTAGGCTCGTCAAGAACAAGAACATTCAACTCTCTGTTCATTAATTTACAAAGACGAACTTTTGCATTTTCCCCTCCAGATAAAACTCTCATCTGGCTTGTTATGTGATCTCTTGTCAGTCCGCATTTTGCAAGAGCTGCCCTTGCCTCAGCATTTGTCATGCTTGGAAATTCGTTCCATATTTCATCAAGAGCTGTTGTAGTTGTGGCAATCTCTTCCTGCTCAAAATATCCTATTTCTAAGAATTGTCCATGCTCAACCTCTCCTGAAACAGGTTTTATAATTCCAAGCATAGTTTTTAAAAGAGTTGATTTTCCAAGTCCGTTAACTCCTTTTATAGCTATCTTCTGATTACGCTCTATTGTAAAGTTTAATGGTTTAGTTAAAGGCTCTCCATATCCAATTACTAAATCTTTGGCAGTGATAACCTCTCTTCCCGGAGTACGAGCCTCTTTAAATCCAAAAATTGGTTTCGGCTTTTCTCTTGCCATTTCAATTATATCCATTCTGTCAAGTTTTCTCTGACGGTCTTTTGCAAGATTTGTTGTAGCAACTCTCGCTTTGTTACGGGCAATGAAATCCTTAAGATGTTCAATCTCTTTCTGCTGTTTCTTGTATGCCTGTTCAAGCTGTCTTTTCTTTAAATCATACATTTCCTGAAACTGATAATAATCTCCTGAATATCTTGTCATCACAGCATTTTCCATATGATATATAACGTTTGTTACATCATTTAAAAATGGAATATCGTGTGAAACTAAAATAAAAGCATTTTCATAGTTCTGTAAAAAGTTTTTAAGCCATATAATATGATTTTCATCAAGAAAGTTTGTAGGCTCGTCAAGAATAAGAATCATAGGATTTTCAAGAAGAACTTTTGCAAGAAGTATTTTTGCTCTCTGTCCTCCTGAAAGCTCTGTAACATCTCTTTCAAGTCCGATATCCATAAGCCCGAGTCCTGCTGCATATTCCTCTATTTTTGAATCAAGAGAATAAAAATCCCCGCTCTCAAGAATACTTTGAATCTCTCCAACATCTTCCATAAGAACGTCCATTTCCTCTTGTGTACAGTCTCCCATTTTATCATAAATAGCTATCATCTCCTGTTCAAGTTCAAACATATGATTAAATGCTGAGCGAAGAATATCACGGATAGTTTTTCCCTTTTCAAGTGTACTGTACTGTTCTAAATATCCTGTTGTAATGTGGTTGCACCATTCAACTTTTCCCTCATCAGGCATAAGTTTTCCTGTAATGATATTAAGGAAAGTTGATTTTCCCTCTCCATTTGCTCCCACAAGCCCGATATGCTCTCCTTTTAAAAGACGAAAAGATACATTGTCTAAAATCTGTCTTGCTCCAAAACCATGGCTGACATTTGTTACATCTAAAATACTCATTAAAAACTCCTTATATATTAAATCTTTATTTTTCAAATTTTACTGCAATATTATCAGTATATCAGAAAATAAAAAAGAGAGCAAGATGCTCTCTTTAATTATTTATAAACTATGTATAAAATCTACAGTTTTTTTAATTCTTTCAAGTCCGTCCTGCACTTTTTTAATAGAACATGCCACATTAAGTCTAAGGAAATATCTTCCCTCTTCCCCATATGTCAGTCCCGGCATAACAGCAACTTCTCCAATATCAATCAAATATTTTTGGAAATCCTCACTTGATAAACCAAGCTTTGAAAAATCTATCCACGCAAAGTATGAACCTTGAGGAACTTCACAGCTTAAGTCAGGAATATTTTCCTCTAAATATTTTTTAACAAATCTGATATTGTTTTCTGTATATTTTACTAGCTCATCAACCCAGTATTCACACTGATTATATGCAGTAATTGTTGCAATAACAGCCAGAATAGATGGTGAAGAAAGAGCATCTCTGTTTTTAAGGATTCTTAAAAATTCATCTCTGTCTGTTTCAGAAGGAATGAAAAGATATGAACCTGTAAAAGCAGGAATATTAAATGTTTTTGATGCAGAAGTACATAAAATCATATTGTCTATATAATCTCCTGCCAACGAAAGAACAGGAATATGGTTTCCGCTGTACACAATATCCATGTGAATTTCATCAGAAATAATAAAGATATTGTGTTTTTTACAAATTTCTATTATTTTAAGAAGTTCATCTTTACTCCATACTTTTCCAACAGGATTGTGGGGACTGCAAAGAAGAAATATTTTAGCCTCTTTACATTTTTCTTCAAAATCAGCAAAATCAATTTCATATTTTCCATCAACATATTTTAATGGAGAAGTAATCATTTTTCTTTCATTTCCCTCTATCATTTTGAAGAAACCGTCATATCCCGGAGTATTTATAAGAACACCGTCTCCTTTTTCTGATTTCATTTCAATAAATTTTGAAACAGCATAGATTACACTTGGACTGTAAACTATCCATTCTTTGTCAATCTGATAGTTAAATCTTCTGTTATACCATCCTTCAACAGCATTTTTAAAATCATCATGGTTCCATCTGCTGTATCCGAATATTTTATGATTAATTCTTTTTATAAGAGCATCTGCTATTTCTTCAGGAGATTCCAGATCCATATCTGAAATTGTAAATGGAAGAAGTCCCTCTTTACCGAATCTGTCTTTTACATAATCCCACTGAGTGCAGTATGTTCCTCTCCTGTCTTTTATCTCATCAAAATTCATAAGATTCTCCTATTTTTTCATTAATTTTTCTAATTTATTCTTAACAACGTTAACTTGAGGTCCTATGATTACCTGAAGGTTAGTTTTGTCAAGTTTAACTACTGCTACTGCACCAGTTTCTTTTATTTCTTTTTCATCTATTAAATCCATGTTGTTTACAACAAGTCTTAATCTTGTTAAACAGTTGTCAAGAGATACAATGTTTTCTTTTCCTCCAAGAGCATTTAATAATCTCTCTTCGTCATATCCTCCAAGCTTAGCATCTTTTCCTTCTGCCATAACTTCTCTTCCAGGAGTTTTTAAGTTGAATTTTAAAATTGCCCATTTAAATACGAAGTAGTATATTATAAACCAAACAATTCCTACAGGTATTACAAGATACCATTTAGTTCTTGCTCCTTGTAACACTCCAAATACTAAGAAGTCAATGATGTTTCCGTCAGTATTTCCTATTACAACTTGAAGCATTCCCATTGCCATAAATCCTAATCCAACCATGATACAGTGGAAAACATATAGTCCAGGTGCTAAGAATAAGAATATAAATTCTAAAGGCTCAGTGATTCCACCAACAGCACAAGCAACGATTCCTGAAATTAAAAGTCCTTTAATTTTGCTTTTGTTTTCAGCTCTTGCAGTTGTATACATAGCTAGAGCAGCTGCCGGAAGTCCAAACATATATACAGGCATTTTACCTTGTGATAAGAATTTAGTTACATTTGGATCAAATATTCCGTTTGCAAACTGTTTATAGAATATTGTAAGAGCTCCTGAAACTGCCTCTCCATTAACAACAGCATCTCCACCTGCAGATGTAAATCTGATCATTGCAACAAGGATATGGTGTAATCCAAATGGTCTTAAAAGTCCTTCTCCAGCTCCAAATAAGAATGGTCCGAATGGTCCTGATTTACTGATTAAGTTTCCTATTCCAATAATAATGTTATTGAAGAAAGGCCAGATAAATGGAATTAATAAGCTTACAATACCAACTATAACAGCTGTTGCAATAGGAACAAATCTTGATCCTGTCCAGAATCCTAAGAAATCAGGAAGATTTATTGTACGATATTTTTCATGAACTTTGTAAACGATAATACCAATTATAAGTCCTCCAATAACCCCTGTATCAATACTGTGGATTCCCATAACCATAGCCTGCCCTGCTGCTTTCATATTTTCAGGTGAAGCTAAGTTTCCAGTAGTTTTTAATAAGAAGTTTACAGCAAGGTGTGACATTGTAAATCCAACATATCCAGAGAATGCTGCTACACCTTTGTCTTCTTTAGCAAGACCTAAAGGAATTGCAATTGCAAACATTACAGGAAGATTTGAAAATGCAAATGATCCGATTGTTGCCATAAAATTAAAAAACGCATTTAAAATTGAATTGTTTAAGAATGGAAGAATTTCTGCAGTAACCGGACTTGCTAAAGAACTTCCTACTCCTAACATAATACCACATGCTGCAAGTAATGATACAGGCAGTACAAATGTTTTTCCTAATCCTTGGAAAAACTCCCAAAAACTAACTTTTTTCGCCATATGTTTCCCTCCGATTTTTATATTATTTTTGATTCACTTTATTATATATTAACCAAAACGTAATGTTAATATACATAGTTTTTCATATTTTTTTGAAAAAAAGTTTTAGGGGTAATTTTTTATATTTGGAAAAAAATAATTCAATTTTATATAAATTTATATTATACTAATAGGATAGAGAGTTTAATTAATTTTGAAAAAGAGGTGTCATATGCATAAAAAAATAATGTTACAAGGAACTGGTTCGTCAGTTGGAAAATCAATTCTTACAGCAGGGCTTTGCAGAATTTTCGCTCAAGACGGATATAAAGTAGCCCCTTTTAAATCTCAAAATATGGCTCTTAATTCTTTTGTTGATATAGACGGAAAAGAGATGAGCAGAGCACAGGTTGTTCAGGCTGAAGCCTGTAATGCTGTTCCAAGATGTTTTATGAATCCCATTCTTTTAAAACCCACAGGAGGAGAAGACTGTTCTCAGGTTATTATAGAAGGAGTTCCTTTTAAAAATATGAACGCTCAGGAATATTACAGTAATTCAAGCAAGTTTAAAAAAATTGCTGTGAGAAATTACAACAAATTAAAAAAAGAATTTGATATAGGTGTTCTTGAAGGTGCAGGAAGTCCTGCTGAAATTAATTTGAGAGAAGTTGATTTGGTAAACATGGGAATGGCTGAACTTGTAAATGCCCCTGTTGTTCTTATAGGAGATATTGAAAGAGGAGGAGTTTTTGCTTCTATTTATGGAACTGTAATGCTTCTTAATGAGTCTGACAGAAACAGAATAAAAGGGTATATTATAAATAAATTCAGAGGAGACGAATCTCTTTTGGAAAGCGGAATTACTATGATGGATAATGCATTTAAAAAACAGGGACTGGATATTCCATGTCTTGGAGTAATTCCTTTCACTAAAATAAATTTAGAAAAAGAGGACAGCTATACACATGATTCTCTTTCAGCCATGAATAATCAAAAAGAGATAAATATTGCTGTTATAAAATTTGACAAGCTTTCTAACTCTACTGATTTTAATTCTCTTTTAATGTATGATGATGTACATCTTCAATATATAGAAACAGCTGAACAGCTTACAGATGATTTTGATATTATCATTCTTCCCGGAAGTAAAAATGCTATTTATGATTTCAGCCTTATTAAAGAAAGAAAAATAGCTAAAAGAATAAAAGAGCTTGCTGATATGGGAAAAATAATTATAGGTATCCACAGCGGATTCCAAATGCTTGGAAAAAGCATAAAAGATTTGGAGCAGGTTGAAAGTTCATATCTGAAAATTGAAGGAATGGGACTTTTAGATATTACTACAAAAATGGAAAGCAAGAAATATACAAAACAGGTAAATATGATTCTTCAAAACTGTTCAGGAATTCTTGAAGATTTTAATGGAATGCAGATAAACGGTTATGAAATTCATCAGGGAGTTACAACAGGAGATACAAGTTATTCTGTTGTGGAAGATGGAAGTTTCAGCCTTGTATGCCATAATAATATTATCGGAACATATATTCACGGAATATTTGATTCACCTAAATTCACAAGAAAACTTTTGAATAAAATAAGAGCTGCCA
Source organism: uncultured Fusobacterium sp. (assembly GCA_900542625.1). Classification (GTDB taxonomy): domain Bacteria; phylum Fusobacteriota; class Fusobacteriia; order Fusobacteriales; family Fusobacteriaceae; genus Fusobacterium_B. Next base: position 21,866 of record UQOH01000034.1, read on the forward strand.
AAGGGCTTAATCCTCTTTTTGATTTTATGAATTTGGAAACATTCAAAGAAAAAGAATATAAGAGATTGGCAAAGATAATGAGAACACATCTTGATATGGATAAAATATATTCAATATTAAAGTAAAGTAAAGTTTTAAAATTAAAATTATTTACGTAAAAAAATCTGCTATTGATATTGCTCACAAAACTAAAATTCATAAACTCGTGATTTCATCACTCAAACATATGAATTTTTA
>UQOH01000035.1 GCA_900542625.1 uncultured Fusobacterium sp.
ATCTTTAAAAGATATTCCCTCATTTCCTGTTCTATTTTATATTTTTCTGACATTTTATTTCACACGCCTTTTATAAATTAATTTTATCTATATGCGGAAGTATTTCCAAAGTTTTAATATAATACTGCTCATTATTTTTAAGAGCAGGAAGTTTTCCCTCTTTAACAGCTGCTATCACTTTTTTTATATCTGTTTCAAGAAAATATGCAAGAGCTCTTGGAGATGAAAGATGCCCTATTTTTTCAGCAGCCTCCATTAGAAAAGCAATCTCAGATTCTGAGCATAATTTGTGTATAAAGTCCATCGGGTTTTTTGATGCTCTTCTAACATAATCTTTGCATCTTTCATGAAAAACCAAATTACATTCACAAAAATTGTCTTCTCCTTTATTAATATTCTTTTTTCCTTTAAGTATAAGCTTTTTTAAGTAACAATCTTTACAATATAACATCTTCTCTCCTTTTGTATAATTTTTTTCGTACATTCAAACGAATCTTGTGAGATTATATCAGAAAAATTTAGTTGTTTCAATAGGGTTTTGTGAAACCACGAACTCAAAAATTGACCATTTTTGACAAAAAAAGATGTTTTTTAAGGCTGAAAAAACGGAATTTTAAAAAAATAGTGTTTGGAAAAATAACATGAAAAATTTTGATTTTAGAACATGAAATTAGATAAGAATAGATTTAATCAAATGATAGATGTGTATAATTAATTATAATTATTTCTACTGCTTTTACTATTTTATTTTCTTCTACTAATTTTTCAACAATTTTTTTGTAGAATATTTAAATATAAAACTATATGAACACCTTATATTCTCTTACCTCATTATATTCCATTTTCCCTTGATTTTCAATCATTTTTCTACGCCTTATGTATAAATACAGATTAAATTTATCTATTTTTTAACATATTTTTGTAAAAATAAAAAAAAATTAAAAATAAAAAAAGCAGAGTAATTAAACTATGCTTTTTTTCTATTATTTTTCTTTTGTTCTATATTCCATTTCCCATTTTTCAAGAAAATTTAATAAAACCTTTAAAGTGTTCTTTAAGTCTTCAAAAGAAGGAAGATCTCCAAAAACCATACTTTTAAATTTATTATTATATACTCTCGCTATTTTATCTATTCTATCAAAATCATCATATAAAAATGAATTTCTATAAATAATATTTCTTCTTTTCCCAAAGAAATCATTTTGAATCACCACTTTAGAAGCTGTCTTAAATGAATCTTCTACTTTCAAAAATTCTTTAATTTCCTTAAGCTGATAAAGTTTGTGTAAATCGTAAAGATGTCTTATCTTATTTCCGAGTTCTGTCTCAGCATCATCTTCAAAAGTATAGTCTAAAACTGCAAATAATTTTTCAATAAAGGTTCTTTTTACTGAAAGCACATTGACTTTAAAACCTTCTAATTGAAATTGTGAAACAAATTCTGACTTATTTATCTTTCTTAAATATTTTGCTATATAACTTTCTATTTCCAGAATTTCAGTTGGTTCAGGATTAGATAAAGAATTAATCTCCAAAACTATAACATCACTTACTTGTCCTTTATTTTCTTCGTTTATCTGTATAGGATATTGATATATGGTTTTTCTTATATTCCCACTTTTAGATTCTCTTGGATGTTTAGGAAGATAAATCATTCCTTCTGTTATTTCCTCCTCTATATTTTTTAACAATTTTTTCTTTTGATTGTCACTTAAATCAGAATCAATAAGTTGTAAATCTACATCTTCAGAAAATCTATTAATAGCATTGTAGCCTTTTGAAAGAGATGTTCCGCCTTTAAAAACAACATCATTTTAAAAAGAACTGCTGCTTAATTTTTTTAGAATATAAGTTACCCAATAATCCTTTTCTATATAAAACTCTAAAATTCCCATATCTTTAGCTGTAAGAGATATTAAAGCTTTAAAATTCTGTAAATCTTTATGCAGTATCATTAACTTATCCTCCACTCTTTTCCATTTTTTAAATTTAAATTTAATTTAAAAGTTGTTGTTTTATTTATTTTTTTCTTTATATTTTTCACTCTTAATATATTTTTTTCTTCTACCATACTTCCTAATAAAGCCAGTACCACAGCTGTATAATATTTTTCGGCTAAATCTAACAAGATGATTATCTCTTCATAAGCCAATTTTAAAATCATCTCTTTCATCATAAAATAATTTTCCTTTATATTAGAATCAGGAATATTTTTTAAATTTTTTAATATATCTAAAATTTCAAGATACTTTATATTTTCATCTGTTATTGGAGCTTTATTTCGAATAAATTCTATTTTTCTTCCATCAAACTCTCTTGAATTTTTTCTTACATTAGTTGCTATTTTAATAGTATTGGAAAGCTGAGTTGTAAGTCCATACTTATTAAATAAATTAATTCCTGTAATGTAGCCTATTCTTTTTTCTCCAATATAAAGATATTTTTGTATAAAATCTTTTATAGAAAGAGGACGTTCTCCAAAAATAGACTTTTGAGGAATATAGTATAAACCTTTTTCAGCTCTTTTTAATTCTCCTTTTTTAACCATTCTTTCCAAAGTTTTGAAAACGGCATAATTTGAATCCTTTGAAAAAAATACTTTAGTATCTAAAATATTATTATTTTCACTTAACAAAATATTTTTTATCTCTGCTGCTATATTATTCATATTCCTCCTCTTTTTTAAAGTTTTTTTTACACTTATTTTGACATTATATTTTATTAAATTATATTTATATAAAGTATTATATCATTATCTATATAATATTTTAAGTTTTTTTTACATTTATTTTGACATAAAAAATAACTCCAGTGCATAAACACCAGAGTTATTATTAAAATTTATTTAGTTTTTTTCTCTTCTTTATTTTCTGCTTTTTCCGGTTCAGCTTTTACAGCTTCAGGAGCTTTCTTTTCCTCAGCAGGTTTCACTTCTGCTGCCTTGTCTATCTCAGGGAAATGTTTTTTAAGCTCAGCATTTAAATCGTATTTGTCCACAAGAGAGTTCATATATTTTACTTTTTCTTCCTCTCTTCTTTGAAGAAGCATTTGGTCTTTAATCTGTGGAAGAACCTGAACAATATCTGCCTCTTTTAATTTATCCATATTATCTTTATATACTTGAAGTACTTCCATATCATCAACATTTGCTGTTTCCATCGCTTTTTTGTTTAAGAAATATTCTATTTCTATATTTTTCTTTATCTCTTCCAGCTCTTTTTTCTCTTCTTCAGTATATTTTACACCTTTCATTTCATTTAACACTGCTTTTCTTACAAGAAGCTGAGCTGCCGCATTAGAGTTGCTTCCCATATCTTTTACTTCTGTTTCTGTAAGAGTTATTTTTGCTGTTTTTTGAGAAGATGTTGTCCCAGACTGGCTTTCACATCCTGCAAATAAAAATACAAAAGCTGATACTAATAATAAATGTTTTTTCATATATTGTGTCCTCCCATCAATTTTGCCCAAATTTTTAGAAAAGGAAGGACTGTAATCCTTCCTCTTCTATTTTAACTGTTTATTTATCTTTTGTCTATAAATTTTACGTCTGTTCTTCTGTTTGCTGCTCTTCCTTCAGGTGTATCATTAGATTCTATCGGTCTTGATTCTCCATATCCTTTTGTATCATATTGAATGTTTTCTGCTTTTTGGATATTTTTTCTAAATTCTGTTTCTACATTTGCTGCTCTTTTTTCTGATAAGTTTTGATTATATTTTTCAGTTCCAAAACTGTCTGTATGTCCTTCTATAATTATAGTTCCTTTAACATTGTGTTTGTCTATCAGTCTTGAACCTTCAGATATTATCTTCTTATCTCTGCTGTTTACTTCATCTTTATCGAAAGCAAAATGATTTCCTAAAAGATTGAAAGTATTTCTTATTGTTGTTACAGCATCTTCCTTGTTAAATTTGTAGTTAAATCTTAATCCAACTTTCCAGTATTCCTCATCTCTTCTAAAGTCTTTTGCAACTTCTCCTTCAAGAGTTACACCTAAGTGGTTAAGTTTTTCAAATCCAACACCGATTTTTCCTGATACAGCTCCTCTTGATTCTACTTCGCTCATTAAGCTGTAGTATCCTTCTGAAGCATCTCTTAATTTAGCTTTGTTTTCTCCGTAGTTTTTACCAAAGTCATAAGAATATCCAACATCTCCAGTAAGTTTCATTGTCCAATCGTTTCCAAGATATTTTCTTCCTGTTCCTGCAAATCCTGTTTCAAGCTTACTGATGAAGTAATCATTTCCTTTAACTTTAAGTCTTGCTACACCATCTTCTTTGATATCATCAAATCTTCCATACTCAAGATCTAATCCTAAATATGTTCCAAATTCATTTTCGTAATCTTCGTATAGAGTTTTTCTGAATTTGTTTTCTAAGCTTACATGATAAGAATTGAAGTCTGCATCATTTTCATATACATCAGGTATTGCCATTTTTCTTTCTGTATCATGATAGTTGTATCCTGCTTCAACTTTACTTAACATATCTAATCCATTTCCAAAGTCTTTAACATTATGAGCACCTGCTCTTAATGAGTAAACTTTTTCTTCTGAACCAGCTGCATCTTCAAATTCAAATTTACTTCCTGTGAATCCGAAAGTATATCCATATTTGTTTCCGTACTCTAATCCTTCAAACTCTTTCATATACATTAATCCGGCTATATTATAATCATAATCTATTATTCCTGCTTTAGAGTTTTTGTAATCTCCATTTGTATAGATTACGCTGAATTTATCTGTATCTTTAGAAAGATTATATGATTGTTCCATTTCATCAAATGAATTATCAAATGATCTGTTGATATCCTGCATTCTTGATTGAACATTTGCATAGATATTTCCTTTGAATTCACTTATAGCTTCTGCATATCTTGAATCAAAGTTAACATCTTTCAATCCATCAATATATTGGTTAAATTTCTTCAAGATATCCTGATCTTTTTCTGATACTCTTAGAAGTTCATCTAATCCATCATATAAATTTGACATATCATTTACATTGCTGTCATGAGCTAATTCTTTATAGTCTACTTTATTAACGTAAAGATCTCCTTCTTTTATTTCTGATCTGAATAGTTTTGAAGTATTTACTCTGATGTTATCCTCTGGTGAGAAGTCAGTTACAGTATATGAATATCCATTTCCTGTTCCTGCAAAGTTAGAATCAAGTTTTATTTCTCCTGAAATTTCAGGAGCAACAAATCCAATTCCATTTCCTGCTGTAATATCTACAGTTGGATTTTCAAGTTTAAGATCATAATCTGAATTTAAAACTCCACCTTTACTTACATATCCTGAACCAACGCTTGCAAGATTTTCAGCTATTTTTATAATTCTGTTTGTTTCATTTGCAATTTCGTTTGTTCTTGTTCCGCTAGTTTTTGCTCCGTCTGGTTTAAATATATCTTCTTTTTCACCAGAACCATTTTCAGTAAGGTTAATTTCTCCTGAATTGTAAAGGAAACCTTCTGCTCCTTGTATTCCTATACCATTATCAACATTGATAACTCCACCTTTTTCATTATATAACTTAGCTCCATCATCTACAGACATTCCTATTCCATCATTTGCTTCTATTATTCCAAAGTTTCTTATTACTGTTCCAGTTCCTTTTCCAAGCATTCCTGTACTTATATTATCTTTATCTGTACCAGCAACATTGTCACCAAGAATTATAGAAGCTCCTGCTCCGTTAATAATTTCAGCTCCATAAGTAGCATATACTCCTGTTGCTCCATTATCAACTTCTATTGTTCCATTATTTGTAAATTGAACATTTCCTACTGCCTGTATTCCAACTGAACCTTCATGGTTTACAGTTATAGTTCCTGTATTTGTTCCTTTTGCCAGAGTATTAGCTTTATTATTCTGCATATAAATTCCAATAGAACCATTTGTTCCATCAGCTTCTCCTACAGTTATATTTCCAGAGTTTTCAACATTTATATTACCAAAAGTATAAATTCCTATTGCAGAAGTTTTAAGTGTCATATTAGCAGCATTTTTTATAGTTCCTGTGTATCCATTATCTTTATCAGCTTCATTTCTTGAAATAATTCCATATGAATCTTCTCCTACTGCCCATTCTCCAGAACTTACAGTTATATTTCCATTACCGTTTTCTCTGTAGATTCCTATAGAACCTCCTGCTCCTATATCCATGCTTCCATTATATGTTATATCTCCTTCTTTTCTAAGAAGAATTCCCATATCATTAGAGCCTTGTGCTAATTTTCCTCCAATAACAGAATCAACTTTATTAGTTTCACTTCCTATAGTAATATCTGCATTTTCTCCGTAGATTCCTATAGCTGGTTTATCAAAAGATGTGTTCATGCTTGTTGTAGCTGCTGTAATACTTCCGCTAGTTAATTCTATTTTTACTTTGTCTGAAGTTCCTTTGCCAATTATACCTATACTTGCTCCATCAACTGTTACATTTCCTGAGTATGATATATCATAATTTTCTCCAAGAACACCAGTTCCATTTCCTGATACATTTAAATCTCCATTTCCTGTATATTTATAATGTTCTCCTGCTTTATCAGAAGTCAGATATACTCCTATTGGATAGAAACTTCCTTCAGTTCCTCCAGTTAATGTTATATTACCTATTGTATTAACATTAACTTCTCTTACTCCAAGTCCTATATTTCCTTCACCAGCAACATCAATCATTCCTTTTATAAGAAGAGCTTCGTCATTTGGTGTAGAAACATTTTCTTTTGTATTACTGTTCATTACTGCTATACCTATACTGTCGCATGCATCTGTATTTTTTCCTAATATAATATCACGTTCTGCTGTTCCTTTTACATTGTCTAAAACAAGTCCAACTGTATTATGTCCTTTTTGTGTTATCACTGAATTTTTTATTGTTGAATCTCCAGCTTTAAGTTCTGAATCTTTGTAGTATACTCCTACTGTTTCAGAAGAGCCAGCAGTATGATCTAAATTATCTCCTTGAACTATAAGTTCATCGATTCCTAAATTTACAGTTGAATTTTCTGCTATAACAATACCTGTTCCTTTATTAGATACAGTCATTATTAAATTATTTGTATTATCAGCATCTGTATTTTCTACTGTTCCGCCGCTAGATACTACAATTCCAAAATGTCCATCAACATTAATATTATTAGTAACCTTATCAATTGTTACTGTTCCGCCATTGCTGTTTATTAAAGTTCCCATTAATGTTGTATTATTATTAAGAGTTGTTGCTCCTGATCCTACTGATAATTGTCCAATATCATTTAATTCTACTGTTCCGCCATTGTTATATAATGCTGTTCCACCTTTACCAAGTGTAACTTTTGTATCTGTTAAATCTACTTTTGAACCACCGGCAACCATCACTCCAACAGCTTGTCCAGCATCTGTAGTTCCAACTTTTATTTCATTTCCACTTATTATAACATTACTGCTTATAGAACTATCTTGTGTTACTTCTTTATCAATGTAAATTCCCATACTATTTTTATCAAGAGTAATATTATTAAATGTTGCAGTTAGTGCTCTGCCATCTTTATTTGTTAATCCTGACATATAAATACCAAGATTTCCTTCAACAGAACTATTTGGATTTTCTTTTACTGCAGTAATGTCGTTCAACTCAACATTTGTAGCTGTACCTTCAAGATATGCACCTATTCCTCTTATTCCTATTAAGTTTATATCACCTGTTGATTTAATAGAGTGTCCTTTTCCTTCATAAAGTATACCAGCTGCATTTGAACCAGCATTAATTGTTCCTTTATTATCTATATCTGCACTTTCTGAATAAATTCCTGCAGACATTTTTCCTGAAACTCCGCCTATTCCTGAAACAGTAATAATTCCACTATTCTCTATAGTATTATTTAGAGTTCCATTACCAAAAGCTCCGATTCCTACAGAGTTAGCTCCTACTATAGTCATATCTCCAGTATTAGTTATTTTGCTGCCTGTTCCTGTTCCAGTTGCAGTGTTATTTGTTGCTAAACCTATAAAGCCATCTGTTTTTATATTTCCTGTAACACTTCCAACTTCTATATCAACATCTGATGTAATATTTCCATTTAAAGCATAAGCAACAGAACCTGTTATTTTATTTTCACTATCTGCTTTAAAATTAACTTCAGCTCCTTCTTTAAAAGTAATTTCTCCGCCTTCTGTAAATGCTCCAATAGAATATCCGCTAAGATTCATTACATCATTATTAAATGTTAATGTTGAACCTTTAGCTCCATAAACACCTATTCCATCTTTAATGTTGTAAGTATTTTCTTTTCTAGCTGTCGTAGTTAAATTACCACTTGAATCTTTTTCATAATAACCATTTTCAAGAAGTTCTCCGTTTGCCTGAACATAGATTCCTATTCCTGTTTCTTTTTCTCCTCCAGTTCCCATTCCTTCATCAGCAAAAGAATCTACATTTATTGTAGTTCCTTTAAGATCAAGTTGTGCATCTTTACTGTTTGCACCTGTTGAGTCTGCTCCAAGAAGAATTCCTACTCCTTTTTTAATTGTTATAACAGAATTATCTATGTAATAAGGAGAATGATTATGTCCACCTTGTCCATTTGTTAAATTACATTCTTTCAGATAAATTCCTGTAGAAGAAGTAGCATCGCTTGTTGCTTCTTCTGCTGTTGCATCAATGTTTACTCCTGAAATATTTACATCTGAATCAAGAGCATAAATTCCTACAGAACCTTTTCCTAATGTTATATCAAGATTCTTTACATCTAAATCATTATTTGTTCCTGAAGAAGCTGCTATAGCTATCGCTTCATTAGAACCAGAAATATCTATTTTTCCTTTACCGTCTACAGCATCTTTAAATTGACTTCCATCTAAACTTGTTTCACCAAGATAGATTCCTGTATCTCCTTTACCTAAAGTAAGATTTCCTAAAGTTTCTATTTTTGCTCCATCATTCAGATAAATTCCTATTGCTGTTGTTCCAGTTTCTTCAGTTACTCTATCAGCAGTGACAGTTCCGTCTGCTCCATTATAAACAGCATTAGTTCCTGTTAAGTAAACACCTGTTCCGCTTGCTCCTGTAACTTTTATACTTCCTGCATTATTTACAATTCCTTTTGCTGATACACCAACATCATATCTTCCTGCTAAATTTATACTTTCTTTATCAGTTACTTCATTGATTTTTATTGTTGTACCAGTGTTGTCTGAGTAAATTCCAACAGCTCTATTTAAAGTTTCTGTATCTGATCCTTTTCCTGTGATTTCTGTATTAAGAGTTAAAGTTTGTCCATCTTTAACACTGTATATACCTACAGTATTTTCTCCAAGAGTTATAGCGCCACTTTGAGTGAAGCTGTTTCCTGATGCATAAACTCCTATTCTTTGTCCTTTATCAGCAGCTGCTCCTGTCATAGATATACTTCCATTATTTACAAGTCCATCATTAGCAGCAACTATTCCTATAGAATGTCCTTTTGTAATATTAAGGTTTACATTATTTTCTATTCCTGCTGCTGCAATATCGTCAGTTGTATCTTGTGGAGTACCATTATCACTTACTCCAGCATAATATAAAGCAACACTTGATGAAGTTGTTTTCTTACCATCTACACCTGTTATTTCAATTCCATTTCCTGTGACATTAATTGTTCCTCCACCTTGTGCTTTTGCTCCATTTACAAGATAGATTCCTGTTCCGTTACTTCCATCTTTAAGATTTGCAGCTTGATCTACAACAGTATCTGTTCCATATTTTATACTAGTTGTATCTCCTGTTATTTCTATATTTGTTCCATCAGCATAAATTCCAAGAGCTTTATTTGTATTTCCTGTTCCAGTATATGTATCTTTAACTGTATTAGTTAAAACAATCTGAGTTCCTGCAGCATTTACAGTTCCTCCATTTTGAAGAACAGCTCCTGTAGTGCTTACACCTTTAGAATCTACTACAAGTTTTCCTCCGGCTAAATCAACTTTTGTTCCTGTAGCTGCAAAAAGTCCAATAGCTCCCTGCTCAGCTGTAATAGTTCCAATTCCATCATAGCTGCTTCCATGATCTAGATATAATCCTATTGTTCTGGCTGTTTTTGTATTATCTTCATTATAATTAAGTTTATCTGATACTATAATCTTTCCTTTATTAGTTACAGCAGTTTTATTATCAGCATATACAAGAATATTTGCTCTTCCGTTTACTTTTGTTCCTGTTACAGCTCCCGTACCATCTGTTATTTCTTCTTTATTATCTAATATTGTTTGATCACCTAAAGTCACACTACTGTTAGTTGCAAAAACTCCTACAACATTTTCTGAATTTTCCCCGAAATGAATACTATTGTTAATCTTTGTAAAATCATCAGAATCAATAGTTCCATTATCAACAAAAACTCCTGTAGTATTTTTACCAATCAAATTAATAGTTCCCATTGATTCAATACTATTTTCATTTCCTTCTTTTGCATTTTTATTAGTAAGATAAATTCCAATACCTTTTTCACTATTTACATTAATAGTTCCAAGATTGTTAATTTTTCCATTACTATCCATAGCAAGTATACCTATAGAACCATTTTGATTTTCGCCAAGAGTATCTCCTTCTTTTCCTACATTAATAACTGCATTTTCATTCACTTTAATAGTTCCATTATCAAGAACACGAATACCTCTTGAGTTTTCTCCGTTAATACTTATAGTACTATTACCTGTAGCAGCTGTATCTCCATATTCTACAAATCCATTCTTAACAGTCAAAGCCTTTACTCCAGCTGCATTAGAAGCATCTATATTAAATTTAGCTGTTTCAAAATCAGTGGTTGTTCCTACACTATCATAACTTAGTCCTATAGTAATATTATCTGTTACTCCTGCATTATTTTCAAGAACTAAAGTTCCAGTTGCTCCTTCTGCTGTACCTCCGTTAGTAATAATTGCACCTGTAGAATATTTTCCTAATTTTATAGTTCCAAATTCTTTTATTTCAGAATTATCAGCATAAATTCCTATTGAACCATGATTATTTTCTCCATTTCCAAGTTCAATAGTTCCAGTGTTTGTTATTTCAGCTCCCTGTCCATAAATACCAACACTTGATACTGTATCACTTGCTGTTCCTACTTTAATTGTTCCAGTGTTTTCAACTTTAGCATTTGCTCTGTTAATCTGTATTCCAGCAATATTTTTATCAGTATCATTATTATTTTCAGCATAAATTCCTACTGTTCCTGTTCCATAAGCTACATCTATAGTTCCTGCATTTGAAATATTAATTTTTCCTTGATTATCTGCATTCGCTCCAAACTCAGCTCCAACAGGATTACCATTTTCCTCTCTATATGTCAGACCATAGATACCTACTGCTTTGTTTCCATGTACAGTTATTTCAGAATTTGCATTGGCGATTACATCAGTTCCATTAACTGCATAAATTCCTACACCTTCATCAAAAGTTGTGTCTTGCTTAGTTCCATCTATCTTTTCCCAGTTTGCTAATTGTTCGTCAGTTGCTCCTTCTTGAACGTTTCCATCAGCATTTACAGAACCTTCTACAACTACCTTGCTTCCATCATTAAGAGTAATAGTTCCATAGTTTCCATAAATTCCTATTGCGCCTTTGTCAGCATCAGTTCCATTTAATCTGTTAGCAATTACTGTTGCGCCATTATTAAGAGTAATCTTTGCCTCACTATTACTTGTTGCATAAGAACTTGAGTTCATTTCAAGACCGACCATCTGCCCGGCAAAATATTTATTGGCATGTTCAGCTGACATAGTTCCATCTACTGTTATTCCATCACCTACTTTTACATCTAGTCTTTGTCCAAGGAATCTTTTAAAATAGAAGAATCCGTATTTATCTGCTGCATCTGATTGAGCTATATTGCCATTTATTTCTAGTTTTCCACCATCTACTATTGCTGTTTTATATCTGTCTGCACTTCCACCAATAGTAGTTATATCAAAACCACTTGCTGTTAAAATATTCTCTTTAAGTTTATCCAACAATCCTGTAACATTATAATTTCCGCCTGTTTCATGCACAAGATTAAATACTGTTGCATCATTAGAATTTACATTAATTGTTAATCCTTCAAGATTTATTGGCTGATCTTCTGGTTTTGTTGCACTTCCAGTACCACCTAAATCAAGTTTCATTCCAAAAGATTTTCCTTCCAAATTAAGAGTTGTTCCTTGTAATGAACTTATTTTACTTCCGCCTGTTATTCCTCCATCATCAGTATAAAGCGCATATCCATCACCATCATAAGTGATTGTACTATTTTTTATTTGAATATCTGTTCCTGCTCCTACTGAAGCAATTCCAACAGTTCCTTTTACATTAATATTTGCACCTGTTAAATCAACCTTTGCTCCCTCAGCAGCATAAACACCTATTCCACCTTTATTGTCTGCTGATGCTCCGTCAGCTATAATATTCAATCCTTCACCAGAAGTAACACTTCCTCCAACAGTATATATTCCTACTGCTCCTGTACTTACATTAATATTAGTATTATCTATAGTAACTGTTGCATCATCTTGATTAGTTTTATCAGTATCAAGATTATAGATACCCATACTTCCGACACCGTTAGTTTCTATTAATGCATTATCTATATCAAATTTTCCTTCATTATAGATACCAAGATTATATTCTGTTTCATCATCTGATGCAGCAGTCGCATTTACTTTAATTACAGCTCTTTCTGTATTTCCTGTTCCTGCTCCCTGAAGTTCTCCTATATTATTTTCCAGAACAGCCATACCGATGTTGCTTGTTCCATTAAATTCTATAGTACCTGTATTTCTTACTGTTGAATATTTTTTGCTGCCTTTAATAATATCTGTATCTTCAACATCAGCATCTAAAGATCCACTTGCCATCATACCAACAAGTCCATTTGTAATATTTATAGTTCCATCAGTATTTTTTATTCCAGATATTATTCCTTCGTTTGTTATATTTCCAACTGAATGTTTTTTATCTGCTCCATCTGTCCAGCTTGAAGCTGTTGCTTGAAGAACTGTATTTTTAAACTCTTTAGCATCTTTTTCACTTAAAACTCCAGTAACAGCAAGATTTTTTTCTACAGTAATTCCATATTTGTCACTTCTGATAAGTACAGAATTTGTTGCTCCATTTACAAAATCAATACTTGTTATTGCTTCTTTACCACCATCAATTTCTCCAATAATCATATCATTTTTATTATTATCAGAGTAATCTCTGTCTCTTAAGAATCCAATATTTCCTGCACCATTGAATTCATTTTCTGGCATATCTGCAGGTTTTTCTGTTCCTATTCCTCCAACAGTAATTTTTAATCCGTGAACATTAGCAATAGGGTTTACTTTTCCTCCTTCTGAAGATTTACTTGATCCACCTTCATAATATGCATATTTTCCATCTGTATCTACATATTTTGCATTATTACTTAAACTTTTTGCTATGGATACTCCTACATTACTATTTCCATTTACTTGAATATCACTAGTAACTTCTATTGTTGTAGACGTATTATTTGGACCTACACCGTATGTTACTTTTCCACCACCATATATATTAGTATCATCATAATATGTATTTTTCATATCAGTAGTTAAATTATCTAAAGTTGTTTTATTATTGTATATATTTGCCATTCTTAAACCATAGCTATTATTTCCATTTAGTGTTATTTTTCCTAAATAAGCATCATCTCTTAAATGATAGTTTTTGTTTTCCTCATCTGTAGATTCTTCAAACGATACAGCTATACTATTTGATACTCCTTTTTCTACTATAATCTCTCCATTATTTATTGTTTTGTGGTTTACTTTTTTATAAAGATTATTTGTAGCTGAATGTTCTACATCAATCATTATTCCAAGCATTTTATTTCCAGAAGAAAGAATTATTTTTCCAGTATTTAAAAGAACAGAATAAGAATTTAAATAATAAGTATCTTTTGTACCATCATAATTATTACTAGAATCTGCATAGCCATAAGAGTTTTCTATCATCTTTCTATCCCAAGTCTGATGATCCGCTCCTACTAATACTCCTTTTTCAGTATTATTAGATAACGTAACATTTCCACTTAACGTCATAACCTTCACTTGATCACTTGCTGTCGATATAGACTCGTAATTTCCTGTTGTTTCTCCTATATTATTATATTTAATTTTCCCATCATATTTCCCTTCACTTGTATATCCTCCACCAACTCCAGCAGGATTTAAACTTACGAATATTCTTACATGGTCATCATCTGAAACTTTATTATTATCTTCTTCCTTAAAGTTTATAGTATAATTCCCAGAAATATTAGCGTCAACAGCATTAGTGTCACTTATAAAAGCAAATGTATTTGACTTAGCATCTTTTGTTAACTCTTTACGTAGTAATAGAGTAGTTTCACTTATCGTATTAAGTTCATCAATTTTAAAATTTCCTGTATATCCTATTCCAGTATTTCCACTAAAATCTACTATCAAATTTGTTGTATCATATTTTTTATAGTTTTCAACTATTGCGCCATTATCACCTGAATCATCATCCATTATTCCACCAGCACCCTGTCCAAACGCACCTGCATTTACGTTAATTACTGGTAATTCAGCTTTAGCTGGAGCATCTACTTTTGTTACGGTAAATTCTTCAGGGTTTGTTATAAATCTTGGATCATAAATACTGTTTATTGTTATTTTACTTATATCAACCATTGAACCTGTTACATCTGATAAATTTGATCCTGGCTCAGGAGTTTCTATTACAATATTTCCTACTTCTACCCCTTCTGTTGCAACAGTAATGTCATCTATTCCCTCTACTGTAAATTCAAATTCAGGTTTATATGTATCTACCTGTGCATGATCTAATGTTATACTTGGTTTTCCTACTGAATCCGGCTCTATTTTAGGAATATTTACAGAAATTTCAGGCAAATCAGGAATATTTGGTATAGTTGGAACATTAGGTTCTTTATACTCAGGTATTTTTAAATCTGGTATTTCTGGTATCCCATCTTTACCTCCATCAGTAAAAAATCCATTGTCGTCTGCTTTGCTCGCATGTCTGTGTTCCCAAGTTAAAGGGAAGAAAAACTGCTTGTTGTTCTCAAGAGTTTTTGCATAAGAATCCCCTTCTTTTATAAGAGCAACTATCTCTTTGTCTATCTCTTCCAGTCTTTCGTTGTTTGCTGCAAGTTTTTTAAGAAGCTCTGCTTTTTTTATCTGAACATCTTTTAAAAGAAGTTCATTAGAACTTAATTCTGCAGCAGAAAGAATACTTCCTGTTATGAGGAAGCTACTAACATAGCAGCAGAATAACCAACTTTTTTCTGTTTTATGAATCTCTTTAAGGCTTTTTCTATCTCCATATTATTTACCATATATTATCCCCCGTTAGCTTTATTTTTTTAAACTTTTTTCCAATTCATCAAATCTTTTTATCTGCTCTTCATATGCTTTGTTTTCCAAAAGTATAAGCTCTTTTTCACTCATGGCTTTTGAATATTCTGCAAGGATTTCATCATATTTCTTATCAATGTATTTAATCTCCTCTGCTCTTTCCATTCCTGCCTTAGTTTCCATGTCAAGAAGCTCTAACTCATTCTTTTTAAGATCCTCAATTCTTTTCTTACCCATTAAAAAAGCTTCGTTGATCTTCTCCTGCTGCACATCTCCCTCTTCAAGTTCAAATACTTTCTCTTCCATAGGCTGATGATATTTTCTTATATCTATACTTGTTTCTTCTTCTCCCGCTGCAAAAAGTGCAGAAAAACACATAAACATAAACACTGCCAGTTTTTTCATTACCCTCACTCCCTCCTGTTTTATTTAATCCGTTTGAATAAAAAACATATATTACGTAATTACACTATTTGTTATTAATTTTATTCAAAAAACCTATCATTATATTTCTAAGTATATTCTATTTTTTGTTAAATTTCAAGCACAATTCTTTTTATTTAAACAAATAAAGATAAGTTATTTTCATAAGATAAAAACAATAAATATTTAAAAATCTTAATTTTTTATAATGTTTTAATTTATATATATTAAAAAATACATAATCTTTATTAAATAAATTAAAATTTTTAATTCTTTTTAATTTTATTTTTTCCTGAAAATACTTGATATTTCTTAAATTTAAAATAAACAGGCAAAACAAAAGGAGTTCACTGCATTTTTCTGCAGTAAACTCCTTTTAATTTACATTTTTTTATTAATTTTTATAGTTTTTTTAATTAAATTTCTTTAATATGGATATTTTGATTTCTGTCAGGTCCTACAGACACAACAGATATCTGACATCCAACTATCTCTTCTACTCTTTTCAGATATTTTTTACAATTTTCTGGAAGTTCGTCAAAAGTTTTCACTTGAGAAATATCCTCGTCCCAACCTGGAAGCTCCTCATAAACAGGTTTTGCTTTTGCAAGAAGGTCTGTATCAGCAGGCATAGATTCATATATAGTTCCATCTATATCATAAGCTGTACATATTTTTAAAGTTCCAAGTCCGCTAAGCACATCTATTTTTGTAATAACAAGATCTGTAAGTCCGTTTATTAAAGCTGCGTATCTTCCAACTACAAGGTCAAGCCATCCGCATCTTCTTGGTCTTCCTGTAACTGCCCCGAACTCTCCTCCTATTTTTCTCATTTTTTCTCCAAACTCTCCAGTAAGTTCTGTAACAAAAGGACCTTCTCCCACTCTTGTTGTGTAGGCTTTCATTACTCCTATTCCCTTATCTATTTTTCTTGGAGAAACTCCTGCACCTGTTGCCGCTCCTCCTGTTGTTGGAGATGAAGAAGTAACATATGGATAAGTTCCATAGTTTATATCGAGCATCATTGCCTGTGCTCCTTCAAAAAGAACAAGTTTGTTTTCATCAAGTGCTTTGTTAAGAAGTGGAATTGTATCAACAATTCTGTGTCTTATTTTATCTGCATATTCTTTATAGTCAGCCAGAATTTTTTCATAGCTTAAAGGTTCTGCTCCATATATTTTTGTAATTATTTCGTTTTTAGCCTCTAAATTATATTTTAATTTTTCAGCAAATCTATCCATGTTTAATAAATCTGCCATTCTGATACCGTCTCTTGATATTTTGTCAGCATAACAAGGTCCGATACCTCTTTTTGTTGTTCCTATTTTTTTATCTCCTGCATTTGCCTCTTTAAGCTCATCAAGTTTTACATGATAAGGCATTATTATATGTGCCCTGTCGCTTATTATGACATGATCAGTCTTAGCTCCTCTCACTTCAAGTGATGCAAGTTCATCTAATAAAACTTTTGGATCTACTACCACTCCGGGTCCAATTATACAAGTTCCTCCGTGAAGTACACCAGACGGCAATAATTTCAGAATAAATTTCTCCCCGTTAACAACAACAGTGTGACCTGCGTTGTTTCCACCCTGAAATCTTACCACAAAATCAGCTTTATCTGCCAACACATCAATTATTTTACCTTTACCTTCATCTCCCCATTGAGTTCCTACTACTACATATCCTGCCATATTTATCCTCCTAAAAAAATTTAATTACGATTTTATGATTAACAATGAAATATCAAAAATATTATTTTATTTTCTCTATCTCAATGTAATTAATATTTTTTTGGAATTTATTAAGGAAAAGCTGCTCAAACTCTGTAAGAACATTTTCCTCTGCCTTTTCGCTGTTGTGTAAATCAGGTGTATGATATACCAGCTTATAGTTTTCTAAATTTCCGCTTAATTGTATCACATCTTCATAGTATTTGTCATGGTCTGTTTTAAAGAATAATTTGCCACCTTTCTTTAACACCTTATCTAGATTAGAGAAAAGATTTTCCTGAATAATTCTGTTTTTTTCATTTCCCTCCCAAGGGTCTGGAAAATTAATATATATTCCCGAAATCTCACACTCTCCAAGAAACTCCGGAAGTTCTTCTCCGAATCTTCTGATAAACAGTACATTTGTAAGCCCTATATTCTTAGATTTTCTTGCTGAAGAATGAAGTCTTTTAAATCTAAGCTCAAGTGCTATGTGGTTTCTGTCCTTATGTTTTTCACACATACCTATTGCAAAATTTCCGCTCCCTGAACCAATTTCCACATATATTGGATTATCATTTTTAAAATACTCGTTCCACTTTCCTTTATATGAATCCATAACAGCCTTATCATACATTATATACTCAGGAAATTCTTTTAATCTGTGCATATACGGGTTGTATGCTTTTTTGGGATTTTTAAAAAAGTGTTTCCAGAAATCATCATTTTCTGCTAGTTTTATCATCAATTCCTCCGTTTTCTTCTCTATACTTCTGCTCTATATTAATTTATTTATCTCATCTGTAATTTTTGCTGCAACATTCTGGTTTGCCTTAAAGAAATTTTCTATCTCTTCATTTTTAATATGTCCGTTGCTGATTTCTCCCACAGACAGAGCGATATCCTCGCTTCCCTCTGCTCTGAAACCTATTCCTCTTTTCATAATTTCATCTGCTATATCTTTAACATTTTGAAGATATTTTCCAAATATTGGAGTTTTTCTGTAGAAAAGAGGCTCAAGAAGGCTGTGCCCTCCTATGTTCACAAGAGTTCCTCCAACAAAAGCTGCATCACATACAGCATAAAATTTTCTTAAAACTCCCATTTTGTCAACAATAACTATATCTGATTTTTCCCCTTTTCCTTCAAGAAGATCGCTGTATTTTGTATAGCTCAGCTCTTTTTCTTTTATCAGCTTTTCTATTTTTTCAACTCTCTCCAGGTGTCTTGGAACAAGAACAAGCATATAGTTTTTAAGTTCTTTAAAAGCATCTATTACTATTTCATCTTCTCCTGTTCTTGTACTTCCAGCAGTAAATATTCTTCTGCCCTCAGCCTTAATCAGAGATTTAAGTTCCTCTTTTTCCTCTTCAGAATAATTTTGAAGCTCTATATCAAATTTTAAGTTTCCTGTAACTCTTACTTTTTCTGCACAGGCACCGATGTTTTTTATTCTCTCTGCATCTTCTTCTGTCTGCATAAAGAAAACATCTATTTTTTTCAAAATTCCCTTAAGCAGTTTTTTAAACTTCATATATTTTTTAAAACTTCTGTCTGAAATTCTTCCGTTTACAAGAATAACTTTCCCTCTTGATTTTCCTATGCTTATCAGGTTAGGCCATATCTCTGTTTCAATAATGATAAGAAGTTTCAGCTTAATTCTCTTAACAATTTTTCTTAATTCTTTTCTGCTGTCCAAAGGAAAATATATTATTTTTATTCTCTCTTCCTTAGAATATTTGTTTTTGGCTGTTTCATATCCTGTATCAGTAAACATGCTGATAAGAATATTTTCTGTTCTGTCTGACAAAAGTTTTTTTATCAGGGCGTCGCAGAGATTTATCTCTCCAACTGAAGAACAGTGAACCCAGACATATTCTTTTTCACATTTCAGAAAATCAAAATTCTGATTCATTCTTTTTTCAACAAATGCTCTTTTTTTAGGTCTGAATGCCAAAACAATCTGCAAAGGAATAAAAAGCAGCATTCTAATCAGATTATAAATCATATTATTCACCTGTTTTTTCTTTAATTAATCTGTTTATAGTTTCTGTCACTTCATCAATAGTCATAAAACTTGTATCTACTTCCACAGCATCTTCTGCTTTTTTAAGAGGGCTTTCCTCTCTTGTAGAATCAATCATATCTCTTTCTTTTATATTGGCAAGAACTGACTCAAAATTTTCCTGTATTCCTTTTTCCTCATATTCTTTAAGTCTTCTTTTTGCTCTTTCTTCAGGAGATGCAATAAGAAATACTTTAAGGTCTGCATTTGGAAATACTACTGTTCCAATATCTCTTCCGTCAAGAATAACATTTTTTCCGTAGCTTATCTCTCTTTGAAGTTCAACAAGTCTTTCTCTTACTCTTTTTATTCTTGCTACAAATGAAACAAGGTTGCTTACTCTCGGGCTTCTTATCTCTTTTGATACATCTTCGCCGTTTACAAAAAACTTATCTTTTTCTATATCAAGCTTTATTTTAGCAAGATTTAATCTCACTTCTGCATCATTGTCCAAATCTACATTATTTTCTAAAAAATACAGAGCAACCATTCTGTACATAGCTCCTGTATCAAGATATGTAAGATTATTTTTTTCTGCAAGAATTTTTGCTATTGTGCTTTTTCCGCTTCCTGCAGGTCCGTCTATTGCTATTATGAAATTTCTCATATAATTTTCCTCCTAAGCTTTCATTAAGATAGCTCTCCACTCTTTGTCTGCTTTTATTTCCAGAATTTCAAGTCCCACATTTTCCACAGCTTTTTTCATCTCCTCAAGTTTATCTTCAATAATTCCTGAGAAAATTACAAGTCCATCTTTTTTAACTACTCTCGAAATATCTTTTAAAAGTATTAAAAGCACATCTGCAAGAATATTTGCCACAACCACATCAAATTTTTCTTCCTTAACAACAGACACCAAATCTCCTGCATATGCTTTTGCTTTTTCTGTGTCCACTTTGTTAAGCTCCAGATTTTCCATTGCAACTTCAACTGCTGTTGCATCTATATCTGTTCCTATTATTCTTCCTGCTCCAAGTTTTTCTGCTGCAACCATAAGTATTCCTGAACCTGTTCCAACGTCAATAACTGTATTTCCCTCTTTTATATTTTCCTCCATAAGTTTTATACAAAGAGATGTTGTTGGATGTGTTCCTGTTCCAAAAGCTCTTCCAGGATCAATCTCAATTACAAGTTCATCTTCAAGAGGTTCATAATCTCTCCATGTTGGTTTTACAACAAATCTTTCGCTGATTTTCTGAGTATAGAAATATTTTTTCCAGCTGTTTTGATAGTCCTCTTCCTCATAATCATAAAAATCTATTGTATAAACTAAGTCTTCTCTGTCTGCAAATTTCTCTTCAAATCTTTTTGTTATTGCCTGTTTTCTTCTTTCTGCATATATATTCATTGGAAAATATGCTGATACAGCATGGTCTACCATTAAAAAATCTTTTTCATTTTTATAATAGTCCAAAGAGTTTTTGTGTGCCATAGGCTCTTCTATTTTAAGTCCTGTTGCACCAAAATCATAGAAAATATCCCCTATCTCTTTTTTAGCTTTTTCTGTATCATCACTTTCAAAAATTACTTTTATTTCCATTACTTTCATTTTTTTACAACACCTCTTATAATATTTCTATCTGCTGTAAAGACATATTTATTCTGTCTATGCTTACACACTCACCTGTTTCTTCATCTATTTCAACAGAAAGTCCATTAAGTCTTTCATTTCCCTCTGCCACTTCAAATTTTTGAGGAAGAGCAGTTAAAAATTTAGGAATGATTACATCTGCTGACATTCCGATTATTCCGTTGTCTGAACCTGTCATTCCAATATCTGAAAGATATCCTGTTCCTTCCATAAATATTTTTTCATCTGCTGTCTGAATATGTGTATGTGTTCCATAAATCAGAGATACTTTTCCGTCAAGGTATCTTCCAAGTGCAAGTTTTTCTGATGTAGCTTCTGCATGGAAATCTACTATTATTATTTTACACTGCTTTCTCATCTCTTCAAGAACTTCTGATATTCTTGTGAAAGGACAATCAATAGGAGGCATAAAAACTCTTCCCTGTGCTGATATTACTCCCACTTTTATTCCCTTTCTGCTTTCAAGAATTGTATATCCTCTTCCCGGAGTTACATCTTTTGGATAGTTTAGTGGTCTTAAAATTCTGTCAGATCCCTCAAGATAAGTGTAAATCTCTTTTTTATCCCAGATATGATTTCCGCTTGTAATTACGTTGACTCCCTTTTCAAAAAACTCATCTGCTATTTTTGTTGTAATTCCAAATCCTGCTGCTGCGTTTTCTCCGTTTACAATGATAAAATCATATTTATCTCTCATTTTTTCAAGATAAGCATATAATGTTTTTCTTCCGGGATTTCCTACTACGTCCCCTACTGCTAATATTTTCAT